>JALHIE010000110.1 GCA_022840285.1 Porphyromonadaceae bacterium
AAAATCCCGCACATACCATTATTTTCTATTTTTTTTAACAGTATTTCTCCTTCTGTTCGTAGGGGCTATGCGTGTAGATCCCTGGATCGCATTGGTTCTGGCTTTTGTGGATACATGCTGGATGACCCTGATGCTCTTCGGACTGGAACGATACCTGGAATACGTGAACCGCAAGAAGATGCCAAGATTGCTGGCCATGCTTACCACTTCCTGTTTTCTTGTGGCCTTCGTGAGCCTGTTGATGTTGACTGAAGACATTGTATTGAGACTGATGCTCCGGGATCATTTTCAACGGTCACCATTTATTTACCCGTTATTCCGTAATTCAATGCTGGTGATGGGAGCCTATTTAGGTGCCACGGGAATACGTGCCCGGAAAATCAGGATACAGTCAGAGAATCTTATACAGGAAAAACAGGACATGGAGCTGACCCTGCTCAAAAGCCGTATGGATCCTCATTTTGTTTTCAATGCATTGAATGTTTTATATTCCTTAAGTTATACCAGAAGTGAGAAAACACCGGAAATGATCATGAAGCTGGCCGAAATGCTGCATTATATTATTGACGAATGCCAGGTAGACAAAGTGCCGATAGCCCGGGAAGTCCAATATATTGAAAATTACCTTGGTTTTCAGGGGATGCGTTACGGAGAAATTGCAAACTTACGTTTCACCCATATCGTGGATGATGCCCGGGCAGAGATCCCTCCCATGATACTGCAGCCATTTATTGAAAACAGCTTCAAACACGGAGATATGACAAGCAATCCTGCAGGTAAGATCACGATCAGCCTGTTGGTGGAAAATAAGAGGCTGTTGTTTACCGTTGTCAATACGAAGGGTAAGGCCAATGAACAAAATTTTGAGAGAGAAGGGCTGGGAGTTTCCAATGTGGAAAGGCGGCTCAAATTGTATTATCCCGGCAAGCACTCCCTGGAGATGCAGAGAACGGAAAAAGAATACCTTGTCACGTTGAAGATTGAACTATGAAAAATCTTCGATACCGAGTGGTGATAGTTGATGATGAGACGCCTGCCCGCAGGCTCCTGGAAGAGTATGTTTCCGTTATCCCTGAACTGAAACTGACCGGGAGTTTCAACCATGCTGCGCAGGCTGCACAATATCTTGAAGAACATACGGCAGACATATTACTTTGTGACATTCAGATGCCGCAGATGAGCGGAATAGAGCTTGTCCGGCAACTGAAAAAGCCGGTTTGTGTGATATTCACAACAGCACATTCCCGGTTTGCCGTCGAAGGGTTTGAGGTAGATGCTGCCGATTATCTTCTCAAACCCATTGAGCTTTCCCGTTTCCGAAAAGCCATTGATAAAGCCAGGGAAATCTGTGACAGGACAAGACAGGCTTCGGAGTCCATTTATGTAAAGTCCGATTACAAAATCCACAAAATTGATCTGCCTGAGCTTATCTATATGGAATCCCAGCATGAATACGTTACTTACTATACCAGAAACAAAAGGATTACGGCTTTTGGTTCACTCAAAGCGCTCGAACAAACGCTCCCGCGGGACAGGTTTTTAAGGATACATAAGTCCTATATCATATCGAAGGACAAGATTGTGAGCATCACCCGAAACAGTGTGATCCTTAATGACATGGAACCTGTCAAGATCCCGGTCGGGAGGGTTTATAGGGAAAGTCTTGCTGCTATATATGCACATCCTTCTGCAGGAAGGGAATCCTAAGGCTTCTTTTCAAACAGCAGGCAGGCGGTTTCTGCAATGTTACTATTTAGTGACGGGTCCAGAAGGCCATGCGTTTCATCAGCAAATGAATTCCCATGCGCAGGAAGAACCATTTTCCGAATTCATAGTGGCCACCTTTGCCATAAAGGCTGCGTATGCAGGCTCCGCGTTTTCTGAACTGTTCCACGGTATAGGTTGCCACGCGTGTAGGAACCGATAAATCATCAGAAGCATGGGCAATCAGAATATGTGTTTTGGGTGTCCATCCGTCAACCAGTGAGTTTTCCCTGAACTTATCCCAGAGTTTTTTGATCTCGCTGTTTCTTTCGGGTGTAAAGAAATCGGGGTGCATATATTTATGAAGGTCCTGACCTATCCATTCTATCAACTGATCCCTGTAGTGTGTCCTGTCCAGCCAGCTATCCATGTTTTCCAGCAGGGGGCCGATAAAGATCCGTGAATAATCCAGGTTCAGGCCGTACCATATGTCATAAGCCTTGAAGATTCCCGGAGCCGCCGGATATTGAGCATAGCCTGTTTTGGCAAATTCTTCAAAAGCCACATTCATATCGTATATGCCGCCTCCAATGATTGCCCTGTCAATGATGATGTCCTCTGGCTGTTCCTTTTCAATATGACGTACCAGTGCCAGGGCACTGGATCCGCCCATGGAATATCCCCCAATGGAAATATGCTTTTGCAACGGACTTCCCGTGATCCCGGGAAAGTATTCTATGGCTGCGCGGTGCATGTCGTATGCCACCCGTCCTGTGTTATCGGCCATAAGGAAAGGGGACTCCAACGTATCTTTGGTGACGCCGTTGCCCAGCAGGTCGGGAATGATGACAATATAGCCCAGGAATGACAAGACTCCTTCAAATATAATCAGGGCATCGCTCCCCGATCCGAATTTGTCGATATTGGCCGAGGGTAAAAAATGCAGGACACCACGCGGTTTCCTGTTGAGGGGCCGCATGATGATCCCCGAAGATACCACCGGATTTCCCAGGGGATCAATTGTATTATAAGATATAGCCGTAATGCGTACTTTCATTCTTATCAGGGCTTTGATCAGGGGTTCTATCCGGGAAAGATCCAGAGCGGGGAAATCTTTTTTTACTTCGGTAAATACATCGGAGATGGAAAAATCTCCTTCTTTAAGAATATCTTTAAAAAAACGTGACATATTTTGATTTTGTCTTCATATTGTTAAAAAACACCTGTGTTTCTTCACAGGGAACAGACAAATCGTCAGCAGCATGCCCCAGGTAAATGAGGGTGCGGGTATACCAACCCTCCGGCATGGAATGCAAAGACAATACGTCTTCGATTTTTTTAATTTCGGGATTACCTTTGGCAGAGAAGAAATCGGGGTGCATGTATGTATCCAGCCATTCTTCCCGGTTGGCAAGCAACGGCCCCGTAAAAATCCTGGAATAATCCAGTTGCAGGTCGTACCAGTAGTCCATGCTTTTGATCATCAGAGGAATCAGAGGATACTCGGCAACCCCCCTCTCTTTTAGGATCTGATAGGTTTTACTCATCTGGTATACATCTTCTCCGGCAAAGAGCTGCTTCACTTTTACCGGGGATTCTGCAAGCCGGTCTATATAACGCAGCAGGGCTACAGCACCGGTAGCCCCTCCCGAATATCCAAAAATGTCTATTTCGGGATCAAGCGGTTCCTTTTCATAGCGGGCATAGTATTCCATAGACGCCAGTTGCATATCGTAACACACACGACCGGTATTGTCCATAAACAGGAATGGTTGCGGAAGACCGGAACTGATCCCGCTCCCTATCAGATCGGGTATGATCACCGTAAAACCAAGGAATGCGAACACCCCTTCAGTGATAATAAGCAGATCACTGCCCCCTTCCAGGCTGGATAAAGGGGTAGTGGGAGGGACATGAATCACCCCCCTTGAAGCCATTCCCAGGGGTTTAACGATAATGCCCGTTGCAATAACGGGGTCACCCTTCGGGTCTACCGTACGATAAGAGATGGCGGTGACTTTCACGCGCATATCCAGGTTAAAAAAATCGGCGGCGGATTCCAGCATGGAAAAATCCAATTCAGGAAAATCACTAAGCGTGAGCTCAATCATTTCGTGCATGCTGAACTCCTGTGAACGCAGCACAGATACCAGGTATCCATCCGGAGGCCTGGTAACCAGGTCTGTTTTATGGCACGAGAGAAAAACCAGCAACATGAAGGCTGCCGGCAATCCTTTATGTCTCATATAGCGTCAAAATCCCCCCAGAACAATCAAAGCAAGCAGGGACATCAACGATCCCACTATGATGAGTATTTTTGATATCAGGTCCATTGAATTATAAGTTTACAGTTATTATCCCCATGCCAGGAGGATCAGACAAATCATCATGATAATCGGCCCGGCAACGCCTGCAATCTTGATGATCAGATTCCAGTTAATAGTCATAGTCAATACCTTTTATTATTTATAAAACACCTAAAAAAACGAATGCCAGGAGTGTGACAATAAAACTGAGCATTGCAGCAATTCTTAAAAAATCATCCATAACAGTTGCGTTTAATAAAGTTTACAGGATCAGGCCAACAAGATAGGAAATCATTTCAAAACCCCATCCAAGCCATAAATTGCCAATAAGGCACATAAGGGGCCCCAGGATGGCGAACACTTTCCAGATCCAGTGAGGATCAGCAGTCAATTTTGTCATAACGGTAATTATTTTATTAAAAGATAAAACATAGAAGTGGCGATAAATTGGAAACCGGCCTCAAAATGATCTCCGGTTATGCGTTCGTAAGTAATGGCACAGCCCCTTTTTTATACTCTCTGTATAGCAGGTCGGGACACGCTACGGGGATCAGGTTGTCCTGTGATGAATGAATCAGGTGTATCTCTGTTAGCGGTCCCGGTGTATAGTTGTATACAATGGAGTTCATTTCCAGAGGCTCTTTGAGTTTGATAAATTCGCAGCTCAGTTCCGGGTTGAAAAAATCGGGGTGCATGTAATTGTCCGGGTCGGGAGAATCAACAGGGTTTTCCATACCGTTGGCAAAGATTCCGGAATAATCCAGTTGCAGGTTGTAAAACTTGTCCAGTCCAAGAATTACCATGGGGATAGACTGATAATCGTTCCTTTCTGTTCGGACATAGGCCCTGAAAGCTTCCAGGCCATCGTACACGCCTCCCCCGGTGATCACCTTATCCACTTTTAATCCCGTGGGATGGTCCTGATAATACCATGCCATAGCCATGGAAGTGCTTCCTCCAAGGGAGTACCCTAATATGGTACTGCGATTGCCAAGTTGGTAGTTCTCTTTGATCAGGAGGTATTCTTCCACTGCTTTTCGCATGTGATAAGCAGCAATTCCGGTATGTTCGGCAATCAGGTAGGGGCGGGGCCAATCTTCTGTATAGCGGACACCTACAAAATCGGGGTTGATGGTAATATAACCCAGCATGCAAGGTACACTTTCAAATGAAAACTTTTTTTGTTCTACGTACAGCGACGGGGCTTCACTATCACGCATCGGGGCAATGGGAGGGACTTCCACAATACCGGGGGGATTCAGGTCTTTTGGATAAAAGAATGCCCCGGTGGCAATAACGGCATTTCCAAACGGATCAATGGTTTTATAAGATATGGAAACGCCACGGATCTGCCGCTGCAATCCTTTCCGGAATAACTTCTCAATGTCTGTCTTAGTCTTTTCAGGAAACTCAAAATTCAGGTTTTCAACAAGCCCCAAAACAGATTCAAAAGCAAATTCTGCCGTAAAATCCCATACGCCCAGTTCTTCTACCAGATAGAACGGAGTGAATTCCCTGATGCTATCCTGCGGGGTACAACCCCAAAAGCAAAAAGAAGAAAGAAAGATAACAGGTAAAAAAAAATATTTTTTGGTCATATAACACAAAAAATGGCTAAATAATTATTTCAACAACAGATAAAGAATGGCTGTGAGCATGAATTCGCTCCCTGCCTGATAATGGTCTCCCGTAGTGCGTATATACTGTATGGAACATCCTTTTTCCCTGTAAACCTTGTACAACAGGTCGGCACAGTCGACCGGGATTAGATTATCTTCCCCGCTGTGAATCAGGTGTATATCAAGTCTTCTACTGGGAGTCCAGTTGTAAACAAGGGAGTTCAGTTCCATACATTCCTGCAGCTTGAGA
>JALHIE010000111.1 GCA_022840285.1 Porphyromonadaceae bacterium
AGCTCGTCAAGGAAACGCTTTTCGTGGATTTTTACATACTTGTCGATTTCTTTCATATCGATTCTGTTTATTGTTAGCATATTTGTCACAAACTTAAGGAAAATTGCCGGATTTTCTTCCCGGATACATGAATTAAAAAGACTAATCCACTCATTTATTCGGTGAATTGGTTGCCAGGGGTAGTTGCCTTGCTAAACATCCTGTAAACCTTAATATCGTCGCTACTACCTTTAAAGACAAAAGGGAAAGATTGATTTGTCGTGTAGTTCATATACCCCCATCCGCACCCATTGATAACAGCTTGTTTCAAAGCCCTGGCACCTGATGCGCCTTTTTTGTCATCTTCGTTGCAAACAACGGGTTTGCCGTATTTTTTCAATTTACCAATTTTAGATGGATAGTTGTCGATGGGGGTGATGTTGAAATGGATCAGTATAAAGTCAGCCGCTTCTATCAATGAACCGTGGAGCTCTCCATTACCCAAACCGCTGGTGCTGACTAGCAGTCCGGGGTTGTACTGTTTTGCAAGCCTGATCAATTCCAACTGTCCTTTTTCACTCATCAGCCAATCACCATCAGGCCAGTTTTTGTATCCACCATGCTGGTATTCGTTAGATATTTCGAGAATAACATTGGAGAACCTTTTTTCGGCAATCCATTTCACCGTATTCTTTATGGCATTTTTGATGCTCTCTTTGCCTGAGAGAGCTGAAAAATGAGAGTATTGCCGTTGATAAAAACAGGAGAGATTGACTACAACATCTTGTCTCTCGCAGGCCCTTATTATTCTTTCAACTCTCTCAAGATAATTTTTCCGCAGTGTACCATCTGCGTTAAAGGCGGAATTGATGGCTCCTTCGTAACCCGGGTCCCCTCCTTGGAGTGAGATGGTAAACGCATTTACGCCATAAGCAACATATTCAGGAATCAGGGAAATAAATGCATCGGCATTGGTCTCCGGATCAAACTTCTCCTCCATTTCCAATGCTTGCCGGCTGCGATCTTCAAAAACCGCATTGACCATTCGCACATTCATTAACAATCCTTCAGCAGCAGCTCCCCTGTTGATCACAACCCCATCATAATACCACTTATCTCCCCGAATAAAGATTCCTCTCATCTGTTTTCCGTTTTTCATGACGGTACAGCCAGAGCACATGTAAAGCATCACGATATAAAAAATAAGCTTGTAAAATACTATCTCCTTACGCATATGGCCAAAATTAGGAATAAAATTCAGTTCATATACAGCTCTTAATAATCAGTTCCAATGTTTTAATGTAGACATCACCCCTATTGTTGTCGTCAGAGGGGAGAGATTGAAGTGGCTCGAATAACATTTCGGGTTCGGAAAGACCGGTATCGTTACTGCCATACTGACCATCTCTGCCCCCCATCTTCCAGACAATTAACTCCAGCGAAGGAACTACATAGAAACAGTGGCCGCCAGATCCAGTTTTCCAGTAGGCATCCCTGGGCAACTCAGGAATTGAACCGTTGCTATTAATGTTGAACTGTAGGCTGTAAGTGAAGTGTGGGTTATAGGGAGAAGCCTTGGTCGCTTTTCGGACATATTCTTTTGGCACAATCTGTTCTCCCTTCCAATTCCCTTCGTTTAACAAGAGATAACAAAAGCGTAACATATCTGTACTTCTCAAAGCAATACCGCCCCCTCCCGGAGTGTGTGCAACCTGTCTGGCATATTTATATCCGAAACCCCATCGTCCCCAGCCCAATGGTGTTGCCAGGTGTGTATCAATATAATCTTCCAGCTCGTTGCCTGTAATATGCCGAAGCATGATGGATGCAATATGAATGGATGCGGTGGCATAGGAATACCCCTCTCCGGGATTGCACCAGAGAGATTGGGTGCTGAATGGGACTTTACCCATTCTTCCCGTTTCAATTCCCAGGGCATAAGTATCTACCAGGGCATACCATCCATCGGGGCCGACAGGATCAATTTCTCGGGCTATACCGTTTACAAATACCGGATTATTCCCTCTGATGCCTGCAGTAAAGCTTAAGAGCTGCCCCAGCTGTATATCAGCCATCCGGCTGTCGGGTAAGGGAAATGCATTGAATGGAAGATAATCGGGAGTGAAAATTTTTTGATTCAGGCCTTTTGGAAAAAGATCAGGTCGCTCATCCATTAATATTCCTACAGCAATACTGGTAAATGATTTTCCACAAGAACCCAAATTGGGTGTGGCTTCGCGTTGTCCCTTACCAAAATATTTCTCATAGACCAGGTATCCGTTTTTGACCACCAACAACCCGCCGTTATCAGTAGTAGTACGTACAAAGTCGAAAGCGCTATTTAATTTAAACGGGTCTATACCCGCAACTTTTTTAATCTCCTCAGGACCGGTCAAGGTTCTCCACCCCCCCAGCGAATCAGGCAAAGGGAAATAGGTTTTGGTTTCATTCAATATAAATGTCTTATTATCACACTTTTTAAATGTGACACTCACCAGTAAAATAAATATTGCGATCAGCACTTTCATCGTTAGGGATAGTATGAATGTATAGGTAATATTCGAGCATGTGTCGGAAGATTTAGGTCTGTATCTGTCTCTGAAATGGTTTTTGGAAATTCACCTCCCGATTATCCGAATCGTAGCCTCACACTGTTTAACCTCCTGCATAATTAATTTAGTTTCAGGGGTTGGGCGTAAAACTACAAAAAAAATTACATCCTGAAGCGGATACCATACTTTTTATCTGTCAATAAAATTTTTCTTCCTGTTTTTAATTACAATAACTCACCTTAAAATAAGTTGAGTGTACATGTTTTCTCCAACAGCTTAAAAAAACCTCCAGTTAAGCACGCTTTAATACCGCCACCCAGGCCTTCTTATCAGGTGTAGTTATGCGTGTTGAATTACCCAGATTGAAAAGCTGAGGCTCAGTTTGCCACTCCCCTGTGCTTATATCCATCCACCGTATCTCAAAATCAGAGTTCCCTAAATCCACATTCAACCTTACATCTCCTCCATTTGGGAAAAAGATAACATATGCTTCTCCTGGTTTACAAGCAAGGTAAGCCTCATGCTCAGCCCTGTCCAGTAAAAGACTATTGTCGGCCTCCATTACATAAAACTTCACTACTGATTCAATTTTACGCGCAGCACTAATTGAAGTTACTGCAAGTTCATTTAAACCAAGTCCCGAATTCGGACGGTGAAAGCGTGTAGATGCTGCTCCACCAATTAAATGCATCCACCACCGATGTACAGCATCTTTCGAGTTTCCATATCTCCCGGTATCTGCACCATAGGTCTTTACAATATTTATTGGTCGTGGCTTTTCCCTAATATAATTCCTAACCCATTGGAAATTTGTCCATACTGCTTCACCCTTCTGATGAGTATTTTGTGAAACTTCACAAAATTGATATTTCTCCGGATGATCAAATGTTCGTCTATGAATATCGGTACGCATGTCCCAGTTATCCCACATCTCTGTAACACAGATCTTCTTGTTTTTTTTATCTGCCACCGACTGAATATAATCAGCCCAGAAAGAGGACCAATTTTCGTCTCCCGAAGTCTCATTATCAATACAATACAGCACATGTCTGTGTTTAAGAGTATACGACAAAACCTTATCTATAAACTTTTTTTGGAAATTAAATACACTTTCATTATCCCTCTGCAAAGGTGATGTGAAGAAAAAAGGCTGTTTATTTGATCCTGCGTGATCTGGATAGTTATCACTAAAACCTGACTCCTCTTTACTGTAATTGATATTATTATCAGGATTATATGGATGAGGAGGCCAGTTTTTCTGACTATAATCAAATCTATCCCACAATTCAATTTGCACTATAATATCTCTTTTTGCTGTTTCTTTAAGAAAAGTTTCAAAGCGTTTCCAATATTCATCATTCCATTCATTCAAATCATATCGCCCTGATTCCAACTGCTTAAATGGATATAGCTCAAACCCCATATCCTTGCGGTCACTCAGGGTATTACGAACATAATTGGCACCGACCAGTTTCATTGAATCAAGATGTGGAATCAATATCTCTTCCGGCCATTGAAACAGGTTATCGTCGTTACTTCCACCCAAAAGTATTAAAGGTTCTCCTTTATATTCCCAGAATGACGGATTTTTACTCCATGGCTGAATAGGTCTTCTGCTTTTGAAAAGGATTAAACTCTGTCCTTCAACAGTTCCAACAAAGAATATTGAAATTATTAAAAATAATACTGTTTTATTTACTTTCATAGTCAATTTTTTTAGTCAATTCGAAAAAAACCATTAATATTTAGCCCACTTTTTAAACACCACTTTTCACAAATGCGAAAATTTGAGATACTTCAACGATAATTGTAAAAAAAGCATATTAACTTTTGATTTTGCATTAATTTAAAAACTGATTCTTTGATTAGAAAAGAGATCTTTTATTCTACAACAATTGCCCAATCAGAAACATATGGAGCTTCAAAAGTATAACTCCCTGACTTTTTCCTGCCCAGCATGATCTCCTTATACTCTTTTTTTGTATCAACCGCAATAGCTTTTTTTAGTTTCACCTTCTTTATAAAATACGTACACTTCTGATTTACGCCAGTATCTCAATCGCTATCTGTGTCAGTTTCCCCAAATGTCATTATTCTTACAGAGAAATAGTCGTCTGTAGAGTCAAGCAGCAAGTTTATTCAAAATATCCAAATAAAAACTGAAATGGTTTTTGGAAATTCACCTCTCGATCATCTGAATCACAGCCTCACACTGTTTAACCTCCTGCATAATTAATTTATCATCAGGGTTTGTGCGTAAAACTACAAAAAAAATTGCACCCGGGAGCAGATAAAGCGCTTTTTAATTACCTT
>JALHIE010000112.1 GCA_022840285.1 Porphyromonadaceae bacterium
CTATACGCACGTGCTGGAGCAATACCTTACCACGCCGGGACAGTCGCGGCTGATGGACAGGTGGGCTGAAGGGGTATTGTTGTCGATCATGGAGATTGCTCCGAAAATAAGGGAAAACCCTTGCGATTACAACCTGATGGCCGACTATATGCTGGCAGCTACCCTAGCCCTTAACGATTTTATCCGGATGGGTATTTCGCAGGATTGGGCCACGCACCAGATCGGGCACGAGCTTACCGCACTTCACGGCACCACACACGGACATTCGCTCGCGATTGTGATGCCCGGCACGCTTCGTGTACTGAAAGAACAAAAACACGAAAAACTCCTGCAGTACGGCGAGCGTGTTTTCGGAATCACCGGGGGTAGTGAACCGGAACGTGTGGACAAAGCCATCGAAAAAACAGAAGAGTTTTACCGTTCGCTGGGCCTGACCACCCGGCTATCGGAAGAGAACATCGGCAACGAAACCATCGAAACCATCGCCAAACGATTTAACGACCGTGGCGTAGCGTTCGGCGAAAATCAAAACGTGACGGGCGACGTGGCACGGGAGATTTTGCTGGCGTGCTTATGATATAAAAATGAAAAAACTACTCCTCTTTTTAGCTGTCGGTCTTTTAATCTTCAGGGCTTCCGCAGCAGATGATGCCCGCATGATGCGTTATCCCGACATTAACGGGAACCTGATTACGTTTGTTTATGCCGGCGATATCTGGACGGTCCAAGCCTCGGGCGGCGAAGCCAGGCGACTTACCTCACATTCGGGAATCGAACTTTTTCCGAAAATTTCACCCGACGGGAAATGGATCGCTTTCTCGGCGGAATATTCCGGAAACCGCCAGGTATGGGTAATGCCCGCCGAAGGCGGAACAGCACGCCAGCTCACGTTTTACAATTCCGAAGGCGTGATGCCCCCCCGGGGTGGATTCGACAACGTCGTGCTCGACTGGACACCCGACAGCAAACGTGTTCTCTTCCGTGCCAACCGCACCTCTTTCGGGGAACGCAACGGCAAATATTTCACGGTAAGCATCAACGGCGGATTGGAGGAGCCGCTGCCCATTGTGAACGGCGGTTTTGCCACCTTATCGCCCGACGGTTCGCAGCTCTGCTTCACTCCGGTCGACCGGGAGTTCCGCACCTGGAAGCGTTACAAAGGTGGGCGTGCTACCGAACTGTGGACGTACGACCTGATGAACAATACCTCGCAACAGATAACGCATTGGGCTGGTAGCGACCAGTGGCCGACGTGGCACGGAGAGTATATTTTTTACGCATCCGATCAGGACACACGCCTGAACATCTGGCGATACAACACACAAAACAAGGAAAACGTGCAAATAACCCACCACAAGGATTTCGATGTGATGTGGCCATCGGGCCGAAACGGAAAGCTGGTGTATGAGAACGGCGGCTATCTCCATGTACTTAACCTCGCCTCGGGAACTTCCGATAAAATATCCGTCTCCATCAACTACGACAACCCCAACCTATTGCCCTATTTCAAGAACGTGAAAGATTTCGTGGGCAGTTTTTCGCTTTCACCATCGGGTAAGCGTGCGCTGTTCGATGCCCGGGGTGATATCTTCTCCGTTCCGGTAGAAAACGGTGAAATCGAAAACCTGACACGCACACAGGGCATACGGGAAATTTTTCCGGTATGGTCGCCCGACGGGAACAACATCGTTTACTATTCCGATGCCACAGGCGAATACGAAATGTACCTCCTCGAAAACAAGAAAGGCGCTCAACCCAGGCAATTGACAAAAGGTTCAAAAGCCTGGAAGTACACGGCAGAATGGTCCCCGAACAACAAGCAATTGGTGTACAGCGACCGCACACTCAAACTTTGGCTGGTGGATGCCGTTTCTGGCAAACAGACTATTATCGAGGAAGCATCGGCGGAAGAAATCCGCGACTATTCTTTCTCGCCCGACGGCAATTGGGTGGCCTACAGCAAATCATCGCCCAACTACCAGTCGGCATTGTGGCTGTACCGGATCTCTACCGGCAGGAAGCACCAGATCACCGACGCTTCGTTCTCCGACGGACAACCGACATTCAGCCGCGACGGAAAGTTTCTCTTCTTCACCTCCAACAGGGATTTCAACCTGACTTTCAGCAGTTTCGAATTCGACTACCTGTACAACAACGCCGGACGCATTTACGCCATACCGTTGCGAAACGACGGAACAACGCTAATCCGGTACAAAAACGATACGGAACCTGTTGGCGGGGAAAAAGCTGATTCCGTCCAATCCGGGAACAAGAACAAACCGCCGATGAACGTTCAAATTGACCTTGAAAATATCCGGAGCCGTATCGTGGCGTTGCCAGTCGAGCCGGGAAATTACCGCATCATTGGTGCAGTGGAGGAAGGGTTGCTCTACGCTTCCGGCAACAAGATCATGCGCTACCGTATCGACGAGGAAAAAACGGAAGAGATTCTCGATGGCGCAGGCAACGGAACCCTGAGTGCCAATGGGAAATCGTTCATTTACCGCTCCGGCAGCGATTATGCCGTAGCAAAAAACCAGACCGGGCAAAAAGCCGGGGCGAAAAAAATCGACTTGACCAACCTGACGATGAAAATCGAGCCGCGTAAAGAATGGAACCAGATTTACACCGATGCTTTCCGCATCTTCCGCGACTATTTCTACGTGAGCAACCTGCACGGAGTGGATTGGGAAAGGATACAAAAGGAGTACGGGGCCCTGTTGCCGCACGTTCCCAGCCGCTTTGATTTGGATTATATCCTGAACGAAATCGTGAGTGAGACCAATACCGGGCATGCATACGTGGACTGGGGCGATATTGCCAAGGTCGACCGGATTAACGGCGGATTGCTGGGGGCTGAGCTGGAAGCCGACCTGTCCGCAAAACGTTACGTCATCAAGAAGATATACGCGGGGGAAAACTGGAACGAAAGCCGCCGTTCGCCACTTACCGAAAATGGGATAGGCGTAAAAGCAGGGGATTACCTGATTAGCATCAACGGCAACAACCTCACTACCGATGACAATCCGTATGAGTTGCTCGAAAACTGGGGTAACAGGCATGTGGAGCTGACGGTAAACAGCTCCCCTTCAGCTTCGGGAGCAAAAAGCCATACCGTGAAGACCATCACTTCCGAACACGAGTTGCGCTATCTGGACTGGGTAAACGAACGCCGCGCCCTGGTGGACAAGCTTTCGGAAGGGAAGATCGGTTATATCCACGTGCCCAACACCGCCGTCGAGGGAAACCGCGAACTCTTCCGGGGGATGTATTCCTACAACGACAAGGATGCACTCATTATCGACGACCGCTACAACGGAGGAGGGTTTATCCCTGACCGGATGATCGACCTGCTCAACCGCCGCACGCTGGTTTACTGGCACCGCAACGGGCTTCCCCAACCGATGAAAACACCCGGTATCGCGCACGACGGGCCAAAGGTTATGCTCATCAACGGATACTCATCGTCCGGCGGGGACGCTTTTCCCTATTTCTTCAAAAAGACCGGTGAAGGGAAACTCATTGGTACGCGCACCTGGGGTGGACTGGTGGGCATTTCGGGCAACGCCGGCCTGGTTGATGGCGGGTATATTTCCGTCCCTCGTTTCGGCATTTACGACAACCGCGGCGAGTGGATTATCGAAGGCATCGGCGTTTATCCCGATATCGAGGTGGTTGACCGTCCCGAAGCGTTGGCTAAAGGTAACGATCCCGGCATCGAAAAAGCCGTGGAGGTACTGTTCAACGAACTGAAAGAAAATCCGCGCAAACCGGTTTCCTCGCCTGCTCCACCCGACAGGTCGAAATGGATTGAGGCGGAAACAAAAAAGTAAGACTTGAATCAAGGGGGACAAAATGGCAAAAGTAAGCCTTACATGCATGTGCATGATCCTGGATTTGAAAACAAACAAAGTCCTGGTACAGGACAGGGTTTTAGACTGGAAAGGAATCAGTTTCCCGGCTGGCGGGGTTGAAGAAGGCGAGAGTCTGGTGGAAGCCGCCATTCGGGAAGTGAAGGAAGAGACTGGGTTAACCGTATTCAACTTAAGACCCTGCGGAATTGTTCATTGGTACAACGATAAAACGGGCGATCGCCACCTGGTTTTCAATTATAAAACAAGTGACTTTTCCGGCGAACTACTCCCTGAAACAGAGGAGGGGAAAGTGTTCTGGGTAACCCCCGAAGAGCTGTTCGGTTTAAAATTATCCGACGGATTTGTCGACCGGCTACCTATGTTTTTTGAGGAGACAAACACGGAAAGGTTCCAGGTATGGAATGAAAGCGGATACAACCCAAGCATCAAATGGTTTTAAATGAGAGTACACGGATCAGCTTAAGGTTTTGGCGTCTATGTATTAAACTACTTTGTATATTTAGTTGTTATAACATCAAACGAAAACTATGGACAAGCGAGAATTTATCAGAAAAAGTATTGCCGGAGCAGTAGCCATCGGCACTTCAGGAGTGGTCTCCACAACGTTTGCCGACACCACGGCCAAACCGAAGAAAACCGGCACAATAAAATTTATGGTGGAATCGTATCCATGCAGGACGGACAAAAGGCTTCAGACAACTATGTGGCCTGGGCATTGGACAGGGGGATCAACTACTTTGACGTGGCTCCCAGTTACGGAGATGCGGAAGAAAAGCTGGGTAATTCGTTAAAGCCCTACCGGAAAGACAATTTTCTGGCATGCAAAACCACTCAACGATTACGTGAAGGTGCGGAAAAGGAGTTTGAGAAATCACTGCAATTATTGCAGACCGATTATTTTGATGTATATCAACTACATAGCATCAGCACGCCGAAAGATACGGAACAAATTTTCGGACCAGACGGTATTATGGAGATGGTAGAAAAAGAAAAACAACGCGGACGGATCCGCAAAGTAGGTTTTTCGGCACACTCGCAGGAGCAGGCTATCCGGGCCATGTCGATGTACGACAACTGGCAAATGATTAAGTTAGACGGATGGGGAGCCGGAGCTGTAAACGAGGCAAAAAGGCGTGGAATGGGCGTTTTGGCTATTAAAGGATTAATCCATCGCCGCTGGATGAAAGACGAGAAACAGGACTCCAGATACCAGAAATCGTGGTGCAAACCCATCGATGTGGAAAACAGGGAATTCGGTATTGCGGCCCTGAAATTCACCTTCCAGGCAGGGGCAGACGTAATTATTCCGCCGGGCGATTTTCGTAATTTCTCGTTCTGTGTAGATCATATCGAAGAAATCCTGGAGAGTCCTTTAACGAAAAAAGAAAAGACATTGCTTGATAATGAATTTCTGGCCGTAAAGGACTACCCGTTCTTCGACCCGAGGACATAAACAAGGAGCTATTACAAAAAACGGCTCCAACAAATAGGCATTTTCTCGCTATGGCAAAGCCCAAACGGGTTTGGCTTTACTCGTTTAGCTTAACAAAAATGCGGGTATAATTTAACATTAAAGATCACAGGTAATGAAACATTTTAAATTTGCAGCGATAATTTCGCTGGCATGGTTTTTTG
>JALHIE010000252.1 GCA_022840285.1 Porphyromonadaceae bacterium
ATTGTAAAATATAAAATGTTATAGTACAGAGATATAGATAATAATGCATTTCCCTTCTATTTCTTTGTCAATGGTTTGAGGGAAGTGCGAAACATGAGTAGTATTTAATACGATAGGTATTTTACCGATTGTTTACATTTTAATGCAACGAAAAAAACAATCTGCATAACTTGACAGACAACTTTTTGATTACTAATTTCAAGTAAGACAGGCTTTTTTATCGACAATTTTATATTTGGTTTAATACAACCTTGACAACCAGAGATTGAAAAAAATCAGACTGGACAAAAGGGCTAACTGCCAACACATGGTATAGTGCATACGGGTTTCAGCGGTTTTCGGGCGTTTGTGCCTCGTAAAAAAGCCGGTGTAAACTGATAGGAAATCGCCCGCAATCGGCAACTTTTCACACCGCCGTCCGTTATGGCCAAGCCAAGAACAACAGACTGCAATGACAAATACTGAATGAGAAAGATATTTAACTATAACTCTGAGAGACTTCATGGATTAGATCATTTGAGAGCAATTGCTATTTTACAAAAAAGTCACGTTGAAGTAATGCGCTTGATTGACACGTTTACCAACGAGCAACTTTTCAGCAACTTCAAGTCATTACGACTGGGCAATGAAAAAGATAAAGAAACACAAGAAAGAGCTAAATTAATCAATGTAAAACCGTCTTTATTCGTCTTGTCTTTTGTAAGTTTGTGCTTTATTTATTCTGAGAGTTTTATGGCAAAAGGAAGAATATTACAAGTAAAAGAATCCGAAATAACGGTTATCAGTCAGCAGAATACCGACTATATCAGCCTTACGGATATGACCATTACTTTTCGAGAAGGTAGCGGACTGATAGGCAAATGGATAACCAACAAAAACACGATAGAATATCTCGCCGTTTGGGAGAGAGTAAATAATCCCGATTTTAATTACCCCGAATTCGGGGTAATTGGGCAAGAAGCGGGTACGAACAGATTTATAATGTCAGCTGGTCAATGGATTGACAGGACTAAAGCCATAGGAATGCTCGTAAAAGCAGGAAGATACGGCGGAACGTATGCACATAAAGATATTGCATTTCACTTTGCAATGTGGTTAAGCCCCGAATTTCAAATCT
>JALHIE010000011.1:0-12353 GCA_022840285.1 Porphyromonadaceae bacterium
GCGTTGAGTTTAGAGTTTGTGTCCGTTTCCAATCAGTATGTCGGTAACGCTTCCGCCGGCGGGTACCATGGGATAGACCATTCCTTTGGTTTCCACCACTGCTTCGAGCAGGTAGGCACCCTCGTGGGACAGCATCTCCTCGATGGCGCTGTCCAGCTCTTTCCGGTCGGTCACTTTCCTTCCCCGGATGCCGTAGGCTTCGGCAATCTTTACGAAGTCGGGATTCTTGAGGTGTGTCTCGGAGTATCGTTCATCGAAGAAGAGCTCCTGCCACTGCCGGACCATGCCCAGGTAGTTGTTGTTCAGCAGGATAATCTTGACGTCGATGTTGTACTCGAGGATGGTTCCGAGCTCCTGGATGGACATCTGCAGGCCACCGTCTCCGACGAAGATGCAGACGGTGCGGTCGGGAGCCCCGTATTTCGCCCCGATCCCGGCGGGAAGCCCGAACCCCATGGTGCCCAGTCCGCCCGAAGTGACCATGCTGCGTGTCAGCGTGGATTTGAAATAGCGGGTGGCCATCATCTGGTGTTGCCCCACGTCGGTCACGCATACTGCCTTATGTCCCGTAGCTTCCGATACCTTGTTCACCACCTCGCCCATCTTCAGCTCGCCCCCGTTTTCGGGAAAGAGCTCGGCCTTGATGACGCAGTCGAATTCCGTCTTCTTGTATTTTCCGAAGGTCTCTATCCACTCCGTGCGGTTGCGTTCCCCGATCAGTTCCGTGACGAGCGGGAGTGTCTCTTTGGCGTTGCCCAGCACCTTTACGCGGGCATAGGTGTTGAGGTTGCCGGTGACACGGTCGTCGAAACGCATGCCGATGGCGATCAGCACGTCGCACTCGTTGGTGTTCATGTTGGGAGCGATGTTGCCGTGCATCCCCAGCATCCCTGCGTTGAGCGGGTGGTCGGAGGGGATGGCGGAAAGCCCGAGGATGGTAGAGCCGAACGGAATGCCGCCTTTCTCCAGGAAAGCCAGCAGCTCCTGCTCCGCGTTTCCGAGGATCACGCCTTGTCCTACTAGCGCCAGGGGTTTTTGTGCCCGGTTAATCAGCTCAGCAGCCGCTTTGATATTTTCTGTTTCCGGCTCAGGAAAAGGGATGTAGCTTCTCAGGAACGATGTCTTGCTGTAGGTGTAGTCGAGCTTGTTGATCTGTGCGTCCTTCGTTATGTCGAGGACTACCGGTCCGGGGCGGCCGCTCCGGGCAATGTAAAAGGCGCGGGAGACAGCCCAGGGGATCTCTTCCGCTCGCCTTACCTGGTATGCCCACTTGGTGATGGGCTGGGTGATGCCGATCACGTCGGCCTCCTGAAAGGCATCGGAGCCTAACAAGCCCGATATAACCTGTCCCGAGATCACCACCAGGGGGGTGCTGTCCATCATGGCGTCGGTGATTCCGGTTACGGCGTTGGTGGCTCCGGGGCCGGAGGTGACCAAGGCAACACCGGTCTTTCTCGACACGCGTGCGTAGCCTTGTGCTGCGTGGACGGCCCCTTGTTCGTGACGGACCAGGATATGTTTTATGTCGTTCTTATGATCGTACAGCGCGTCGAAAACGGGCATGATGGCGCCGCCGGGATAGCCGAACATGGTATCTACGCCTTCGGCCAGTAACGAGCGGATAAGGGCCTCACTTCCCGAAATGTTTACCTTGGCCTCCTCTGTGGAGGGTTGGGTGGATTGTGAATGATTACTCCTGTTCATATTTGTAGATTTATAGACTGTTATAGTATTCTCACACCGCCTAAATCGGCTGAACTGACGAAGTGTGCGTAGAGCTTCAGTGCGTTGGATACTTTCCGTTCCCTCACCGGTTTAAAGGCGGCTTTCCCTTTCGCCTCCTCCTGTTTTCTTCGTTCCGCCAGCTCGGCGTCGGGCAGTTGGACCCGGATGGTCCGGTTGGGAATATCGATTTCGATAACATCACCGTCTTTCACCAAGCCGATGTTGCCTCCGGCAGCCGCTTCGGGGGATATATGCCCGATGGACAGGCCCGAGGTGCCTCCCGAGAACCGTCCGTCGGTAATCAGGGCGCAGGCTTTTCCCAAATGTTTTGCTTTGATGTACGAGGTGGGGTAGAGCATCTCCTGCATCCCCGGCCCTCCCTTAGGCCCTTCGTACACGATGACGACCACGTCGCCCTCTCCGTTCAGGATCCCGGTGCACGCTTCGTCCTGGGAATGGTACACTTTGGCTTTTCCCGAGAACTTCCATATATTCTCATCTACCCCCGCCGTTTTCACCACGCAGCCGTTCCGTGCGATGTTCCCTTTCAGGATAGCGAGTCCGCCGTCGAGCGTATAGGCGTTTGCGATGTTCCGGATGCAGCCGTTCTCCCGGTCGGCATCGAGCGTTTTGTAAACGGCGTTTTGCGAGCCCATGACCAGGTTAAACCTGTTTCCGGGCGCCGAGCCGTAGATCGCTTGCGCCTCGGGATGGGTGTTTTCCGTTGTGATGTCGTACTTCTCTATGGCCTGCTTCAGCGTCAGCTTTTGCCAGTTCGCCCACGATGCCGAGGATGCCTCCGGCGCGGTTCACATCCTGGATGTGGTATTTCTTGGTGTTGGGCGCTACTTTGCATACGCAAGGAACCTTGCGCGAGAGGGCGTCGATATCGTCCATCGTGAAATCCACCTCCGCTTCACGGGCAATGGCCAGCAGGTGAAGGATGGTGTTGGTGGAGCCGCCCATGGCAATGTCGAGCGACATGGCGTTGAGGAACGCCGCGCGTGTGGCGATGTTTCTCGGCAGCACGCTTTCGTCGCCGTCGAAATAGTAGCGGTAGGCGTTCTCCACGATCTGTCCCGCTGCTTTGCGGAAGAGTCCGAACCGGTTGGCGTGTGTGGCCACGATCGTTCCGTTGCCGGGCAGTGCAGGCCAGCTTCTCGAGCTGCGAGATGCGGTCGTCCGACACGGCATCGTCGGCTGATTCGATCATCGCATCGATCAGGTCGATGGATTCGTCGCCGATCTTTCCCGCCTCCATGGGCCCGCCGGAAACGAAGATGGCGGGGATGTTCAGCCGCATGGCTGCCATGAGCATGCCCGGCGTTATCTTGTCGCAGTTGCTGATGCACACCATCGCATCCACCTTGTGCGCGTTAATCATATATTCTATGGAGTCGGCGATCAGGTCGCGCGAGGGCAACGAGTAGAGCATCCCGTCGTGGCCCATGGCGATGCCGTCGTCCACGGCGATGGTGTTGAATTCGGCGGCAAAGCACCCCAGTTTCTCGATTTCGGCTTTCACCATCTGCCCGATATCGTGCAGGTGTGCGTGTCCGGGCACAAACTGGGTGAACGAGTTCACTACGGCGATGATGGGTTTCCCCATCTGCTCGTCTTTCATTCCGTTGGCCCTCCACAGCGCGCGTGCGCCGGCCATCAGGCGGCCCTGGGTGGAGGTGTAGCTCCGGAGGTATTTATTGTCTTTACGGTTCATTCCTGTATGTTTCTATTTTTATTTCTATTTTTATTTCTATCTCTATCTCTATCTCTATCTCTATCTCTATCTCTTATAAAGAAACTAAAATAGAGACCTTTAGAAATTTTTCGGGTTACCCTTTCAACGAAACAGGCGAAATCGGATATGTTGTCTGAGCGAAGCGAGTTTTATATCAGATAGCCTGTGAGTCGGAAGCGGGTCGCAAAATATACTCCGCAATCCACTCCCCGACCTCACTTGTCCGGTAGGCTTTTCCGCCTTCGGCGATATCTTCGGTAACGATACCCGCTTCCAGGCTCGCGTTGACGGCCCGGCGGATGGCCGCGCCCTCTTCCTGCAGGTTGAAAGCGTATTCAAACATCAGGGCGGCGGAGAGGATCATGGCGGCCGGGTTGGCAATGTTTTTCCCGGTTGCCTGCGGGTAGGAGCCGTGGATCGGCTCGAACAGGGAGGTGTGTATGCCTATTGACGCGGAGGGCAGCATTCCCAGTGATCCGGTGATGACCGATGCCTCGTCGGTGAGGATATCCCCGAAGAGGTTTTCGGTTACCAGCACATCGAAGCTCTTGGGCCACTGGATGATGCGCATGGCTGCGTTGTCCACGAACAGGTAATCGGTCTCGATGTCGGGGTATTGCGGGGCGATCTCCTGCGCGATCTGGCGCCACAGGCGGGAGGTGGCAATCACGTTTGCCTTGTCCACCACGGTAAGCTTCTTGCGGCGTTGCCCGGCAAACTTGTAAGCCAGGTGCAGAATCCGTTCGATCTCTTCGCGTGTGTAGACACAGGTGTCATAAGCTGTGTCTCCGTCTTCGCTTCGTCCTTGCGGCCGACCGAAGTACATGCCTCCCGTCAGTTCGCGGATGCAGACGAAGTCGGCTCCTTCCACCAGGTCGGCGCGAAGGGGCGATTTGTGGATCAGCGAGGGGAACGTCATCACGGGACGGATGTTCCCGTACAGTCCCAGCTGCTTGCGCATCCGGAGTAGCCCCTGCTCGGGGCGTACCCTGGCGTTGGGGTCGTTGTCGAACTTGGGGTGTCCGATGGCGCCGAACAGCACCGCATCCGCCTCCATGCACACTTCGTGCGTCTCCGGCGGGTAGGGGTCGCCCACGGCATCGATGGCGCAGGCGCCGACAATGGCTTCCGTGAACGTTACCTCGTGGTTAAATTTCTCGCATACGGCGCGCGTCACTTTCAGTGCCTGGTCCATGATCTCGGGACCGATGCCGTCGCCGGCCAATACTGCTATCTTCAATTTCATTTTTTTCTTTTTATTTTTTACGGTAGCTCCATGTGGCGGATCACCGGTATGTTTCCTTTTTCTATCATGTTCAACATTTTTATCGTGGCCTTGATGGCGGCGGCCGTCTGGTCGACATCCAGTCCCCGGGTTTTGAAGATCTTCCCGTCGAACCTCCACGTGATGATGGTCTGCACGTAGGCGTTGGTCTTTCCGCCGGGCGGGATGACCACCACGTAGTCGAGCAGCTCGGGCGTGGGTTTGTTGAGGCTCTTGTAGATCTTGTACATGGCTTTCGAGAAAGCGTGGTACTGCCCGTCTCCTGCGGCCGACTGCTGATAGACCTCTCCCCGGATGGATATCTTTACGGTGGCTGTCGGGCGCATGCCGTCGGTGAGGTTCAGCGAGTAGTTCAGTATCTGTATCTCCTGGTTGTCGATCCCGTTCAGCTCTTTCTTGTCGCCCAGCTCGATGATGCGTGCCGTCACCTTTTTGGCCGCCTCATCGTCCACCTCGATCCCCAGCGCCTCCAGGTTCTTCAGGATGTTGGCCTTGCCGGAGTTCTTCCCCAGGGCGTACTCCCGCGAACGTCCGAACCGTTCGGGCACGAGGTCGTTGTGGTAGAGGTTCTTCTTCTTGTCGCCGTCGGCATGGACCCCGGCCACCTGCGTGAACACGTTGTCGCCGATGACGGGTTTGTTGTTTGGGATACGTACGCCGGAGTAGCTCTCCACGATCTTGCTGACGCTGTAGAGCTTGTCCTCGGCAACGTTGGTGCCGAGTTTCAGCTGGTCGTGGATCAGGGCGACGATGCTGGTGACGGGTGCGTTGCCGGCCCGTTCCCCCAGGCCGTTCACGGTGACGTGAACCCCTTTCACTCCCGCTTTCACCGCTTCGAAGACGTTGGCTACCGCCAGGTCGTAATCGTTGTGCGCGTGGAAGTCGAAGTGCAGGCCGGGGTACCTGCCGATCATCTTTTCACAGAACGTCCGGGTCTCGGATGGGTTCAGTATGCCCAAGGTGTCGGGCAGCATGTAGCGGGTGACGGGCTGGTGTTGCAGCTCATCCATCATCTCGTAGACGTAGGCCTCTGAATCGCGCATGCCGTTGGACCAGTCCTCGAGGTAGACGTTCACGTCCATTCCCCGGTTTTTGGCTTCGGCGATGACCGACTTTATGTCGGCGAGGTGCTGCCGGGCCGTCTTTCTGAGCTGGTGGGTGCAGTGTTTTTCCGACCCTTTGCAGAGGAGGTTGACCACCCGGCATCCCGCGGCGGTGATCCAGTCGAGCGACGCGTTTCCATCCACAAATCCCAGGATCTCTATCTTGTTGATATGCCCGTGACTGTTTGCCCATTGTGCAATCTTCCGCACCGACTTAAACTCTCCTTCCGATACCCGCGCGGACGCGATCTCTACCCGGTCGACATTTAACTCTTCAATGAGCAGGCGGACGATGCTTACTTTCTCTTCCGTTGCGAAAGACACGCCCGAGGTCTGTTCCCCGTCGCGCAACGTGGTGTCCATTATTTCGATTTTCCGCTTTACCATAGGTTGATGAACTGAAGCTTGTGATACATTCAATAAACGTAAGGGCGGTTCTTTTCGTACGCTTCGATCTTCTCCTTGTTCGAGAGGAGGAAGTCGATGTCGTCGAGCCCTTTCAGGAGGCATTCCTTTTTATAGGGGTTGATGTCGAACGGTTCCCGGTTTCCGGTCTGGTTGTTCCCGATGAACTGCTCCTCGAGGTTCACCGTAACCGTTGCCTGCGGGTCCCGACCGACCGATTCGAAGAGTTCGCCGAGGAACTTCTCGCTGACCACCACGGGCAGGATACCGTTGTTGAGCGCGTTGTTGCGGAAGATATCGGCAAAGAAGCTCGATACCACCACCTTGAAGCCGTATCCGGCGATTGCCCAGGCGGCATGCTCGCGGCTTGACCCGCTGCCGAAGTTTTTCCCTGCCACCAGGATTTCGCCGCTGTAGACGGGGTTGTTGAGGACAAAATCGGCTTTCGGTTCGCCCGATTTTTCGTAGCGCCAGTCGGCAAACAGGTTGTCTCCGAACCCTTCGCGGGTGGTGGCTTTCAGGAAGCGGGCGGGAATGATCTGGTCGGTGTCCACGTTCTCTATCGGAAGGGGGACGTATGTGGATGTGATTGTTTTGAATTTTTCCATAATTGTTACGGTTTAGTTATTTTTCCCGATACGGCGGCAGCGGCGGCTACCAGCGGGCTTGCGAGAATGGTGCGTGCGCCGGGCCCCTGCCTGCCCTCGAAGTTGCGGTTGGATGTGGAGACGGCGTACTTTCCGGCCGGAACCTTGTCGTCGTTCATGGCCAGGCAGGCGGAGCATCCCGGCTGGCGCAGCTCAAAGCCGGCCTCTTCCAGGATCTTGTCCAGCCCTTCGGCTTCGATCTGTTGGCGGACCTGCCAACTTCCCGGCACCAGCCACGCCGTGACGTTGCCGGCTTTCTTTTTACCCTTCACGTAATGGGTGAACACGCGGAAGTCCTCGATGCGGCCGTTGGTGCAGCTGCCCAGGAAGACGTAGTCGATCGGTTTCCCCTCCAGTTTTTCTCCGGGTTCGAAACCCATGTACTTCAACGATTTCTCAAACGAGATCTTCCCGGCTCCGTCGATGGCCGAAAGCTCGGGAATGGCTCCGTCGATGGGCATGCCCATCCCGGGGTTGGTTCCGTAGGTTATCATCGGTTTTATCCGGGAGGCGTCGAACGTGACCTCCTTATCGAAGACCGCGCCTTCGTCGGACTTCAACGTTTTCCAGTAGGCCATCGCTTCGTCCCACCTTTCTCCCTTGGGGGCAAACTCGCGTCCCTTGATGTAGTTGAAAGTTGTTTCGTCGGGGGCGATCAACCCTCCGCGGGCACCCATCTCGATGCTCAGGTTGCAAAGCGTCATCCGCTGCTCCATGGTCAGGTTGCGGACCGCTTCCCCGGCGTACTCCACGAAGTAACCCGTGGCGCCGCCTGTGGTGAGTTGCCAGATCATGTAGAGCGCCATGTCCTTTGCGCTTACGCCGTCGTTGAGCTTCCCCTCGAAGTTCACGCGCATGGTTTTCGGTCGCGTTTGCAGGATGCATTGCGACGATAACACCATCTCCACCTCGCTGGTCCCTATGCCGAACGCGATGGCGCCGAACGCTCCGTGCGTGGAGGTGTGGCTGTCGCCGCAGACGATGGTCATTCCCGGCTGTGTGAACCCGTTCTCTGGGCCGATCACGTGAACGATCCCGTTTTTGGAGTGGCGGAGGCCGTAATAGGTGAGCCCGAACTCCCGGGCATTTTTGGCGAGGGTGTCCACCTGGTAGCGGGAGACCTCATCGCGGATGGGCTTGTCCTGCTCCACGGTCGGGATGTTGTGGTCGGCCGTGAGCAGGGTCTGTCCGGGGCGAAAGACCTTCAGTCCCCTTGCCCGCAGTCCTGAGAATGCCTGCGGGCTGGTTACCTCGTGGCACAAATGCCTGTCGATGTACAGTTGCGCGGGACCGTCTTTTACCGTGGTGACCACGTGTGCGTCCCATATCTTATCAAAAAGCGTCTTGTTCATATGGTTTTGTCTTTATTCATTCTACAAACTTATTCACCGCATCTATGAAAGCTTCCACGGAAGCCGAGACGATATCGGTGTTTGCCGAGAAGCCGTAGTACAGCATCCCGTTGTGTTCCACCTGCATGTGGACCTTGCCCACGTCGTCGCTTCCGCGGTTGATGGCCTGGATCAGGAACTCCTGAATGATTGTCTCGCGGCTGATGATCTTCTTCACCGCCTTTATCGCCGCGTCCACCGGTCCGTTCCCGGTTGCCGATGCCTCGAAGTGCTCCCCGGCGATGTTCAGCCCGATGCTGGCCACGTTACGCAGCCCCACGCCGCAGGTGACCTGCAGGTAATCGATCTGGATGCGGTTCATGCGGGACTCTTTTCCGACCAGGGTGAGGATATCGTCGTCCTTGATGTCTTTTTTCCTGTCGGCGAGGGAGAGGAACTTCTGGTACACGTCATCCAGTTCGCCGTTATCGAGATCCACTCCCAGCAGGGCCAGCCGGTTCTTCAACGCGGCGCGGCCGCTCCGTGCCGTCAGCACGATGGAGTTTTCGTCGATCCCCACGTCTTTCGGGTCGATGATCTCGTACGTTTCCACGTTCTTCAGCACGCCGTCCTGGTGGATGCCCGAGGAGTGCGCGAAAGCGTTCCGGCCGACGATGGCCTTGTTGGGCTGGACGGGCATGTTCATCAACGTGGAGACCAGCCGGCTGGTGGAGTATATCTTGGTGGTGTTGATGTTGGTGTCGAACCCGAGGTCCTTGTGGCTCTTCAGGGCCATCACCACTTCTTCGAGCGAGGTGTTTCCCGCCCGTTCCCCGATCCCGTTGATGGTCACTTCCACCTGGCGGGCGCCGTTGAGGACCCCCGAGAGGGTGTTGGCCGTGGCCATCCCCAGGTCCTGGTGGCAATGCGTGGAGAGGATAGTGTTCTTCAGGTCCACGTGGTCCACCAGGTATTTGATCTTTGCGCCGTAGGCGTTCGGGAAGCAGTAACCGGTGGTGTCGGGGATGTTGACCACGGTGGCTCCGGCGTTCACGACGGCCTGCACCACGCGGGCGAGGTACTCGTTGTCGGTGCGTCCGGCATCCTCGGCGTAGAACTCCACATCGTCCACGAACCGGCGGGCATGCTTCACGGCCTTGACAGCCCGTTCGATGATCTCTTCGCGGTTGGAGTTGAACTTGTGCCTGATGTGTATGTCGGATGTGCCGATCCCGGTGTGTATCCGTTTGCGTTTGGCGTACTTCAGCGATTCGGCGGCCACCTCGATGTCTTTCTCCACCGCGCGGGTGAGGGCACATATGACGGGCCAGGTGACGGCTTTGGAGATCTCCACCACCGAGTTGAAGTCGCCCGGACTGGATACCGGGAACCCCGCTTCGATGACATCCACCCCCAGCAGCTCCAGGGCTTTGGCCACCTGTATCTTTTCGATGGTGTTCAACTGACACCCGGGGACCTGCTCCCCGTCGCGCAACGTAGTGTCAAAGACATAAATTCGTTCCATTATCATCTAAATTAGTTGTTTTTTACAAGAAAAAAACCTTTCCCACACGGTGAGAAAGGTTTTCTTTATTTTTAATTGTTTTTTATTTCAATATCGATATACCGGTCTCACCCCCTGAAATTATCCAGAAGTAGAATGGAAATGACTAGAATAGCGATAGAATGATTGTTCATTGACAAAACGGAAAAATTGTTTTTTTAATTGTCTGCAAAGAAAAAGCAAAAAAACGGAATAACAAAATATTTTCCAGTTTTTATTCAAAAAAAATTACGATTTGAAATAAAAAAAGAGTGATCGATTACAAAATATTTTTCCCTGAAAAATGAATACCTTGTTTATCAGCGAATTAGCCTGTTTGTTGTGTATGTAGGGTTCCGCCGGACAAAAGGGGGCGTCATTACTAAAAATTATCGCTATTTTTGCGTGCCGGATTATTCGGAGCAGATCGAATGAAAGAAAACAGTAAAGCCCTTTTATATACCGCTATTGCCGTTGCCAGCTGGTCGACGGTTGCCTCCGCCTTCAAGATCGGGTTGCGCCACTACGGCTCCTTTGAACTGATTCTGGTGTCGGCCGTCACCGCGATGCTGGTTTTTGCGGGGGTGATCACCTTTCAGAAAAAATGGCCTTTGTTGCGGAGGCTGACCTTGAGGGAGGCGGGGAGCTATGCTTTCACCGGCCTGTTGAATCCCGCCCTCTATTACCTGATCCTTTTCAGGTCGTACGACTTGTTGCCGGCGCAGGTGGCGCAGCCCATCAATTATTTCTGGCCCATCCTGCTGGCCTTGTTGCTGGCGGTGATCGAGAAAACGCCCATTGCTCCGTTCAAGTTTGTAGGGATGATGCTTTCGTTTGGCGGTGTGGCGCTGATCTCCCTGGGTACCGAGGGCCTTGTGGGGGTGGAGTTGTCGAAGCCGGGAATCCTATTGGCGTTTTTCAGCGCGTTCCTGTGGGCCTCCTTTTGGATTGTTAACCGGCGGAACAGGAAGGTGGACGGTATCGTGGGGTTGTTCCTGAGTTTTCTGTCGGGTTCGGTCTACCTGTCGCTCGCCGCGCTCGTTGTTCCGGTCTACCTGGGCTCTTTGCCGGGACTCTTGTCGGCCGTCTACGTGGGGTTGTTCGAGATGGCCGTGCCGTTCATCTTTTTCGGGCTGGCGTTGCAGAAGACCGCCAATCCCGCGCTGACCAACCAGTTGTGCTACCTTTCTCCTTTCGCCTCCCTTTTCCTTATCCATGCGGTGCTGGGTGAGACCATCTATTTCACCACTTACGGCGGCCTGCTCCTGATTGTTTCCGGCATTCTGCTGAACGAATACCTGGGTAAGCGCCGGGTGAGGATTTAAGAAAAAATAACAAGTTTCCGTGCAAGGTTTCGGCTTTCGATGGATTTACAGGGTAAAGCGAATGCAACAATTAAAAACAATGAAAACGATGAAAACGATGAAGAGTTCTACATTACTTTTAACCGCGGGAATGCTGTTCGGCTTCCTGCTCTTTCCGTCCTGTCAGGACGACGACAAGGATGTCAACCGCTTGTATCCCAATGCGCTGGTGACCGTGAAGCATGCCGGAGACGAGACCGTTTTTCTGCAGCTGGACGACCAGACGACGCTGCTTCCGGTGAACCTGGCCACCTCGCCCTTTGGAGAGAAAGAGGTCCGGGCGCTGGTGAACTACGAAGAGGTGGACAAGCCAAGGGGCGTGTACGACCAGGCGGTGCACGTGAACTGGATCGACAGTATTCGTACGAAAGCGATGGCACCCAACCTGGGGGATGAGAACGACGCGAAGTACGGTATCGACCCCGTAGAGATCGTGCGCGACTGGGTGACCGTTGCCGAAGACGGCTACCTCACGCTCCGTTTCCGGACGACGTGGGGTTATCCACGGGTTGTTCACTCCGTGAACCTTATCCCGACCAACAATCCCGAGAATCCGTATGAGGTGGAGTTCCGCCACAACGCCAACGGCGATATCGGTGACAGGTATGGGGACGGCCTGGTGGCTTTCCGGCTCGACAACCTGCCCGACACGGAAGGGGATACGGTGAAGCTGAAGTTGAAATGGAAATCGTTTAGCGGTGAGAAATCGGTGGAGTTTGACTACAAGACGCGTGCCGCGATGCCCGCCAGCTCTGCCGTGGCTGCTGAACGCAGTGTAATCCCATTGCAATAATTGCTTGCCGGGTGGCATAAGGAGTTGTTCCGAAAATCGATAAAAGGCTGTACCTTTGTGTGGTAAAGGTGCGCCTTTTTCGTAAAGGGGAGAGCGTATTTTAGTGTTGGTTCGAACAAAATCCGTAAATGATCAGAGACGAAAACAAAGAGCAGGCCCTTCTTCAGCAGGTTGTACGCGGCAATACGATGGCCATGAAGAAGTTTTACGACACCTATTCGGGGTATCTTACCGCGGTATGCTCTCGTTACGTCCCGGACAAAGAGGATGTAAAGGATGTCTTGCAGGAAAGCTTCATTAAGATTTTCAGGGCAATAGGCAAGTTCGAATATAAAGGGGCGGGATCGTTAAAAGCGTGGTCGGCCCGCATTGTAGTCAATGAAGCGTTGAGACATATCCGGGAAAGCAATAAGCTGAAG
>JALHIE010000011.1:12380-41459 GCA_022840285.1 Porphyromonadaceae bacterium
CGGAAGCTGCCCGTGGGTTACCGGACCGTGTTCAACCTGTATGTTTTTGAGGAAAAAAGTCACAAGGAAATTGCTTCGTTACTGAACATTTCGGAGAGCACTTCTGCTTCGCAGTTACACAGAGCCAAGGGCCTGTTGATGCAAGAGATAGAGTTGTATCGGTTTAATAGAATGGCACTATGAAGAATCAATGGCAGGACAACCTGCGCAGTCGGATGGAGCATTACGAGGAGCCTGCTCCCGAAGGGTTGTGGGAGAGTGTCGAGCAGGCCTTGATGGCCGGAGGCGTCGCTGGACAGAGGATCCGGTTGTGGGACAAGCGTATCGGGACGGTAGCGGCAGTAGGGATTGTCTTGTTTTTTATCGGGCTGTACACCTTGAAGGAAAATCAAAAATCCGTTCAGCCCGTTGAACAAGTCAGGCGTGAACTGTCCGCTCCCGCTACGCTTCCCGCTGAAGAGCCGCTGCTCGCGCAGCGTACCGAAGAAAGCAAGCCGGAGCCGGTAAGGGGGGCGCGTGCGGCAGGGACGGCGAAGCCGGCGGATACGGTTTCCGGCGTGAGCGGGCGAGACCCCGGTGAGGTTGCCGCTCCGGAGGAGCCCGAAAATGCTCCTCCTCCCCGTGTGGACAGGAAATACGATCGCGCAGCTGACGACGGTCAGGCGTTCCGCTTGCCCGTGCAGCGGCGCAACGGCAAGCCCGCGAAATGGCAGACGGGCATTTACGCGTCGAACGTCCCGTCGGGCTCCGCCAGCCGTTACGACGGGTACCGGGCTTTTACCCCTCTCGGCGTTCTCTCGGAAGAGGAGTATGTGTTGACCGAAAGTTCCGGCCTGCCCGGAGACTTTCTCGTGGGGAAGGAGTACCGGCACGTCTACACCGACGTCAAGCATTTTCAGCCGGTCACGCTGGGTGTCTCGCTGAAGTACAACCTCAGCGACAGCTGGAGCATCACAAGCGGGCTCAGCTACACCGTTCTCTCCTCGCAGCTGAGCACGGGCAGCTACAACCGCTACTACAACAGCCGGCAGACGCTGCATTACCTCGGTCTCCCGGTAACGCTGAACTACACCGTCTGGCGGGACGGCAAGTTCTCTACGTATGTTTCCGGAGGTGGTATGGTGGAAAAGAATGTCGCAGGCACACTGTCCACCGATTATATTGTGGACAATAAAATTGAAGAGCGTAGTCAGGAAGGGTTGTCCGTTAAACCGCTGCAATGGTCTGTAAGTTCCGCCGCCGGTATTGAGTACCGGTTGTGGAAGGGCATCGGATTTTATGCCGAACCGGGTGTGACCTACCATTTCAGGAACAGCAGCGGAGTGGAAACGATATACCGGGAAAAGCCGTTGAACTTCAACATCCGTCTCGGATTGCGCTTTTCCTTTTTTTAGGTTATCCGAAATCGTCGAACAGGATCATTTCCGGCGGGACGCCGAGGCTGTCGAGCATCCGCTGTACGGCTGCCGCCATTGGCCCGGGGCCACACATGTAGTATTCGATATCTTCGGGTGCGTCGTGATCCTTGAGGTAGGTGTCGTGAATCACCTGATGCACGAACCCGGCGGTGTACTTCACGCCCGCGGCATCGGCTGCCGGATCGGGACGGTCCAGCGCCAGGTGGAACGAGAAGTTGGGAAACTCGCGTTCCAGCTCGTAGAAATCTTCCAGGTAAAATGCCTCCATCAATGCGCGTGCACCGTAGAAATAAGACATCTTGCGGTCGGTGGTCTTCAGCGTCTTTGTCATGTGCATGATCTGTGCGCGCAAGGGAGCCATCCCGGCACCACCGCCCACCCAGAGCATTTCGCGCTTGCTGTTGTAGATGGGGTGGAAATCGCCGTAGGGGCCGGACATCGTCACTTTGTCGCCCGGCTTCAGGTTGAATATATAGGACGAGACGATCCCAGGGTTCACGTTCATCCAGGTGTTTTTTGTGCGGTCGAACGGCGGTGTGGCCACGCGCACGTTCAGCTTGATAATATCGCCTTCGGCGGGGTAGTTCGCCATGGAGTAGGCGCGGATGGTCTCTTCCTCGTTCCTGACGGTCAGGTCCCACATCTTGAACTTGTCCCACTCCGGTTTATATTGTTCATCGATCGCGAAGTCGGTATACTTCAGCTCGTATTTGGGCACCTTTATCTGGCTGTACGAGCCGGGGATAAAATCCAGGTGCTCGCCGTCGGGCAGCCTCACCACAAACTCCTTGATGAAGGTAGCCACGTTGTTGTTGGAAACAACCTCGCACTCCCATTCCTTTACGCCAAACACCTCTTCCGGCACGACGATGTTCATGTCTTCCTTCACTTTTACCTGGCAGCTGAGGCGCCAATTGGTCATCTGTTCCTTGCGGCTGAAATGTCCGGTTTCGGTCGGGAGGATCTCTCCGCCTCCGTCCAGCACCTGGCAGCGGCATTGTCCGCATGTTCCTCCGCCACCGCACGCGGATGAGAGGAATATGTTCTGTGATTGTAGCGTATTAAGCAGGGTTGACCCCATGGGTACGTCTAGATTCTTTTCTTTATTGACGGTAATCTTCACGTTTCCGGAAGGCATCAGCTTGGCTTTGGCGACCAGAATGACAATTACCAAGATCAGAATTATCAACAAGAAAACCACTACACTGGTTAAGATGGTTATTCCGCCTGAACTCATTAACAACACGTTCATTGTATATTATGTATTTATATATTGAAAACTTGGTTTATTTTGTTGGCCGGGCTTTTAGATATTGATTCCCGAGAAGCTCATGAACCCGATGGCCATCAGGGCAGTGATGATGAACGTAATGCCCAACCCTTTCAGCGGCTTCGGGACGTGGGAATATTCCAGCTTTTCCCGGATAGCCGCCATGCCGAGGATTGCCAGCAGCCAGCCGATACCGGAACCGAAGCCGTAGGCGGTGGCCATGCCCACATTGGCAAACTCGCGTTGCTGCATGAACAGCGAACCACCGAGGATGGCGCAGTTCACGGCGATCAACGGCAGGAAGATACCCAATGAGGCGTAAAGCGACGGACTGAATTTCTCCACGATCATTTCTACCAGTTGGACGAAAGAGGCGATGACGGCAATAAAGATGAGCAGGCTGAACACGCTCAGGTCGACCGTCGCAAACTGGGGGCCTAACCACGCCAGGGCGCCTGCCTTAAGGACGTAGTTCTCGAGCAAATAGTTGATGGGCAGGGTGAGCACGAGAACGAAAGTTACCGCGATCCCGAGCCCCAAAGCTGTTTTAACGTTCTTTGAAACAGCAAGATAGGAACACATACCCAGGAAGTATGCGAATATCATATTGTCTACAAATATCGATCTTACGATCAGACTAATAGCATCCATATTTATGTTTTTTTTTGTTATTCGGTTGTTCGTGAACGAGAGGTGCACGTAGCGCACTAGTTGGTCTCTTCCTGTAAATCTTTGTTTCTCGACCGGTGTACCCAGATGATCACTGCGACGAGGATCAGGGCCATGGGGGCCAGCATCATCAGTCCGTTGTTTTCGTAACCGGCATGGTAGAGTGCTTGCGGTATGACCTTGTGTCCAAGGAGGGTGCCCGATCCGAGCAATTCGCGGAAGAAGCCCACGGTCACCAGTATCCACCCGTAACCCAGTCCGTTGCCGATGCCATCGAGGAACGAGGGCCACGGTCCGTTGCCCAGGGCGAACGCTTCGAGGCGTCCCATCAGGATACAGTTGGTAACGATCAGTCCCACGAAGACCGACAGTTGCTTGTTCACGTCGTAGGCAAATGCTTTGAGCACTTCGCTCACGATGGTCACCAACGCTGCCACCACCACCAGTTGAACGATGATGCGGATACGGTTGGGTATGGTTTTTCTCAACAGCGAGATGATCACGTTTCCAAAGGCGGTGACAATGGTTACGGCGATGGCCATCACCAATGAGGGTTCCAGCTTGGAGGTTACAGCCAATGCCGAACAGATGCCGAGCACCTGTACCAGGATGGGATTGTTTTTATTGAGAGGCCCTAACAGGGCTTGTTTTGCTTTTGCTGATAATGCCATATTTTTATTTTTTAGAATCAGGAGTCAAGAATAAATGCTGTTTTACGGGCGGGCTATACGAATAGCAGCCTGTTGACACGCTTGTTTACTTGTTTCCTGAATGTAAATTCATTAAAAAATTCCTGTATTCTCCCACGCTCTCCAGCAGCATCGCATCAACCCCTTTACTGGTGATGGTTCCGCCCGATATGCCGTCGACATAATCCCTTTCCGCGTTGGTTTGTCCGGGTTTCACTACGGCGATGGATTTAAATTCTCCGTTCTTTATCAGCTCTTTCCCGTTGAACTGGTTCCGGAAAGCGGGATAGACGATCTCTGCTCCCAGCCCCGGTGTCTCGCCTGCGTGTCCGAACTCGGAACCGTAAACGGTGCTGCCGTTGTTCTCTACGGAGAGGTATCCCCAGATGGGTCCCCACAGGCCGGCACCGTTCATGGGGATAATGTACTTCCTGGAACCTTCCACTTCGGCTTCGTAAACGGCAAGTCCCTCTCCATCGCCCGAAAAGGCGGGGTCGGTCGGCTCGATCCCCTCCGTTCCCTCGATCTTCACCCCCTCGGGAGTGATGAGGTAAGCCGATTTGATGAGGTCCCTGTAGATGCCATCGGCTTCGGCCGGCGTAACATCAACGCGCAGCGACCGGAGGATCTGCTGCATTTTGTCGGTATTCACGTTTGCGGTTTGCCTGTCGCTCAGTACCTGGTGAGTGAAAGCCAGGCCAATGGCAACGATAATCACCATTACCGATGCGTATATTATTGTGTATATGCTATTTTCTCTGTTCATAGTTCAAATGTATTCAGTAGTTATTCAGAAACGCGAATCCCTATTTTTTCACTGCGGCTCGTTTTAAGCGGCGTTTGATGTTGGCATCCACCACGTAGAAGTCGATGAGCGGAGCGAACGCGTTCATAAACAGGATGGCAAGCATCATTCCTTCGGGATATCCCGGGTTGAAGATACGGATCAGGATGGCCACAACGCCAATGAGAAAGCCGTATATCCATTTACCTTTCTCCGTACGTGCGGATGTTACCGGATCGGTTGCCATGAACACAGCGCCGAACGCGAAGCCTCCCAGCAGGAAGTGGTAGAGCGGCGGCATCTCCATGGCGGCATTTTGTGCGAGCACGTTGAGGAGAGCGACGGTGAACAATCCTCCGAAGAAGACGGAGAGCATTGTTTTCCAACTTCCAACGCCGGTGACGATCAGCAGGACGGCTCCCAGCAGGATGGCCAGAGTAGATACCTCGCCGACCGATCCGGGGATCAGGCCGATGAACATGTCCCACAGGGAAAGCGGGTTGCCCGTGATGCCCAGGAAAGAGAAGTCGCCGAAGCGCGAAACATCCGATACGGCGAGTTGTCCGAGCGGTGTTGCGCCGGAAAAGCCGTCCACAACATTTCCTCCGCCCAGCCCGAACGTGTCGGCGGTGCGCACCCATACCTGGTCGCCCGACATCTTGGAGGGGTAGGCAAAGAAGAGGAATGCGCGGGCGATCAGTGCCACGTTAAATATATTGTATCCGGTTCCGCCAAAAACCTCCTTCGCAAAAATGACGGAGAAAGCGGTGGCTACGGCAATCATCCAGAGCGGGGTATCCACGGGCAGGATCATCGGGATAAGCAACCCCGAAACCAAAAAGCCCTCGGCCACCTCTTCCTTCTTCATCTGAGCCATGGCAAACTCGATGCCCAGGCCCACCACGTACGAAACAACGATCTGCGGCAGAATAGCCAAAAGTCCGTAAAGGAAAGTTTCCATGAATCCTGCCTGAACGTTGACTGCCAGGTAATGCTGGTAACCCACATTGTACATTCCCATGAGCAATGCCGGAATAAGTGCGAGTATCACGATAACCATCGTACGTTTTGAGTCTCTGGCATCGTGGATATGTACTCCCGATTTCGACGTCTTGTTGGGAACGTACAGGAATGTTTCAAAGGCATCGTATGTCGAATTCAACCAATGAAACTTACCTCCTTCTTCGAAATTCGGTTTTATTTTATCGAGAAATTTTCTTAACGACATTTATTGTATCTGTTTTAATTATTGTTATTCCATCTCTTTTCTCAGCATATCCAATCCTGTGCGAACAATTCGCTGCAGCTCCAGCTTGGAGGTGTCCACAAACTCGCAAAGCGCGAAATCTTCGGGTGCTACCTCATAGATTCCCAGTTGTTCCATCTTATCGATGTTGAAAGCGAGGATGGATTTTATCAGCTGTTCGGGGAAAATATCCAGGGGGAATACCTTGTCGTACTCGTTGGAAACGATGATTGCCCGGGGTCCGCCCAGCAGGCGTGCATCCAGGCGGTAAGCCTTCTTCAGTTTCAGGTAGGTGGCTCCGGCACTGTAGCGTTTTGGCGACAGGGATGCCCACCCAAAAGCTTCGTGTACATCGTCGCCTTCCGGAATCACGGTCAGCTGGGAGTGGGTGGCGCGTAGTACGCCTCCGGCCTCTATCCGGGTACCGGTCAGCACGTTTCCGCTGATGTGCCTCAGGTTGCCTTTCCCGCTGACGTTTTCTGCGAAGAGCCCGGTCAGTTCCGTTCCGACAAGCATGCTGTAATAGCCGGTTTGTTTCACTTCCGATCCGGTCAGCGCCACGGTGCGGGTCAGGTCGACCACGCCCCGGTTAAAGAGCCTTCCGATGAACAGCACATCCGGTGCGTTCAATGTCCAGACCACTTCGCCCCGGTTCACGGGCGCCAGGTAGTTGATCTGTGTGCCGGTGTTCCCGGCGGGGTGCGGGCCCTCGAACTCAGTCACGGTCACGTTTTCCGCCTTTCTCAGTCCCTCGTTTTTCGTGTCGGGGCTGATGGAGAGGTATACTTTTCCCGGGGTGAGCTTGGCTAATGCGTTCAATCCGGCCTGCAGGTCGGCTTCCTGTCCTTTCAGGATGAAATCGTAGGAGGGAGCCAGGGGGGCTGTATCGAACCCGGTGACAAAAATGTCGCGCGGTTCTTTTCCGGGATCGGCAACGACGTCATAGGGACGTTGTTTGATGACGAACCATATGCCGGCGGCGAGCAGTCGCTTCCTGATCTCTTCGGCGGGTAACGTGTCGATCGCCGCTTTGCCGTAATCTATGTAAACGTTTTCCTTGTCGGCTTTGACGGTAATGTTCAGGATGCGTCTTTTCTCTCCGCGATCGATGGCCGTGACCGTTCCGCTGACAGGAGATGCGACCATCATGTCGGGGTGCATCTTGGAGAAAAATAACGGTTGTCCGGCTTTCACGGTATCGCCCACCTTGACTTTCAGCTTGGGCGTGATTCCCTGAAAATCTTCCGGGCACACCTGTACATACTCACTTGTTATCCTGCCGCGAAATGTTTCTTCGGGTTTTCCTAACAAAGGAATCTGCAAGCCTTTCTTGATTTTAATTCGATTAGCCATATGTAATTGATAAAATAACTGTTGGTTTTTTCGGGATAAACAGCTGTCAATCAGAGTTCTATTTTTATTAAGCTGTGAGGGGTGATAGCCATTTTCCGTTTAGGGTGCAAAGATAACTGTTTTAAATTCAAAAATGAAGAATAGCGAAAAAAATCTTTATTGTATCGCCTTCCTACAACTCCCTGATCCAGATATTCCGGAAGCTGATGGGCTTGCTGGGGTCTCCGTGATCCTGCAGCTTGAGGGGTCCGGGACCGTGTTCCTTCACCTCCGGAAACCCGATGTAGGGGGTTGTGCCCCGGATGATGGTGTGGTTTTGCAGCAGGATACCGTTTTGCAGCAGCGTCACGGTTGGGGGTGTGCGGTAAGTTCCGTCTTTTTTGAATGTGGGTGCGGTGTAGATGATGTCGTACGTGTTCCACTCGCCCGGTTTGCGCATGGCGTTCACCAGGGGGGCTGTCTGTTTGTATATGCTTCCCGCTTGTCCGTTCACGTATGTTTCGTTCCGGTAGTTATCGAGGATTTGGACTTCGTAGATTCCCTGCAGGAAAAGGCCGCTGTTGCCCCGTGCCTGGCTTTCGCCCTGGATCCCTTCGGGCACGCGCCATTCGAGGTGCAGTTGGAAGTCGCTGAACTTCTGTTTCGTCTGAATGTCTCCGGTTCCTTTTTTTACGGTGAATACGCCGTTGTGCACGGTCCATTCGGCCGGGGCTCCTTTCGTGTTTTCCCATTGGGAGAGGTCGTTGCCGTCGAACAGGACGATGGCGTCGGACGGGATGGGGTCGGGGGTTACTACCGGCGGTTGCGGCAGCCAGTATTCGGTCATTGCCGGCGTCATGGGAGCGCGTTCGGGATATTTTTTTTCTTGTGCGCTAAGCGGGAGCAGGAGGGTTAATCCTGCCAGGGCGATCATATTTTTCCGTTTCATGTTCTCTTTTGTTGATGTTATGTTTATGTGATGAACTTTCGTTTAAGCAGCGCTTATGCTTTTGGGAATTTCCAGGGATTGCGGTAATCGGGTTTAATCAGCCGGTTCGCCTCCTTGTTGTTGAACGATTTTTGGTTGTCGTCGTACACAAGCGTCTCTCCTACGCGCGCGGAGATATTTCCCAGGTGAGCATACTTGGCGCACAGGCTTCCGTTGTCGATGGTGCAGGCCGTTTGGAAATCGCGCTTCTTCACGCAATCGATGAACTGCGCCACGTGTTTTTTGTGATCCTGATAGTCGGGTTCGCCCTTTGCCGGCTCGGCCTTGTTCTTCTCCGGGATAACTTCCCATCCTTCGCGGTTGGCGATCAGTGTTCCGTTTGTGCCTTTGAAGGCGAGTCCGTAGTTTCTCCCGTAGGGTCCGGTTTCGGTGCCGGCAACGTTGTTCCACTGGATGGTGAAATCGTTGAATTCATAAATTACGGAAAGGGTGTCGAACGTTTCGGCGTAGTTCCCGGGGTAGGCGAAATTCCCTCCCGAGCCGATGACCCGGTTGGGCATCTTTGTCACGTCCATCCCCCAAAGGGCCATGTCGAGCAGGTGTACTCCCCAGTCGGTCATCAATCCTCCTCCGTAGTCCCAGAACATGCGCCATGATCCGTGAAAGCGTTTCTGGTTGAAGCTCCTCGCGGGTGCGGGGCCCAGCCAGAAGTCAAAGTCGACCCCCGGAGGGACGGGGCTGTCGGCAACCGGGTTGAGGATGGCCGCGTAATTGAAGTTGGCCCACACGTTCACCTGTGCAATCTTCCCCAGCTTTCCGCTGTCGATATAGCGTTTCATCTCGTGCCAGTGGTTACCGCTTCGTTGCTGCTGACCCACCTGTACTACCCGGCCGTGTCTCTTTGCTGCAGCAACCATGGCATCGCACTCGGCAATGGAGTTGGCTACGGGTTTTTCCACATACACGTCTTTTCCGGCCGCACAGGCGTCGGTCATCTGCAGGCAGTGCCAGTGGTCGGGCGTTCCAATGATGACCGCATCGATCTCTTTTCTCTCCAGCATTTTCCGGTAATCGCCGTACAGCGCCGGTTTTTTGTTCCTGAGCTTAAGGAGATCAGCGGCTCTTCTGTTCAGTACGTCCCGATCGATATCACACAGGGCGACACAATCTATCCCGGGATGGATCAGGAAGTCGGACAGGTCGCCCCATCCCATGCTGCGGCACCCGATCAGGGCAACGTTGATCTTGTCGTTTGCTCCTGTACGATTGGCAAACCAGTTGCTGCCGTGTAGGAACGACGGGGCAAACAGCCCGGCCAGCACAGACGAAGCGGAATTGCGGATAAATTTTCTTCTTTCCATTTTGATAAAAGATTAATAAGTAGGTTTCAGGTATCTTTTCTTAAGGGGATCCGTTCAAACGAGTATCCCTCCTCCAGTAGCCATTCAATTGCCCTGGGCAGCGCGTACCGCAGGTTCTTTTCCGCTTTCAGCGAGTCGTGAAAGACCATGACCGAGCCGTTCCGGGTATAACGTTTTACATTCTCCAGGACCTGTTCGGGTGACATAAACCTGCTGTAGTCGCGGGTAACGACGTCCCACATGATGATCCGGTATCCGGCGTCTTGCAGCTTTTTGCACTGATTCATCCGCATGTGCCCGTGCGGGGGGCGAAACAGCGGCGAGTCGATCAGTTCTTTTGCCCGGTCGGCGTTCTCAAGGAACTTCCCCGGTGTGTGTTGCCACCCCTGGAGGTGGTGAAAGGTATGGTTTCCCACGCGATGTCCCTTTTCGATCACCTGCCGGTATACCCCGGGATGCTTGCGCACGTTGTCGCCCACGCAGAAAAAGGTGGCCTGGATGGCGTACTTGTCTAGCAGGTCGAGGACCCAGGGGGTCACTTCAGGGATGGGTCCGTCGTCGAACGTAAGATAGACCGTCTTGCGGACAGGGTCTTCGATTCTCCAGACCGTGTTCGGAAACAGCATCCTGTATAGGTGGGGGGGTTGCTCAATCAACATGGAGAATGCTTCGAATCATCGATTTACTGTTGTTTGTTGTATTGCTCCAGTAGCCGGGGGCTGAACTGTTGCATCAGCTTCAATGCCTGTTGCATGGTTGCTTCTTCCGAAGCTTGCAGAACAGTATCGTTTACGGAACGATAATATCCGCGGATGGAGCTGTCCGTTATCTCTTTTAAAATCACATCGCCTACGTATCCCGCTCCTTGCATGTAGTAGCTTTGGGCGCGTTGCAGCAGATCGTTCGTATAGGTTTTGTACTTCTCCTTGTCGTACTCCTGACAGACCGATGTTATCAGCAGCAACGAGTTGACGTTGTAGTAGATGTCGACCATCGTGTTGCTCATCTGTCTGGGGGTCAGCCGGTCGTACCAGCTGAGGTTGTCCTGCAGCCTCTGCTCGATCTCACCCATCAGCTGCTGTGCTTTCTCTGTTTCTCCCAACCGGTAGTACGCCCGGGCAAAGAGGATCCCGTCGTTGCCGTAAGCCACTGCTTTTCCCGGCATGACCGTCGTTGCCTTGTCCAGTGCGGCAACGGCTTTGTCGTTCTTGCTTTCCTCGATCAGCGCTTCGATCAGTTGATTGAAGTAGAGCCTGAAGGTGGAGATCATCCGGCGGCTGGTTTCGTCGAGGTAGATGTCCGGATTTTCCTCCAGTCCTCCCCAGCGGAACTTGTTCATCAGGTTGTCGTAAGCCTTTTCGGTGTTCACCCCGCTGCTTTGCGGAATGCCCGGAACAACCTGGTAGGCTAATCCCGTGAGGGAGAAATTGCTGCTCTGCAGGTTCATGTAGAGGTTCCTGTCGACCGTTGTGGCGAAGTATATCGGACGTCTCCAGTTGTCGTCGTTGATGTTGGTCAACAGTTCCATGATCATCATCTCCTGCCGGTACACGGCCGACTTATCACCCAGGTTGAGGTACATTCTCCCTGCCGGCCTGGAGTTGAACGCGGCCCAATCGAGGGATGCCGTGTCGACGTTCAAGTAAAGCCTGTTTGAGGGGACAATCTGCGTTTCTCCGGTGCTGAACGGGTTGGCCGGTTTGTACTGTCCCGTACGCAGGTTCTCCATCACTTCCCTGAGGGGGATGCTGTCGCGATAGGCGTTTACGTCGTAATACTGCCCGTAAGAAATGCTGGGTATGTTGTTCTGCTTGAGTACGTTCTGTATTTCGTTTTTCGTAACCACGAAAGCTGCGCTTGCCGCATCGCCCCAGTATTTCTCCCTCTCCCACTGGATGGGCAGCGGTGCGGATTCGTATGCCTGGCGGAGCATCTGATCCACGTACCACTCGGTTTGGAGGAAGCTCAGGTTGGTCACGCGCACATCGGTACGGAAGCCTTCTGTCTCCTGTACGTACCAAAGGGGGTAGGTGTCGTTGTCGCCATTGGTAAAGAGGATAGCATCCGGTTCCACGCTGCTGAGGTAGTTCATTCCCGTGTCGCGTGCCAGGGTTCTCCCCGACCGGTCGTGATCGTCCCAGTTCTGTCCCGCCATCTGGATGGGTACCAGCAGGCAGGCTGCGCTGACGAGTGATGCCGAGAGCGCGGTGTTTTTGATGTAGTTGCGGAGGTATCGGCTGATTCCGGCGACCCCTATACCCACCCAGATGGCGTAGGCGTAGAACGATCCGGCATAGGCGTAATCCCGCTCGCGGGGCTCGTATGGCGTCTGGTTGAGGTAGAGCACGATGGCCAATCCCGTCATGAAGAACAGCAGAAAGACGATGGAGAAGCTTTGTTGTCCTTTCCGTTTCAGGTTCAGCTGGTAAAGGATGCCGACAACCCCCAACAGGAATGGCAGCAGGTAGTACTTGTTGTGCCCTTTGTTGTCGGCGATCTCGGGAGCAATGTCGTCCTGCGGTCCCAGGCCGAGGATGGGTCCGTCGATAAACTTGATGCCGGTGATCCAGTTCCCTTTGGTTATCCCTCCGTCTCCCTGGATATCGTTTTGCCTGCCGGAGAAGTTCCACATGAAATAGCGCCAGTACATGAAGTTGATCTGGTAGTTAAACAGGAACTTCAGGTTGTCGAACAGCGTGGGTTTTTTGCTTCTGTCGGTGACGCCGCCCCAGATTTCATAGCCCTGCATGTGGTTGTTGTATCCCGGTTCCGACGGGTGGGTGTGCATGCGGGGAAAGAGCATGGTGTTGCTGTACTTGTATGTGGGGGCCTTGGATTCGACGTACCGGTCTTTCTGGTCTTCTGCCGTCTTCAACGCCCGGCTGTAGGATTTTTTCTCTTTGGTGATCTCGGCGCGTCCCTGGTTGTCCCGGACAATTTGCGATGCGTAGGTTGTTCCGTAAATGATGGGTGTCTGCCCGTACTGTTCCCGGTTGAGGTAACTGCCGAGAGAGAACACATCCTCGGGCGAGTTCAGGTCGAGCGGGGTGTTGGCGGATGACCGGATCGGGATGATGGCGTATGCGGAAAATCCGATGAGGATAACCAGGAGGCTCGACATGGAGAGGTTCAGAAACTTGACGTTCAGCTTGTTTTTGGAGAAAACGAAGTAGAGCGCGGTCCCGATAAGGACAAGCCACAGCCAGATGCTTCCTCCGATAAACAGAATTCCGGAAAGGCCGATGCTCAGCAAAAAGGCAATCCGCGCCCGCTTCAGGTCGCCCTTGTCGGAAAGGCTCTCAAACAGCGCCCAGACGATGCTTGCCACCAGCAGGACCAGGTAGACGGCAACGCCCGAGTTGTAGGGCATGCCCAGCGTGTTCACAAAGAACAGCTCGAACCAGCCGCCCACCTTTGTAAATCCAGGAATGATCCCGTACATCAATACCAGGATCAGTCCGAACGAGAGGAGCAACGACACTATCCCGCCTTTCCAGGTCGGGTTCCCGGTTTTTTTATAGTAATAAACCATCACAATGGCGGGGATACACAACAGGTTCAACAGGTGAACGCCGATAGAGAGCCCCATGATATAGGCAATCAGCACGATCCACTTGTCGGAATCGGGCTTCTCCGCATTCTCTTCCCATTTCAGTATCAACCAGAAAACCAGTGCGGTGAGCATCGATGAAAAGGCATACACCTCACCCTCCACGGCGGAGAACCAGAACGTGTCGGAGAAAGTGTAGACCAGCGCGCCGACCAGGCCGCTGCCGATCACGGCAATGGTTTGTCCCGGGTTGAACGCTTCGTTTTTCTCCCCCATCACCAATTTGCGGGTCAGGTGCGTGATGGTCCAAAAGAGGAAAAGGATGGTGAAAGCGCTCAGCAGCGCTGACATGCTGTTGACCATTTTTGCCACCTGGCCGGGATCGTTGGTGAATTGTGTAAACAGGTTTCCGAGAAGCATAAAGATTGGAGCGCCGGGGGGGTGTCCTACTTCCAGCTTATAGGCCGACGAGATAAATTCGCCGCAGTCCCAGAAGCTGGCCGTTGGCTCAATGGTCAGCAGATAAACAACAGCGGCAACCACAAAAACGGCCCAGCCCGAAAGGGTATTGATAAGTTTGTATTTCTTCATTGTTTAACGATAAAATGGTTCTCAGCCAAAAATTTGGACAAAGGTAAGAAAAACAATGAGCTGATTATGTTAAAAAGAATAAAAAAGGGCCTTGCGTGCGGGTGTTATTTTCCCACAAGGGGTACGAAAGCGGGGAAATGTTCAAACACGATTAAACGAATGTTAACCGATACATGTAAAAGTTAAAAGGAACGATTTATGTTTTAAAACATATTTTTCTGTAAATTGTTCAATATGAGCCATGTAGATTAGATAATTAACAAAAATTCAACTTTGTTGCGCTTTAAGTACAAAAATTTATTGAAAGATAATTTGGTCAAAAAAAAGGAAAGAACTTACTTTGGTAAGGATTAAGGAAAAAAATCGTTATTCAAAGGTCATTTTCTTTCTTTTATTGTCGGATTTAATGGAGAAAACATTGGTAATTCTAAAGCCTTCGGCGGTACAACGGAGCATTGTTGGCGAGGTTGTTTCGCGTTTTGAAAAAAAAGGGCTTCAAATTGTGGGAATGAAAATGGTCTCTTTGTCCGACTCGATATTGGAAGAACATTATGCTCACTTAAGGGAAAAGCCTTTCTTCAAACGCATCAAAGACTCCATGCAGGTTAGTCCGGTGATTGTTATGGCGTTGGAAGGTCTGGAAGCGGTTGAAGTGGTGAGGACGATGACAGGGCCGACAAACGGAAGAAAAGCTCAGCCAGGAACCATTCGGGGAGATTACAGTGTCAGCGTGCAGGAGAATATCGTTCATGCGTCTGATTCTCCCGAGACGGCAGAGGCAGAATTGAGGCGTTTCTTTTTGGAAGGGGAGATTTTCACCTATCCGCAACCGGCTTTCGTTAATCTTTATGCTAACGACGAAGTCTGACATCAGTAAATAATTAATTGTAACAAAAAGCCATATCAGCTATATCTTGTTATGGAGAGAGATAAGAGTTTATCTAAGGTAAAAGTGTTGTTTTCCGCCGCTTGGGTCTTTTTTACGTTGAGTGCTTTTGCTCAATCGAAAGTGGAGCCATCCGCCGCTTCCCGGCCGGAAGTGAATTACAAACAGCTACACAGTATAAGTTTAGGGAATCAGGAGGGGTTATTTGCCGACGGTATAAAGCTCAAGATGGACTTGTCTGTCCTGGAGGAGGCTGAAGCGGTCCGTGAAGTATTTGACATAAATGAGATTCCTTGTGACGATATCTACGGTGGGGTGTGGAAGAATGCCCATGTGGATATCTACGGTGCATTAAAGAATGCTCCCGACACGTTCATCGTCAACCTGACCAATTTTTCCATGCCTCACGTAGGACGGATGACTTCAAACTTCGGAAGGAGGGGCAGCCGCCGTTACCATTACGGCATCGATTTAAAATTGCAGGTGGGTGACACCATCTACGCTGCTTTCGACGGGAAGATCAGGGTTCAGCAATACGAACGGAGAGGCTACGGATACTATACGGTGATCCGGCACGTGAACGGATTGGAGACGGTTTACGGCCACCTGTCGAAATTTCTGGTGAAGGAGAACGACTTTGTCCGTTCGGGTCAACCCATCGCGCTGGGCGGAAACACGGGAAGGTCTACCGGTGCGCACCTGCACTTTGAGACCCGGTTCCTGGGAAAACCGATTAATCCGAATTACCTGATTGACTTCAACAACAAGGTGTGTCATCGCGATGAGTACCTTGTCACTAATTCGAGTTACCGGAAGACATCGCAGAGCAGCAGGGTGCTTACCGGCGCAAGCAACTACAAGGAGCCCGCCTCTACCAGCGACAACAAATTCGTTTCGGGAACAGTGAAATATCACCGGATCAAAAGCGGTGATACGCTGGGAGCTATTGCCAGGAAGCACGGCTTGTCCGTATCGAAGTTATGCAGTCTGAACAACATTACCCCAAGGACTACGTTGCGGATAGGGAAATCATTGCGGATTTCATAAAGTAAAATTCCTAATTAAGAGGAGAGGGTACAGGTGATTGAGCTTGTACCTTTTTCTTTTTTTGTTTAACTTTGTCGCTTCGTTAAAGATTAAATACAGTTCCATTGCTATGAGTGAAACAAACCGGCAGTTTGATGAGGTGATCGCCCTTTGCAGAAATATGTTTGAGAAGAAGTCGAGCGATTACGGTCCCACGTGGCGGATTTTGCGTCCCGAGTCGGTAACCGATCAGCTACTGATCAAAGCCAACCGGATCCGGTCGCTGGAGATAAAGAAGGAGAGCAAAGTCGGCGAGGGCATCTTCCCGGAGTTCATCGGGTTAGTCAATTACGGCATTATGGGATTGATACAGCTTGAACTTGGGTATGCCGACAGTGTGGACATTACCAACGAAACGGCATTGCAGCTTTTCGACAAACACATCACCGCAGCCAAGGAGTTGATGTATGCCAAGAATTTCGATTACGACGAAGCGTGGCGCAGCATGCGTGTTAGCTCATACACCGATTTGATACTGGCGAAGCTGTTCCGGATCAAAGAAATGGAGAACAAGCAAGGAAAGACCCTTGTGTCTGAGGGGATTGATGCCAACTATACGGACATAGTCAATTACGCCTTGTTTGGCTTGATAAAACTCCATTTCAGCACAGAGGCTTAACGATGAACTCCCGAAAAAAAACGATGAAAATTTTGACTGAACTCTCCCGGATTGTTCTTGGAGGTACCTTTGCTTTTTCGGGATTTGTGAAAGCCGTTGACCCGCTGGGCTTCACCTATAAAATCCAGGATTATCTCGTCTCGCTTGATCTTTCCGGCCTCTTTCCACTGGCGCTGCCTGCAGCCATTGTCTTGGCTGTTGGCGAGTTTCTGCTGGGTGTTTTCCTGCTGCTGGGAATTTATCGCAAACCTACGGTCCGGCTCACGGCTGTTTTTATGGCCGTTTTTCTTCCGCTCACGCTTTGGATCGCGTTAAAAAACCCGGTCAAGGAGTGCGGCTGTTTTGGTGATGCGTTGATAATCAGTAATTGGGAAACGTTTTACAAAAACATCGTTTTAGGAGTATGTGCCCTCTTCCTGCTGCGCCATTACCCGGGGATCACTCCTTTGTTTACTGTTAGGACAGCCAGGACTGCAGCTGTTTACACGGCTCTGTTCGGGTTCTCTTTTTCCGTTTACAACGTGGTTAAGCTGCCTGTATTCGATTTTCGCCCCTATCATATCGGAGCCAATATTCCGGAATACATGCATATCGATCCCGCAAAGGCCGATGTGGTGGAAAATATCTTCATTTACAGCAAGGGGGGAGTTGAGCAGGAGTTCACAGAGGAGAATTATCCGTGGAACGACTCCACCTGGACGTTCGTGGAGATGAAGACCCGGGTGGTCAGGGAGGGTGAGAAGCCCAGGATAGAGGATTTTCAGGTTTCGGCGTTGGTTTACGACAGCTTGTCGCAAGGCGTTGTTGCCGGAGAAGACATTACACAGCAGCTCCTGTCGGACACGGGCTATCACTTTTTGATGGTTGCACATTCGCTGGAGAAGATGAACACCCGCCATCTTGATGATTTCAGGAAGGCGGCCGGGTTCGCACAGGAGAGGGGATACGGTTTTTACTGCCTTACTTCGTCGCCGGCCGAAGTGGTTGACTCATGGAGTGCGGTGAACGGTGTCGATTTCCGGTTTGCCCATGCGGACGAAAGGGTGCTGAAGACGATGATCCGTTCCAATCCGGGACTGCTGTTGCTTTCGGGCGGTAACGTCATCAACAAGTGGGACGATAGTGAGGTTCCCGATTTTGAATCGGAGGAAGACCCGTTAAAAGCGGAGGGATCGAAAATGAACTTTTGGGGTAAACTGGTGGTTATACTCCTGATATTCATTGTTCCGCTATCGATTCACAGGCTATCTGATAAATAATTGTGCACGGGTATCCCCCGCAACCTGTGCATGTCTCCGTCTATCTGTAGATATAGGAAATTAAGTGAACAACAAGCACATTTAAATTATAAAAACAACAATGATTATGAGAAAAAAGATTGTAGCAGGCAACTGGAAAATGAACAAGAACCTGCAGGAGGGACTGGCATTGGCACAAGAGCTGGATGCGGCCTTAAAAGGGAAACAGGTGAATTGCGGCGTGGTTATCGGAACTCCGTTTATTCATCTGGCCAGTGTGGCCAACGCCATCGATACGGAAAAAATCGGCGTGGCGGCGCAAAACTGTGCCGACAAGGCATCGGGAGCATACACCGGTGAGGTGTCGGCGGAGATGGTGGCGAGCACGGGAGCGAAATACGTGATCTTAGGGCACAGCGAACGCCGGGCGTATTACCACGAAACTGCCGGTATACTGAAGGAGAAAGTGCTGTTGGCGCTGGAAAATAACCTTACGCCCATCTTCTGTATCGGCGAAGTGCTGGAAGAACGTGAAGCCAACCGCCATTTCGATGTGGTTAAATCGCAGGTCACGGCATCGCTGTTCGACTTGTCGAAAGAGGATTTCTCCAGGATCGTGCTGGCCTATGAGCCTGTCTGGGCTATCGGAACCGGAAAGACGGCAACGGCTGCGCAGGCTCAGGAGATGCACGCGTTTATCCGCAACACCTTGTCGGAGAAGTACGGGGAAGAGGTGGTTGAAAACACGTCTATCCTTTACGGCGGCAGCTGCAACGCATCGAACGCGAAAGAGTTGTTCTCCAATCCCGATGTTGACGGCGGATTGATTGGCGGAGCGTCGTTGGGAGTGGACAAGTTCATGCCCATTATCGAGGCTTTTTAATGGATTAAAGAATTTTACCACAGATTTGAAACCAGGTCTGTGGTAATTTCCTATCTTTGCACAAATTTTTGACGATGAAATTTCCATCCAACACATTGTTTTTGCCGTTGTTGCTGGTGTTTTGCCTTAGCGCAACCGCACAATCGCAAAAGCAACACAAAGCGATTATAGAGGATCTGAATAGCATAAAGCCCGGACAGGGCCGGGTGACGGTTTTTGAGGACAAAGCCATTTCGGAGGTGCTCGGGCGCAGCATGGCGCCGCCGAGAACGGTCTACTCTACCGGCGACGGATCGGTTCAGTATGTGAAAATGCGGGGATTTAAGATTCAGGTGTTCTCCGGAAACAACCAGCGTACCTCCAAGAACGAGGCGTATTACAAGCAGGGGCTTATAAATACCTCTTTTCCCGGACAAGAGACCGTGGTTACTTTCGATTCCCCTTTCTGGCGGTTGCGCGCTGGAAACTTCAAGTCGCGCGAGGATGCTGCCGCGGTGTTGGACGATATGCGGAAAACTTTTCCCGCTTTTGGCAAGGAGATGTACATTGTAATAGACGAGGTGAAAATTCCCGTTGATCAACTTCAAGAATAATTTATCCCATGTCGCCGGAAGAAACAGAGAACAGAAAGTCAATCATAGCGGATCACATGAAAGAGGTGATCACGCTGCTGGGTGAAGACGTAGCCCGGGACGGGCTGATCAAAACGCCCGACCGTGTAGCTAAAGCGATGCAATACCTGACAAGGGGATACTACCAGGACCCCGAAGAGATTTTACGCTCGGCGCTGTTCAGGGAGAACTACCGGCAGATGGTGATCGTAAAGGATATCGATCTGTTTTCGTTGTGTGAGCACCACATGCTGCCTTTTTTTGGGAAAGCCCACGTGGCTTATATCCCCGACGGATACATTACGGGATTAAGTAAGATCGCCCGGGTGGTGGATGTGTTTGCCCGTCGCCTGCAGGTGCAGGAGCGGTTGACCACCCAGATCAAGGAGTGTATTCAGAAAACGCTTAACCCGATGGGGGTGATGGTGGTGATTGAGGCTCAGCACATGTGCATGCAGATGCGCGGTGTGGAAAAGCAAAATTCCATCACTACTACTTCCGATTTTACCGGAGTTTTTAAGGAACAAAAGACCCGTGAGGAGTTTATTGCCCTGATCAAATAGCCGCCGGGACGCTTCTAAACTTTCTTCCCCATCCGTTTCCGGTCATTTTCATCCAAAAGGATCTTTCGTATCCGGATGGCTTTGGGCGTAACCTCCACGTACTCATCTCCCTTGATGTATTCCAGCGCTTCCTCGAGGCTGAAGATTATCGGCGGAGCCAGTTGGGCCTTGTCATCGGTTCCCGATGCGCGGACGTTCGTCAGTTTTTTCGATTTGGTAACGTTCACCACCAGGTCTCCCTCTTTGTTGTGCTCACCGACCACCTGCCCTTCGTATACATCGGTCTGGGGCTCGATGAAGAAATGTCCCCGGTCCTGGAGTTTATCCAGTGCATAGGCAAAAGCGTTTCCCGACTCCCCAGCAATAATTGAGCCGTTCTGGCGTTTCTCGATGTTTCCTTTCCAGGGTTGAAACTCCAGAAACCGGTGTGCCATGATGGCTTCCCCGGCGGAAAGCGTCAGGACGATATTGTTTAGCCCGATAATGCCGCGCGAGGGGATGGTGAACTCGATGTGCATGCGGTCATTCTTGCTTTCCATGCTTTTCATTTCCCCTTTCCGGCGGGAGATGATGTCGATGATCTTGCTTGCCGACTCTTCGGGGAGGTTTACGGTGAGCTGTTCCACCGGTTCCTGTTTCTCCCCGGCGATCTCTTTGATGATCACCTGCGGTTGACCCACCTGCAGTTCGTATCCTTCGCGCCGCATGGTTTCGATCAGTACCGACAGGTGGAGGACACCCCGGCCGAACACCGTCCAGGAATCGGAGTTGCCGGTTTCTTCCACGCGCAACGCCAGATTTTTATCCAGCTCACGCATCAGCCTCTCGTATATGTGTCGCGATGTCACGTACTTGCCATCCTGCCCGAAGAAAGGCGAGTTGTTGATGGTAAAGAGCATCGACATGGTGGGCTCGTCAATGGCAATCGGATCGAGCGGCTCCGGTTTTTCCAGGTTCGTAATCGTATCGCCGATATCAAACCCTTCGATGCCGATCAGCGCGCAGATATCTCCCGATGAAACAGCATCGGTTTTGACTCTTCCCAACCCCTCGAACACGTCGACCTCCTTTATCCGGATCTTGTTGATGCTGCCGTCGCGTTTGCAGAGCGCATAGTCCTTATTGGACTCAAGGGTTCCGCGATGTACCCGGCCCACAGCAATCCGGCCCACGTAGTTGGAGTAGTCGAGTGAGGTGATGAGCATCTGCGTTGTGCCTTGCCGCGATTTGGGCGCAGGGATATGGTTGACGATGGCGTCGAGCAGCGGAATAATGTTGGTTGACGGCTTTTTCCAGTCGTCCGACATCCATCCCTGTTTGGCCGAACCGTAAATGGTGGGGAAGTCGAGCTGATCTTCGGTGGCGTTGAGGCTGAACATCAGGTCGAAAACGTTTTCCTGCACCTCTTCGGGGCGGCAGTTGGGCTTGTCGATCTTGTTGATGACGAGGATCGGTTTTAATCCTATCTCCAACGCTTTCTGCAAAACAAAACGGGTCTGCGGCATCGGGCCTTCAAAAGCATCGACTACCAGCAGGCAGCCGTCGGCCATGTTCAGCACCCTTTCCACTTCGCCGCCAAAGTCGGCGTGTCCGGGTGTATCGATAATGTTTATTTTTACGTCTTTGTATTGAATGGAAACATTTTTGGACAAGATGGTGATGCCCCGCTCACGTTCCAGGTCGTTGTTATCAAGTATCAAATCTTCGGTGTGCTGATTTTCCCTGAACAGGTTTCCGGCCAGGAGCATCTTGTCCACCAAGGTAGTTTTACCATGATCAACGTGGGCGATAATGGCTATGTTGCGTATTTTTTGCATAAAACAATCTTTTTCTGGGATGCAAAGGTACGTTTTTTCATTGAAAAATTCGTAAGTTGTTGAAAAACTGTTTGAAATTTTTTGTTTAATCGTTTATAACTATTAAAACAATATATAAAACTGTTATATATAGTTATATTGTTAATTCTTATAGTTGTTTTTTGGGAAGTATGTTTACATTTGCAGGAGAATCGTATAAAACACGGCCTTATGATGAGATTAACCGAAAAAGAAGAAGAGGTGATGCAGATTTTATGGGATAACGGGCCTTTGTTTGTCCGCGAAATCCTTGAGTTTTATCCGGACCCCAAACCCCATTACAATACCGTTTCTACCGTTATCCGGGTACTTGAAGAAAAGAATTTTGCAAGCCATAAAGCGTATGGGAATACGTATCAGTATTTTCCCGTTGTTTCGCAGGATGAGTATAAAGGCAAGGCACTGAAAAAAGTGATTTCCCGGTACTTCGATGACTCATATACCCATGTGGTCTCTACATTGATCGAAGAGGAGCGGTTGTCGATCAGCGAACTGAAAGAGCTGATAAGGAAAATTGAAAGAGGTAAAAAATAATTCTTTCGAAGATGGAAAACTTCATGGTCTACCTGGCTAAGGCAACCATTTGCCTGATTTTCTTTTCGGTATTCTTCCGGTTGTTGTTGATGCGGGAGACTTTTTTTCGTTTCACGCGTTTCACGTTGATCTCGGGATTGGTCGTCTGCACAATCTTACCTTTTGTAAAACTGAAACTGAGTCAGTCGCATGTTCTTCAGCAAACTGTTTTTCAGTTTGAAGAGTTGCTGTTACCGGAAAAACTTAAAGGCCCTGAGGCTCGATACGTATTGCCGGAAGATGAGCGGGTTGAGGGTGTCAATCCTGAAGTTGCTGTTTCGCCGTACATAGCCGGTGAAAGTGTCGGCAGGCAGGTATCCCCGGTTACAGTATTGATTGTGGTTTATTGGCTGGGTGTAGGAATAATGCTGTTGCGCCTGGGAGCCTCTTTTATCAGTTTGTATCGTCTGCTTGGAAAGAGCAGAAGGATCGAGAAAGAAGGCTATGAATTGATTGTCAGTTCCGGGAATATCGTTCCGTTTAGTTTTTTCCGTTATATCGTATTGTCCGAGAAAGATTATCTGGAGAATCCCGACGAAATTATCCTGCACGAAAAAATGCATATCCACCAGCAACACAATATCGATGTCTTTTTTTCGGAACTTTTTCTTGCTGTCCACTGGTTTAATCCAATGGTCTGGCTGTTGTGCCGCGATTTACGTGAGATCCATGAATACGAAGCCGATAATGCGGTGATTGAAGCCGGCATTGAAGCTCAAAAGTATCAATTGTTACTGGTAAAAAAAGCCGTTGGCGAAAGGCGCTTCACTTCTGTAGTCAACGGGTTTAATCAATCAAAAATTAAAAACAGGATTGCTATGATGTTAAAAACAGAATCATCGAGATGGGCGCGGCTCAAAGTGTTGGTTGCCGTGCCGTTGGTTGTCGTTGCTTTATTGGCGTTTTCACAGCCTGAAAGTGTGAAGGATCGGTTTGTAAGTTATCTGGAACGAAAAGCGGCCGTGGATTATTTTCTTTCGGTGAGAAGGGTGCAGAAAGAAAATTACCTGGCTTACCTGTATCTGGATGCAAAGGGGCAGTTGTTCCTGATGAGTGAAAATGCGGATACTGCTTTGATACAAGTAGCTGATGTGAACGAAAGGATGGATCTTGTCGAAGCTTTCAGCGGGCTAATCACCGGGAAGCTTAATGAAAACACCCCGGCACCTGTCGATTTTATCCTGGGAGCCGAAAATGATACCCCCATGCTGAACGTTTCGCTGGTGAAAGAGGCTGTGCGTGAGGTGTACGGCAGGTCGTGCGGAGCTGTTTCGAAGGAAAAGAATGCTTCTCCGAAAGAAGTAGCGGAAAAGTTTCCCTTGTCGATTACTTTTACTTCTCTTCAGGCAGATGATCCCGAAGGGATTGTGCAGCAGGTGCGGTCCAATCCCTATTTTTATTGGGAGCAGGTGTGGAGGTACTGTAAAGAAAAAGGCATTGAACCGGAAGATATTGATTTCAGGGCGGCTGGCAATCAAAACCTGGTCGTTATTTTAATTAATTCGGTCAATGCGGTAATGTATACAAATTACGGCTGTTCCGAGTGGTTCAAAACCCGAGAGGAGGGTTTAAGCGCTACGTCGGCCGGGGTGTTGAAGAAGATGATTGTTGAGACGATGGAAAAAAACAGCGACACCCCTTTTTATATCTCGTTGCAGCACGATAATCTCTCTTCAACCGATTTTATCATCACGTTTATACGGGAGGTTTTGCCCCGGGCTTACGAAGAAGCGTTGAAGGAAGTCTCTGCCCGAAAAGGTGTTTCTTTCGACGGGCTCGGGGAGAGCAAACCGTTGTTGCTTTTTTATGCCGTACCGCGGGTTTTCGGTGCCCCGGCAAAAGTCGGGACCGACCGGGTAAGCGAAAAAAGGGCCAGGTTTCAGGTGCATACCACAACGAGGAGGCACGATACGGAAGAGATGGCACTCCTTTCAGGTGTTCGTATAAGGGAGGAAAACGGCATTGAAACCGTGTCTTTGAAGTGGGAGGCTGTCGACGAATACAGCGATGATGTTCTTAAGGAACAAAAGATTAATTTAGGACGTTCGGCACCCCTCGGCCCTGTAGACAATGCCTTGATCGTTGTTGATGAAAAAATGGATCAATCGGATGTGACCGGTATTCAAAAGATGTTGAGCAAAGAGGATAAGCTGGCCGCTGAAGAAACCTGCTTTGTCCTTGGAACGGGATTTTGACGATCCTGCCTTTACGGCGGTTGCTGTTTTGGCCGATCACATTGAAGGCTGTTTCGGGAATACGCCTTGCCCGGGAAACCAATTCAACTTCGGATTGCCGCTTTCCAGGAGGGATACCAAATACTGATGCTCTTCGGGGCTATTTGCTGCGCAGCAATTTCACCGTGGAGCAGGAAGATCTTATCCCGGATATCGGCTGTTTCCAACTGTTTCACGCTGTCGATGGCAGTCATTTCTCCGGTCACCGAACATCCCGGAGTGGGAAGAAAGCATTTCAAAATCCGGGCCATTGCAGGTTAGAGTTGCGCCACCGGTTTGCCAGTCGATTACCGGAAGCCCGGTAGTTTCCGTTCTCCAGCCAAACGCTTTTAATACCTTTTCTGCATAGGCTGTAGCTTTTCGGTCCATTCTTTTTTGTCCATACAACAGATTCTGTTTTATCGATCCGGTGGAAGCCAGTCCAGGCTGTTTGTTGATTCTCCGAGGCAAGTGTAAGTATATCCATACAGCTGATTTCATTGGGACAAAGATACGCATATGCTTTTTGTCAACGGGGTTTGTTGAAAAAAAATTGTACATTTGGTTTTTTAAACTGAAAACGTATGACACCTTCCGAACTGCTCCATATCCGCCTTTACAACCAGTTGCTCTCTATGCATGCTCTGACGGAACCCCGGGAGGTAGTAGCCTGGATGGGTGCGATGCAGTCGCAGGCGCTGGAGATGGCTAAGTGGGCTATCGGGTCGCGCCTGAAGCAAAGCACGGCAAAAGAGATTACCGCCGCCCTCAACCGGGGCGAGATGATCCGGACTCATATCCTGCGTCCTACGTGGCATTTCGTGGCTGCGGAGGATCTGCGTTGGATGTACGGGCTTTCCTATCCACGGCTGAAGCCGGTCTACCGCTCCTACGCGAAGATGCTGGGTGCCGATGAATCCCTGTTATACGGACTTATACCTCTCATTGAGGAATTGCTCTCGGGTGGCAGGCATCTCTCCAAACAGGAGTTGGGTAGTGCCCTGGCAGAGAAACGTGTGGCCCTCGATGACAATCACCTCTCCATGCTGCTCTCCTTTGCGGAGCTGGAGGGAGTTATCGTGAATGGTGAGCTGGACGGCAACCGGCAGACTTTCACGTTGCTTGAAGAGTGGGTGCCTTATCTTCCGGCTATATCACGTGAAGACGCATTGTCACGGTTGGCAGGGAGATATTTCTCCAGTCACGGCCCCGCGACCCTACAGGATTTCACCTGGTGGTCGGGCCTGACGGTCACCGAATGCCGGCAGGCTATGGAGATGATCCGTGCCGGTTTCATCCGGGAAACAATTGACGGAAAGGAGTGCTGGATGCCAAGCGATATCCAGACACCTCCTTCCGATTTTGTATCGGCACGGCTTTTGGCTCCCTTCGATGAGTTCGTGGTGAGTTATAAGGATCGCTCTGAACTGATCGAAGAGGCCCACTACGGAAAAGTGATCACTAAAAACGGAATTTTCTTGCCCACCATCATGCTTGACGGCAGAATCATCGGTTCCTGGAAAAAGAGCACGAAGAAAAACGTACCCCGTATCACCCTCACTTTCTTCGGGGAGATGCCCAAAAAAACCCTCTCTCTTTTTCAGCCGGAAGTGGAGCGGGTGGAGAAGTTTTATACTTGATGATACTTATTGAAAGCTTTTCTTGAAGCCGATAACGGTAAGCAGGTACCCTCCGTCAAATGATCTCAGATCTTCCTACCGATATAGAAGACATATCCGTAGTACTCCTTGTATTTGTCATACAGCGATTTTTCGCGACGTTGCTCCCGGACCAGCATCTCGGCCGTGGGGTCGCCCGCATGCTGCTGCAGGAACATCTCCTGTACGGCAACCTGCGGAGCATAGAAATGGTCGGTCCAGCAGTTTTCCGGCAGGATAAAGGTAGCTACGGGGACATAGCCTGCTTCCTCCACCTGTGCCACCTTATGGGAGATGGTGTCGATTTCCGGATAGGCATCCATCCAGAAATCGTGGATCTCGGCAGGACGTTCCACCGTGAACCAGGAAGCTTCCGATATGGCAATGTACCCGCCTCTCTTCAGCAGTTTCCGCCATTCGTTCAATCCTTTTTCAAAACCGATATTGTAAATCGACCCTTCCGACCAGATCAGGTCCAGCCCCTCCTCCTTAAATGGAAGAGAAGCCATATCTCCGGTGATTCCTTTCACCCGGTCCTGCAGGTTGTGTTCGGCCGCATTCCGGTTAAAGAGATCGATAAAGAGGGGGAAGAGGTCGATACCGGTGATCTGCCCCGGGCAGTGTTGTGCCAGTGTCATGGTCTGTCCCCCTGTTCCGCAGCCGATATCGGCGATGCGGGCAGTGTCGGCAAGCGGCTCAATGAAGCTGAGTGCCTTCAGCGTTACTTCGGGACTTCCCGGTCCCTGTCGTTCAAGGTTGGTGAAATATTCACAGATCAGGTTGAAGTCGAAGTCGTGTATAGAAATGTTTTCGTTGCTCATGATGTTTTTGAATAATGTGGTGATATAACAACTGTTACTCCGGCAGGAATCTGCCCGATAAAAACTGAGGGATAACCTTTGGCTGCTTGCGCAAAGGTTATTTACTTCACCCGATCCGTAGTGCTCTTAAACATCCAAACGTGTTAGCGGCGATAAAGATAACAGGTTTTTTTATCAAAAAAAATAAAATGAATCGTCTTTTTGGGAGTTTTTCGGCATTCAACCGTTATTGGCAGATTGATGGAGAGGTGAAAAAGGAATTGGTGAAATTCCTGGATTAAAAATAATAACGATATTCAATGTAAAATATAATATTCTATGAATCCGCTACTTGATTTTGGTATTATTCCGATAGATTACACCTCGTTGCGAAGTATTTATCCTACCCGCAAATCATTAAATGATAAAATTTCTGATTTAGAAAAACAGGGTGCAATTATTCGATTAAAAAGAGGGCTGTACGTCGTTTCTCCTCAAATTTCAAAGAAACTCGTGTCCACAGAGCTGATTGCCAATCATCTTTATGGACTTTCGTATGTATCAATGGAAAGTGCGTTACGGTTAGCTACATATCGTGTCCTGCGAATTATTACTCCATTGGAATTTCGCCAGTCGTTCAAGAGGATTACGCTTTTCTGATTGCCTCGCCCGAAAAGGCGTTGTGTTGTCATTTATTAAAAATTCGGACGAATTGGAAATTTGGTCGAATGAGTACTTTTTACAGTTGACGGATAGGGTGAGATTTGAGTAAAACGCATTCATTTTTATATCAACGGTTAATGGCTGGTTGTACGCTATGGCACAATAGCAAAACTCTAATTGACTGATAATCAATTAGAGTTTTGTATTTAAAGTACCCAGAGCCGGTTTTGACAAGCCCAAAATAAGGAAAACATATAAGATTGAAAAAGAACGATAATTATTTGATATATAGAGATTAATGATTGAATATGCTTGATTATGTTTGGATGCTATTTGGGTACTTTTCCAAAAATGCGGACAAATTGCGGACACGGAGATCCTGTTTTTTCGAGGAATAATCTTACCTTTGAAGAAATGTTGACCGCAAGCGTTGGGGAAAGAAAAATGACATCAATATTCCTTTAATACAGGGAGAAGATAGAGAGCTGTTACTTGAAAAACGCTCTAAACTCAAAGCTCTGACGGATTACCTCGAAAATATAATAAACACAAGCGAGGACAAGAATACAATAGATAGACCCTACATTGAAAAAGAAATAAAGAAGTTTCATAAACCAACACGAAAAAACGTTGCTCCCAGAGAAGAATCCTTCTTTGATGTGATGGGAAAATATCTTTCCACTCACAAATTATCCGTAGCACGCCAAAAGAATTTCAAAGTAATAATGCGAAGTTTACGCCGTTTTGAGTTATTCAAGAAAAAAGAAGGACATAGAGGATTTAAGATGTCATTCGCCAACTTATCAGTAGATATGTTACGCCAGATTGAGGACTTTCTTGGTAACGAAAAAGATGCGTTCCTGAAATACCCTGATATTTACGAAGAGATTCCATATTCGACTAAAGTAGCCGTTAAAACACCAAAAAGAAAACGTCCACCTCGGCTGGATGAGAGCGGTAATGAAATTCCCAAAGGTATGCCTAAGCCTCGTGGACAAAATTCAGTCGCAGATATGATGCTCCGCTTCCGCAGTTTCATTATTTGGGCGAACGATAACGGGTATACCACAAATAATCCGTTCAAACATTTTACTATCGGAGAAATCATTTACGGGACACCCATATATATTACTAATAGGGAGCGGAACAGGCTTTTGGAAACTGATTTGTCCGATAACAAAGAATTGGAAACCCAGCGTGATATTTTTGTTTTTCAATGTTTAATAGGCTGTCGGGTCAGTGATTTGTATAAAATGACTTATAAAAGTATTATCGATGGCGCTATTGAATATATTCCGAGAAAAACAAAAGAGGACAGGGCGATAACAGTTCGTGTACCGTTAAATGATACAGCCAAACGACTAATAGCCAAGTATCAGGATTATGAAAGAGGAAGTCTTTTCCCATTCAATACGGAGCAGGACTATAATCGAAAGATAAAAGAAGCTTTCAAAAGGGCGGGACTTGACCGTATGGTTACGGTTCTTGACCAACAAACCCGTGAGGAAATTCAAAAACCTTTATACGAGGTGGCTTCCTCTCACATGGCGAGACGTAGTTTCATTGGGAAT
>JALHIE010000113.1 GCA_022840285.1 Porphyromonadaceae bacterium
CAGTACTTTTGCAGCAGTATTCACAAATAATATTAATCTTAAACAATGGCAATTATTAAACCATTCAAGGGTGTTCGTCCACCCAAACAATTCGTAAAAGAGGTTGCATCGCGTCCGTATGATGTGCTAAATTCTGACGAGGCCCGCCGGGAAGCCGAAGGAAATGAAAAATCGCTCTATCGAATCATTAAACCGGAAATTGAATTTCCGGTTGGAAAAGATGAACACGACGAGGATGTGTACGCGAAGGCTGCAGAGAATTTCCGGTTGTTTCAAGACAAAGGCTGGTTGGTGCAGGACGAAAAAGAAATGTATTACGTGTATGCGCAAACAATGAACGGCAAGACGCAATATGGCCTGGTGGTCGGTGCTTACGTGGAAGATTACATAAACGGTAAAATCAAGAAACATGAGTTAACCCGGCGCGATAAAGAAGAAGACCGGATGAAGCACGTACGTGTGAACGATGCCAATATTGAACCCGTATTTTTTGCTTACCATTACAATGAAGAGATTAATGCCATAATAGCGCGGATTATCAGGCAGGAAGCTGAATATGATTTTATTTCCGTAGACGGTGTAGGACACCATTTCTGGCTGATTGACAATGATACCGATATCCGCCGCATTACCGAAATTTTCGCCACTTTCCCGGCCATGTATATTGCTGATGGACACCACCGCTCCGCAGCGGCTGCCCTTGTAGGTGCTGAAAAGGCAAAGAATAATCCTTACCACAGGGGGGATGAGGAGTATAACTATTTTATGGCGGTCTGTTTTCCGGACAATCAGTTGACAATTATCGATTACAACCGGGTGGTAAAGGATTTGAACGGATTATCCCCTGACGCATTTTTGAAAAAACTGGAAAAGAATTTCCTGGTTGAGCCTACCGGTTCCGAAATACAGAAACCCGGAAACTTACACAACTTCTCGGTATATCTCGACGGACGTTCATTCAGTGTGACGGCAAAACCCGGAACCTATGACGATAACGACCCTATAGGTGCGTTGGATGTAACGGTTACTTCCCACCTTATCCTGGACGAAATTTTGGGAATAAAAGACCTGCGTTCCGATAAGCGTATTGATTTCGTGGGGGGAATCCGTGGCTTGGGAGAATTGAAAAAACGGGTGGATACCGGAGAAATGGCATTGGCGATCGCACTTTATCCTGTATCCATGAAGCAGTTGATGGATATTGCCGATTCCGGAAACATCATGCCGCCCAAAACGACGTGGTTTGAACCGAAGCTTCGTTCGGGCCTGGTGATCCATAAACTGTCGTGAATCACAGACGCGATACCCAAAGTAACAGGCAGAATGGACATGGCAAATAGCGCGGTCGTGATAAGGAAAGAATCGGAAAAACATTTCACCGAAATTGTCCGGCATTACCGCTATTTACATCAACACCCCGAACTTTCCTATAAAGAAGAAAATACGGCAAGGTATATTGCGGAATTTTTGGATGGCGAAAAAATTCCGTATCGCAGAAATATCGGAGGATACGGAATTTTGGCGTGGATAAAAGGTGAAAAAGAAGAGAGCGGAAAAACCGTCGCTTTGGTTGCCGATATGGATGCTTTGCCCGTACACGAAAAAAATGATGTGCCGCATAAATCGATAACCGATGGTATCATGCATGCCTGCGGCCACGATTCACACACGGCATCGCTGATGGGGACAGCCAAAATTGTGAATTCGCTGCGAAGTGAATTTTCTGGCACGGTATTGCTTGTGTTTCAACCCGGGGAGGAGCAATCGCCCGGTGGAGCCGCCCTGATGTTGAAAGACGGTGTTTTTCGGGATTTTAAACCCGATTTCGTAGTGAAACAACACGCTTACGTGGATTTGTCCGCCGGAATGGTGGCATTCCAAACCGGAACGGTAATGGCATCCGCCGACGAAATTCACATTAAGGTGAAAGGAGAGGGTGGCCACGGGGCATTACCTCACGAACTGAATGATACGGTGCTGGCTGCTTCGAACATACTTATCGCCCTGCAACAAGTGGTCAGCCGCCGCAGAAATCCGTTTCAACCCATGACACTTTCCTTCGGAAAATTCATTGCCGACGGCGCGACCAACGTTATCCCCTCGGAAGTAGTCCTTGCCGGCTCGCTCAGGTGTATGGACGAAAGCGAACGACAGAAGATGCTTGGTGTCATACCGCAAATTGTCGAATCGGTATCTGCTGCCTATGGGTGTAGCTGTGAGATTGTTATGCCTGAAGGTTATCCGTGCACCGTCAGTCATGCCGCTGTAACTGAAAAAATACGTTCGCAGGCTATCGAATTTTTAGGCGAAGCCGGGGTTTCGGAGTACCCCATACGCATGACAGCAGAGGATTTTGGCTTTTTTTCCCAACAATATCCGTGTTGTTTTTACCGGTTTGGTGTGGCTTCCGAAAACGGAAATTGCGGTAAGCTTCACTCATCCACTTTTCTCATTGACGAGAAAGCATTGTTGACAGCTTCATCGTTATTCGCATTTATCGCCCTCGATTCGCTTAAATGGTAATAATTTATTCGTTTTTTGCCATTTGAAACCTGTTTTTTTATATTTTTGTAAAAAAATAATCGTTTTTATAACAAATTAAAAGTACAACTATGGCTTATCATGATTTAGACGAACTGGACGGGAAAATCCTGAAATTGATTGTAAACAATGCGCGAATTCCTTTTCTTGAAGTAGCCCGTGAATGCGGCGTATCGGGTGCGGCCATTCACCAACGCGTACAGAAGTTAGTCAATTTAGGGGTTATCAAAGGGTCGGAATTTATCCTTGATGCTGAAAAGATAGGTTACGAAACGTGTGCTTACGTGGGGCTGTTCCTTGTATCACCTTCGTCTTTCGATAGCGTAGTGAAAGAATTGGAGAAAATCCCTGAAGTGGTGGAGTGTTATTACACTACCGGGCAGTATGACCTGTTAATTAAAGTGTTTGCTAAAAACAACAAAGATCTGCTTCGAATTATCCACAGCCAGCTTCAACCTCTTGGTCTGGCCAGAACCGAAACGTTGATGTGTTTCAAGGATGCTTTTCGCAAGAAATTGCCGATAGATTTTTCGTAAGGAATTGTTAGCTGTTTTATTTCAAAATCAGATGGTGGGCACAAAAAAAATATTGATATTTATTTTTGTTTTTACCGGTTTGTTTTTCTGTGCCGGTTATGCCGGAGTTCCAGGTAAAAAAGTGGAGGCCTTACTCGGGTGTGATTTCCGGAACGGTTGCACTGTACGCTCTTACGAAAGAACAAAAATACCTTGATCTGATGGAGAAGCGGTTGTTGCCGGGATTGGAGAAATACCTCGATAGATCGCGTCAACCCGGAGGTTATCAGTCCTATCCCACTTTCGCGGGGCGCAGCGACAGATTCTATGACGATAATGTATGGCTGGCGCTTGATTTTTGTTCCTTGTATGCAAGTACCAAAAACAAAAGATACCTCGACAATGCAGTTGAAACATATGATTTTGTTTATAGCGGTTGGGACGGCAGTCTAAATGGGGGCATTTATTGGTGTGAGCAAAAGAAAACCAGTAAAAATACCTGTTCAAATGCACCGTCAGCCGTACTCAGTGCCAGGTTGTATCAGTTAACCGGCGATGAAAAATTCCTTTCGCGTGCGATAGAGACCTATCTCTGGACAAAAAAAAAATTATGGGATCCGGCTGATTTTGTCTACTGGGACAATGTTGCGTTGAATGGAGATATCGATAAAAGAAAATATACGTACAACAGCGGCCAAATGATTGAAGCAGGCGTGCTTCTTTTTCAGCTTACCGGTGATAAAGAATACCTGGTTGATGCTCAAAAAACGGCATCGGGGGTTTATCAACATTTTACTACGATCGAATCAACGGTTACGGGAAGCAAGGTGTTTTATCCCGATTCTCCGTGGTTTAATGTAATACTTTTCAGGGGATTAAAAGCGCTTTTCCTTGTGGATGGGAATGGGAAATTTGTACAAGCCATGATGGAAAATGCTCACTATGCCTGGAACAACACCGCAGATGAGAATAACCTGCTTGGGAAGAGCTGGAGTGAAAAATCGACGCAGCCCTATAAGTGGTTGCTCGACAATGCTTGTATGATTGAACTTTTCGCCGAACTTGCGGATACCCATAAAAGAAGTGATTAAACATCCAATAAAACAAGAGCAATGAAATCAAAATCAGTATTTTTCCTTTTGTTACTGAGTGTTTATCTTGTTCGTGGGCAGGATAAATTCGAATCGGTTGATTATGTGAGTATTCTTGTGGGAACTCAATCCAAGTTTGAACTTTCCAACGGAAATACCTATCCTGTCATTGCCCTGCCGTGGGCAATGAATTTTTGGACTCCTCAGACAGGAAAAATGGGCGATGGATGGATTTACCGCTACGATGCGGATAAGATCCGCGGATTTAAGCAGACACACCAACCAAGTCCCTGGATGAACGATTATGGCCAGTTCTCGATTATGCCAATTGTTGGCAAAACGGTTTTTAACGAAGAAGAACGTGCCAGTTGGTTTTCGCACAAGGCGGAGATTGCCAAACCTTATTATTACAGCGTTTATCTGGCAGATTACGATGTGACAACCGAAATTACACCAACGGAACGCGCGGCTATTTTCCGTTTCACGTTTCCCGAAACCGAAGACGCAAACCTGATAATCGATGCTTTCGATAAAGGATCTTCGGTGGAGGTTTTGCCTGAAAAAAATGCAATTATCGGCTATACAACCCGTAATAGCGGCGGAGTCCCCGATAATTTCAAAAACCATTTTGTAATTGTTTTCGATAAGCCGTTTCGAACATATTTTGACGTAAGAGATGCAATGATCGGAAAGAAAAAAGCCGATAAAACGCAAAGCGATCATTCCGGAGCCATCGTTAAATTCAAAACACAGCGCGGCGAGCAAATAGTAGCGCGCGTTGCATCCTCTTTCATCAGTTACGATCAGGCGTGGCAAAACCTGAAAGAGGTTGAAAGCAAGAGTTTCGAAAACGTAAAGCAGGAAGGCAGAAAATCGTGGAATGAAGTATTGGGCAAAGTGGAGATTGAAGATGACAATATAGAGAACAAACGCACTTTTTATTCCACCCTTTATCGTTCAACGCTCTTTCCCCGTAAGTTTTACGAAATTGATGCCCAGGGAAATGCAATACATTATAGCCCTTACAACGGGCAGGTACTCCCCGGATATATGTATACAGATACCGGATTTTGGGATACATTCCGTTCCCTGTTTCCTTTGCTGAATTTGATGTACCCGTCTGTCAACAAGGAGATTCAGGAGGGGTTGATTAATACGTACAAGTCCGGGACACCGGGGAGTCATGATTGGGAACAATTCGGCTTCGGTGGTGGCAGATGCTTACCTGAAAGGGTTGCGCGGCTACGATATCGAAACGCTTTATGAGGCAATGATTCACGGAACGGAGAACGTGCATCCTAAGGTCTCGTCCACCGGGCGGTTGGGGCATGAGTATTACAACACGCTCGGCTATGTCCCTTACGATGTGAAGATCAAGGAAAATGCGGCGCGCACGCTGGAATACGCGTATGCGGACTGGACCATTTACAAACTGGCCAAAGCGTTGAACCGTCCCCAGGCGGAGATCGACCTGTACGCGAAACGATGCCAGAATTACCGTCATTTGTATTCACCCGAGTATAAGCTGATGAGGGGAAAAAACAGGGACGGAACGTTTCAGTCGCCGTTTAGCCCGACTAAATGGGGAGATGCATTTACCGAAGGCAACAGCTGGCACTACACCTGGTCGGTTTTTCACGATCCGCAGGGACTGATCGATCTGATGGGCGGAAACAGGGAATTTGTGAACATGCTGGATTCAGTTTTCAAGATGCCACCGGTTTTTGACGACAGCTATTACGGATTTCCCATTCACGAAATCCGGGAGATGCAGATTATGAATATGGGGCAGTATGCTCACGGGAATCAGCCCATTCAGCACATGGTATACCTCTACAATTATGCCGGAGAACCCTGGAAAACCCAATACTGGACCCGTGAAGTGATGGATAAGCTTTATACACCTGCCCCAGACGGTTATTGCGGTGATGAAGACAACGGGCAAACGTCGGCATGGTATGTTTTTTCGGCTATGGGATTTTACCCGGTTTGTCCGGGAAGCGATGAATATATCCTGGGTTCACCGCTGTTTGAGAAAATGACCGTTCATCTTGAAAACGGGAAAAAATTACAGGTGAATTCTCCCGGAAACAGGAAGTCAACCCGTTACATTTCGGACGTTAAACTGAACGGAAAAACGTATACCAAAAACTACGTGAAGCATCTGGATTTGATGGATGGTGCCAGAATTGACATACAGATGTCGGATAAACCGAACAAGACAAGGGGAACCCAGAAATCCGATTTTCCCTATTCGTTTTCCAACGAAAAGAAATAACACTTGAAAATCTGCGAAACGAACCATTTAAGACGTTTAGGTAACTAAAAAAATGCTGAAATTTACTTCAACACTTTTTCTTTGTCTATTTTTAAATTTTCTCCTACCGGGTGAGAAACTTTCACAAAGATGTCGTTGAATTCGAAAACAAACGGCTTGAATCTTGTCAGGTCCCAAATCCATTCGCTGAGCTCCACCGTGGTGACGCCTTGATGGATAATATCCAGTTGCTTGGCAGCGGCATACGATAAGTCGATGATTTTGTTTCTGGAGTATGGGCCGCGATCGGTCACTTCTACCAGAACTTTCTTCCCGTTTTTTGGATTCACCACTTCCAGTATGGTCCCAAACGGATAGGTCTTGTGAGCGCAAGTGAGGCTGTCCCTGTGATAGGGTACGCCACTCGATGTCTTCCGGCCGTGAAACTTGTCGGCATAATAGGAAGCTCCTCCTTTTTGCTGCGCAAAGATAGGTTGATTTAATGTGTTTATAAACAGAACGATAACAAAAAAGAGCAACTTCTTCATTGTCTTTTGTTTTGATTTTACACTGCAAATGTATAAAAAAAACAATAAATTCCATATTACTCACTTTTTTAACACCCTAAATACACCAAATACCTTAAAATGTTACGAACTTTACCGCAAATAATTATTTTTCTACCTGGCTTTTGAAAAGTCAACACGCATCATTCTTAATCGCTAAATATGGAAGTTGAAAGAAGAAATTTTCTCAAGAAAATGGGTTTGTTAGCCGCTGTCGGTATATCGGGCGCATCATGTAAAACATTGTCTTCGTTGGGTGAAAAGAAAACAAATAGCATTCCTTTGTGGAGAGGATTCAATTTGTTGAATAAATTCAATCCCAATAACCAAAGTCTCTTCGATGAGCAGGATTTTGAAATAATGGCCGAATGGGGATTCAATTTTGTACGGTTGCCGCTATCTTATTGGTCATGGAGCAGCGAGGATGACTGGTACCGCATTGACGAAAACAGGATGAAAGAAATTGACCAGGCTGTGGAGTTTGGCAAGCAGTACAATCTACATGTAAATATAAACTTTCATCGTCTGCCTGGATACTGCATAAATCCACCAAAACCGCCTACCAATTTGTTTGAAGATGAAGCTCCGTTGCTGGCCGCAGAACATCAATGGAGATATTTTTCACAGCGTTATCAGGGAGTATCAAGCAGATTGTTGAGCTTCAACCTGATTAATGAAGCTCCGTCTGTAAGTGCGGAGAAATATGACAGGGTAGCCCGTAGATTGATTAACGCGATACGTGACGAAGATCCTGACAGGTTGATTTTTGTAGATGGAAAAGACGTCGGAAGAACACCGTTGATGACTCTTACCGATGTTCCGAATATTATTCAGAGTGGAAGAGGGTACAACCCTATGTTGATATCTCACTTCCGGGCGAGTTGGGTAAACTGGGAGCTGGTGCAGAAATTTCCTGAAAAACAGCTTTCTTGGCCGTTGATTGTTGATGGTGAAAAATACGACAGACAAAGCATCTATGAGTCTTCTGTAAAACCATGGGAACCTTGGATAGCAAAAGGAGGAAAAGTTCACATCGGCGAAATGGGATGCCATAACAGAACGCCACATGACATAGCATTAGCCTGGTTGGAAGATGTTTTCGATGTTTTTAAAGAGCAAGGATGGGGATGGTCGTTGTGGAACCTGAGAGGTTCGTTCGGTATAATCGATAGCGGAAGAAAGGATGTGAAATATGAAAACTTCAGGGGGGCGAAGCTTGATAGAAAAATGCTGGAGTTGTTGAAACGAAGTTAAACCGTACAAAAAAAGGAAAGTATTGAAACTTTCCTCCGGTAGTTGCGGAGATAGGACTTGAACCTATGACCTTTGGGTTATGAGCCCAACGAGCTACCAACTGCTCCACTCCGCGATATGTTTTCTTTAATTGAAGTGCAAAGATACAACGTTTTTATTTATAAAACAAGTTTTTTGTATTTCTTTTTTTTTCTGCGACAAAATATGTACTTTTGGTATAAATTTCAAAACTATGTCCGACAGTCTTGTAATTATACCCACGTACAACGAAAAAGAAAATATCGAGAATATTATCCGTGCCGTTTTTGGTTTGTCGAAGCCTTTTGACATACTTGTTATTGACGATGGATCGCCCGATGGAACCGCAGCCATTGTGCGTCACTTGACAGAAACGGAGTTTTCAACCCGGCTTTTTATTGAAGAGCGGGAAGGTAAGTTGGGTTTGGGAACCGCTTATATTCATGGCTTCAAATGGGCTTTAGGTCATTCGTACGATTATGTTTTTGAGATGGATGCCGATTTTTCCCACAATCCCGACGACTTGCCCAGGCTCTATTCTGCCTGTCACGATGAAGGGTTCGATATGTCGGTGGGATCCCGCTATTGCAGCGGTGTAAATGTAGTTAACTGGCCTATAGGACGTGTCTTGATGTCCTATTTCGCGTCGAAATATGTTCAAATAATAACAGGCGTAGCTATTAAGGATACTACTGCTGGATTTGTATGTTACAAACGAAGGGTATTGGAGGCCATCAACCTGGATGAGATAAAATTCAAAGGCTATGCATTTCAGATCGAGATGAAATATACGGCCTACGCATTGGGATTCAAAATAAAAGAAGTGTCGGTCATATTTGTTAATCGTCAGTTGGGGACCTCCAAAATGAACAGCAGCATTTTTGGGGAAGCTTTTTTTGGTGTCATGAACCTGAGGTGGAGAAAAATATCGGGCAACATTAAACCCAAACAATCATGAAGCTTATTCACCAGGCAGTCCTTATTAACGAAGGTCGTTCCTTTACGGGATCTGTACTCATAGAAAGAGACAGGATTTCGAAAGTGTTTGAAAGTGAAGTTCCGGAAAGTATACTTCAGCTGTGCAGTGAAATTATCGATGCGAGGGGCTTGTACCTGATTCCCGGGGTATTGGATGATCAGGTTCATTTTCGTGATCCCGGACTTACGCACAAGGGTGATATTTACACGGAAAGCAGGGCCGCTGTTGCTGGAGGCGTAACCTCGTTTATGGAAATGCCCAACACCAGCCCGCAAACCGTGACGATGGACGCCCTGCGTGAAAAGTTCGACTTGGCCGCACAAAAATCCATTGCCAATTATTCGTTTTACCTGGGTGCCACCAACGACAACATCAAGGAACTGAAAAAAGTCGACAAAAAGAACGTTTGCGAGTGAAGAAGCATGTTACCGCTCTTCGGCACAAGCTGCGGAACTCGCTGACAAGTACGGTTCCCGCCTGCATGTGTTGCATCTTTCCACTGCCAGGGAAATGAGTTTGTTCAGTAAGTCGTCTGTAAAAGACAAAAAAATAACAGCAGAAGTATGCGTTCATCACCTTTGGTTTACCGATGAGGATTATGCCCGGTTGGGCACACGCATCAAATGGAATCCGGCGATAAAAACGCGTGTTGACCGCGATGCCTTGCGCTCTGCGCTGATATCGGGAAAGCTGGATATTGTGGCAACTGATCATGCTCCGCATTTGTTGAGCGAGAAAGAGGGCGGTTGCCTGAAAGCTTCCTCGGGCGGGCCGTTGGTTCAACACTCCCTGCAGGCTATGCTGGAGTTGTCGTTGCAGGGACTTGGTTCCAAAGAATTTGTAGTGGAAAAAATGTGTCACGCGCCTGCAGATCTTTTTCAGGTGAAAGAAAGGGGGTATATCCGTGAAGGATATTTTGCCGATTTGGTGCTTGTAAACCCAAATAAGCCTTGTGCCGTCGACAAGAACAATATCCTGTACAAATGTGGCTGGTCGCCGTTCGAAGGTGAAACTTTCCGGCACAGCATCGAGAAAACGTTTGTGAACGGGAATCTGGTGTTTGATAACGGCAATGTAGTTGAATCGGCTTCGGGGGAAGCATTGACGTTCGACCGGTAAATCCGTGTGGGGTTATGGCCCCTATGTGACAATAATTTTATACCTTTGCGCGAAATCAAGAAGAAATAACTGTGAAATTTTTATTTACCGTACAGGGCGAAGGCAGGGGACACTTTACGCAATCGCTCGCGTTGGCGTCTATGTTAAGAAAGTACGGACACGAAGTGGTGGCCGTGTTGGTGGGTAAAGATGACTCTCGACAAATTCCCCGGTTTTATCTCGATAAGATCGACGCGCCTGTTTTTGATTTTAGAAGCCCTAATTTCACCGCATTATACAAACAAAAACGGCCAAACCTCGTATTGAGCGTCATTGGTAATTTTTCGCAATCGCAAGATAGAGGAATATCGTCCCGACGCGGTGGTCAATTTTTATGAAATGGTTACCGGAGTGGCTTTTAGAACCTATCGGTTTGATAAGAAGTTAAATGTTCAATTAATCAGCATCGCACACCAGTACATGCTGCTGAATCCGAAATACAAAACCACCAGCGAACAGGACATCAAGTATTATTTTCTTCGGATGATAACGAAGGTTACCTGCCAGTGTTCGTCCAAAATCTTGGCACTTTCGTTCCGTGATATGCCCGGAAGCATTGAGAAGAACCTGGTGGTTGTTCCGCCACTGCTCAGACAGGAGGTCTTTGAAAATGAACCCTCCGACGGAGATTATATCCACGGCTATATGATCAATACCGGATATTACGAGGAAGTGCTGGACTGGCACACTAAAAACCCCCACATTCCGCTGCGCTTCTTCTGGGACAAGAAGGATGCCGATGAGGTGACGGTGATAGACGAAAACCTGATACTGTATCGCATCGATGACGATCTTTTCCTGAAAAGTATGGCGGGCAGTATGGCATATTCCACCACCTCGGGATTTGAGTCGGTGTGCGAGGCACTCTATTACAAAAAACCCATTCTGATGATTCCCGTACACGTGGAGCAGGAGTTTAATGCTTATGATGCCAGCCTTTCCGGAGCGGGAATAAGCAGTACGAAATTTAAACTGAACAAACTGTTGAACTTTATACCGCATTACCGGCCCGATGAAAACTTCCGGGATTGGGTGCATCAGGCGGAAGAACGGTTTATCCGGGAGATCTGCGGCACCAACTAAAAAAGCCCTTAGCCGGGCGGCTAAAGGCTTTTGGTGAAAGAGCCACAAGCGAGATTCGAACTCGCGACCGACGCGTTACGAATGCGTTACTCTACCTACTGAGCTATTGTGGCAACGTTTCGGGTTGCAAAATTATAAAAAATAACCGAAACCGACTAAAATTACATCAAGTTTTTATCGTACGAACGCACTTAGGCTTAATTCCCAAAACAAATCTTTATCGAAAGCATACAATTTGTTGTTTCTCATAAACATATTGGGTGATGCCCGAAATTTCATTAACGCTTTTCCCGAATAATCACAAACGGTGAACTCTTTTTCATCGTTAGTCAGGAATTTATAATTGCCGTTATCGATTGTTTTTTTGAAAACATCCTTCTTGTCATACGTTATTAGTGTTTCTAAACTGTCAGTCAGCGAGATGACTCGATTCTCAGACGTCATTATCAGGTTCTGTTCGGGGTAAGCGGCAGCCAAATCCATAAAAGTAGAATCGCCCTGCAGGGCATAGATTCCGGATTCCACAAAAGTATCCAGTCGTTCACCTTTCTCGAGACCGATTATTTTTTCCGTCAGCAGGCTGCCGTAGGCAAGGGAATAGGTGACGATTTTGTTTTCGAAAACCAGGAAAAGCACGTCGTTGATAACCTGAAAATTCCGGATGAACTCTTTTTTCTCGGGAATCATGTTTAAATACCGTTGGGTGCCGTCATTAAGGTTAAAAGCAGCGAAATAAGGGTCGCCAACCGTGGAAAAACCACCGTTGTAGAAGGCATAACCGCGATTGATCATATAAATGACCGAATCTTTCAGGAAAAGGGACGATTTCGATGTGATTTTTTCAGGTAGCGGGATACTCCACTGAATTTCTCCCGAGTTTCCTACCCGGGAAATCATATCTCGGGAAGCGAGAACGATCGTGTTTTCTTCATCGATCAGCATATTTGAAACCATTTCCGTAACCTCGTCGGGGTTTGTTTGATACATGACGGTTCCCGTGAGAACCCCCAGCAAAATACCTGCGGCGTTGGTTGCGATCATTTTCCCGATCTTCTTTTGACTGGTGGTTGCTTTGTACGACCAGCTCTTTCCTGTAGGCAGTTCAAGTGCCTGAATTCCGTTGACGGACACCAGAAGAATGGAGTCGGTCAGCATGTAAGCATCGTCCCAGCCGCGTGTCCGGTCAACCGGCTTGGTCCACAGAATATTTCCGTTGGATAAATCGATGGCCGATAAGTTATTCGACATGCTTTGGAGCGGATAACCCACGCCTATGTTCAGTTCCGGGTCTATAAAATAAAAGTCATTTTTGTTCTCCCAAAGTACCTTTCCTGTTTCGGGATCGAGGCAAAGGTTTTTCTTTTTTTCGGCGAGAAAGAGGTACCTCCCCTGTTGTTTTGTTTCGGAGTTGTTGTAATTGACATTCCGGCTCCATTTTACAGATTTATCTTCCAGATCGATCATCACGACGTTTCCTTCATTCTTGAACGAGGTTTCTTTCTTGTTTGCCTGTCTCAGTTCGAGTAACAGGTTGTCTGAAAAACCATCCCAATGCCACCGGTAAATTTTGTGTTGTGGCTGGTAACATTTGGCCACAATATCGTTTCCGTCAAACGCTTTTCCTATAACGGTATCTTTTGTAACAAAAAATCCGTTGGCGGTACGTTGCGCATTTATGTATACGGTAAAGCATAAAAAAAGAAAGGGAAATAGCGTCTTTTTCATAATCTTGTCTTTGTTCTCAAATGCAAAAAAAACGGGTTGCCTGGCAACCCGTTTTAACATAATAATACCTAATTGAATATATTGTTTATTTTTTAGGTTCCAATTGTTTCTTTTCCTGCTGCGTTCTCATGATCGAGTAAGCTACAGGTGAAGCAATGAACAAACTTGTTACAGTTCCTACAACTACCCCGATCAACATGGCGAACACGAAACTTCTTACGGCATCACCTCCCAGGAACAGAATACACAAGATAACCAGGATCGTACTCAAACCGGTGTTGATGGTACGTGCCAATACGGCGTTCATGGAGTCGTTGAACAGTGCGCGCAGTTCGCGTTTGGGATACAACTGGTGCACTTCACGGAAACGGTCGAACACAACCACTTTGTCGTTGATGGAGTAACCCACAATGGTCAGGATAGCCGCAACAAATGTCTGGTCGATTTCCATTGAGAACGGCATTACCTTCCAAAGAAGTGAATAAAAACCGATAACGGCAAACGTGTCAATAGATAGTGCTGCAACTGTTCCTACGGAGAATGCCCAATTACGGAAACGGGTAAAAATGTAGATACCCATACAGATTAAAGCAATGGTAAGCGCCAGGAAAGCATTCTTCATCGTGTCTTCGGCGACACTTGGACCCACTTTTTGTGAGCTCAGGATGTGGTCGTTGATGCTGCTTCCGGGTGTAATGTAATCTTTTAACCCTTCCCCAAGCAGTATAACTAAATCATCTTCCACGGTTGCGCTTTCGGAATCAATCATATAGTTGGTAGAAATACGCACCTGATTGCTTGAGCCGATGGTGATTACCTGTGCCGATCCGCCTAAGACAGGTTGCAATGCTTGTTCAATATCTCCTGTTTTTACCGGCTGGTCGAAACGCACAATGTAGTTGCGTCCACCGGTAAAGTCGATACCCGTATTCAATTTCAAGGTAAAGAGCGAACCGATGCTGACAACTCCAAAAATGAGTTATATACGTTAAAGATTGCTCTTGAGAATCCGGTATTGAAAGTGAGTTTTTGCCACCTGTTTTTTTCAAATTGATACTCGTAAACCAAACGAGTTAAGAAAACGGCGGTTAGGAACGAAACGGAAATACCGATGATCAGTGTAACGGCAAATCCTTTGATAGGACCTGTTCCGAAGATCGCCAGGATGATACCGGTAATAATGGTTGTCAGGTTAGAGTCGAGAATTGCAGAGAAAGCATTCTTATAACCGTCTTCCAGTGCTTTGCGCAACGATTTTCCATTGGCCAGTTCTTCCTTGATGCGTTCGTTGATCAGTACGTTGGCATCCACAGCCATAGCCAGAGACAAGATCATCCCCGCGATGCCCGGCAGTGTGAGGACTGCCTGGAATGCCGCCAGAACACCCAGCGTGAAGAAGAAGTTGATGAGGAGTGCACCGTTGATTACCATTCCCGGAACAATTCCGTACAGTAAACAGGTGAAGATAAACAATACGATAAGGGCAATGACGAACGATACAAAACCGTCGCGGATGGCTTCCTGCCCCAGTGAGGGTCCCACAACGTCTTCCTGAACGATGCGTACACCCGCTTTCATTTTACCCGATTTCAATACATTTTCCAGGTCACCCGCTTCTTCGGGGGTAAATCGTCCGGAAATGGAGGAGCGTCCGCCTTCTATGCGGTCATTCACGGTAGGTGCAGAGTAAACGTAACCGTCAAGAACAATGGCGATGGATTTGCCTTTTTCTGCTCCTGTGATGGTTGCCCAGCGGCTGGCACCGGCTGAGTTCATGGTCATGCTCACTTCCCATGCTGAACCTTGTTGTCCCTGGTCGGCTTTCGCGTTGGTAACAACATCTCCTTCGAGGGCGGGCCCGCGTCTGGTTCCGTCACCTTTCAGTGCATATAATTCAAAATAAGTCTCACGCTGGTCGATGGGTTTAAATCCCCATTTGAAACGAACGTCGGCGGGAAAAATATCTTTGTATCGTTGTAGCAGGTAATTAACTGCGGCTGTATCGTTTTTGGCAGCCGTTCCCACAATAGGTCCGCTGGCACCGCTCATGGCAAAGTAGGGTTGAGCAAAATATTCAACAAAACTTTTGTTAAGTGTCAATGAATCCGTTGTTTCTGTTACTGTGGCGGAATCGGTGGATGTTGCCGCAGCGCCACGAACAGCCTGCGCATATTCTGCGGAACGGGTGTTTATTTCGTTGAAGTATGTTCCGAGTTCGTTTACGTTGTAGGTTTTCCAGAACTCCAGGTTGGCGCTTCCTTGCAGAAGATTTCGAACGCGTTCGGGTTCCGTAATACCGGGCATCTCGATAAGAATACGTTCGGCCTGATCAAGGCGTTGAATGTTGGGAGCAACTACCCCGAAACGGTCGATACGTGTACGAAGCACATTAAACGAGTTGTCAGCAGCACTTTTCACTTCCTGCCGGAGGACGTTGACTACCTGGTCGTTGGTTGCTGTCGGGGTCACCCTGTCACTCATGGTGATGCTGAAGATATTTGCCAGCTTACCGTCGGGATTTATTCTTTCGTAGTTTTGACGGAAAAGAGTGATGAAGTCGGATGAACTTCCTTTTCTGTTTTGAACAATCGTTTCCTGCAATGCCTGGTTAAATTGCGGGTCATCGGTGTTGGCCAGCGCCCTGAGAACCTGGGCAACATCCATTTCCACAATCACGTTCATCCCGCCTTTCAGGTCGAGTCCTAGACCGATCTCTTTTTCACGAATTTGTTTTAGTGTGTATCCTAAATAGACTTTCTCGGTAGAAAGTGAATCGAGATACTGATTCTTTAGTTCCAAGTCTCCTTTGGCATACGCATCGGCTTTTTTGTTGTATTGTCTGCCTACTACGGTAAAAGATAAGTAGAACAAACAGATAAGCGTGAGTATGATTGCGAAAACTTTAATAAATCCTTTGTTTTGCATTTCGATATTACGTTTATTATATGAAAGGCATCAGGAATGCCTTTATTTTCGAGCCTGCAAATATACACTTTTTTTGTCTTTTTAAGAACAATATCGTTGGATTATTTTTGCTGCATGGGAGGGAATGCTTTTCCGAGAATCCCTCCTTACCTTGCCGGATAAAAGTTAATTACTGCACAAATCCCCTGTTTTTCAACAGGTAGATTGGATTAGGTTCTGCTCCGCGGTACTTCTTGTAAAGGATCATCGGGTCGTCCGAGTTGCCTTTTGACAAAATGTTTTCACGGAACGAGGCCGCTGTTTCTTTATCGAACACTCCTTTTTCAGCAAAAGGCTGGAACGCATCGGCATCCAATACTTCTGCCCAGAGGTAAGCGTAATATCCGGCAGAGTAGCCCCCGCTAAAGATGTGCGAGAAATAGGTGCTGCGGTAACGGGGGATAATTTCGCTGATAAGTCCGATCTTCTCCATGGATTTTTTCTCAAAATCGCGAACGTCAATATTTTTTCTTTCGCTTTGTGTGTGGTAATCCATATCGAGCAGTGCAGCCGCAACAAATTCGGTGGTAGTGAATCCCATATTGAATTTGGACGCTGCGTCTATTTTAGCGATCAGTGAATCGGGGATTACTTCACCTGTTTGGTAATGTTTGGCGTAAAGTTTTAACACTTCGGGATGGAATGCCCAATGCTCCATGATTTGTGAGGGAAGTTCCACAAAGTCGCGCGACACGCTTGTGCCGGAAACGCCTGAATAGGTCACGTTTGACAACATTCCGTGCAAACCGTGTCCGAATTCGTGGAAAAGTGTTTCCACTTCGTCCAGCGTAAGCAGTGAAGGAGTGGTTTCCGTGGGACGTGTAAAGTTGCCCACATTGAAAACGAGCGGACGGATGTTTTCGCCGTTGCGGATTTGCTGTCCGCGGAAGCTGCTCATCCAGGCTCCCGCATTTTTACCGGAACGCGGAAAGTAGTCGGTATAGAATACCGAAATATGGGAGCCGTCGGCATCCAGCACCTCATAAGCTTCTACTTCGGGATGGTAAACCGGAACGTTATCCAACTTTTTGAAATTCAGTCCGTAGAGACGGTTGGCTACTTCAAATACGCCTTCGCGAACGTTTTCCATCTTGAAGTAGGGTCTGATTTCTTCTTCGTTGAGGGCATACTTCTGTAGGCGGAGTTTTTCGGTGTAATACCACCAGTCCCACGATTCGATTTTAAAGTTTCCGCCTTCGGCGTCGACCATCGCCTGAAGTTCGGCAGCCTCTTTCTTTGCCTGTGGTAAAGCGTACTTCCATACATCGTTGAGCAGCTTGTAAACGTTTGCCGCTGTTTTAGCCATGTTTTCGTCCAGTATGAAATCGGCGTGGGTTTTGTAGCCGAGCATTTGCGCTTTTTCGATACGCAGGTTCACGATGTCGTTGATGATTTTCTTGTTGTCGTTTTCGTTATCGTTGTCGCCGCGGTTGAACATGGCCTTGTATAGTTTTTCCCTTAACTCACGTTTTTCAGCATACTGCAGGAACGGTAACCAACTGGGTTTTTGAAGGGTGAATACCCACTTTCCATCCTGTCCTTCCTTTTTAGCGGTTTCAGCAGCAGCAGCGATTACTCCTTCGGGGAGTCCGGCCAGATCATGTTGATTTTCGAGTACCAATTTAAAACCGTTGGTCTCTTTCAGCAGGTTGTTCCCGAATTTAAGCGTAAGGGAGGAAAGTTCCTTGTTGATTTCACGGAGCCTGTTTTTCTCTGTTTCGCCCAACATGCTTCCCGAACGGACAAACCCTTTATAATAGTTGTCCAGCAAACGATACTGTTCGGTAGTCAGGTTCATGCTTGTCGTTAAAATTGATGTTATCCCGGTGTTCGGACATCAGCGGGGATAACTCCTCAGCCAACGCCTGAATAGAATCGTTGGTTTCAGCTCCCTTTAAACCGTAAAAGACGCGTGAAACCCTGTTTAATAAACGTCCGCTGTTATCCAATGCCGCGATGGTATTTTCAAATGTAGGCGGTTCGGCATTGTTTGCAATGGAATCAATTTCTCCGGCTTCCTCTTTCATCCCTTTCAGGAATGCAGGTTTAAAGTCGGCAAATGAAATTTGGTCAAAAGGGGGCATTCCGAAAGGTGTGTCGAATTCGGCGTAAAAAATAGCTCCGTTTTCACGGGCCTGTTCCCCGGTTTTTGCGTTGTTACAAGCAAGTAAGGTCATAGCTGCTAACAAGATAAGTAAAATTTTTTTCATTCGAGTACTAATTGATTGTTATTTAAACGATTGTAAAAAAGTATTGAAACTTTTTTTGAGAATTGCAGCAAAGGTATAACTTTTTGCTTATTAATTAAGGATTTAGCCGATGGTTTTGCCCGAAGTGCTGTCATTTTTTTATTTTTTTTGAAGAAAATTTTAAAAAAAACAAAAAAAAGCCGGAAATTTGGAAAATATAAAAAATTGTTGATATATTTGCAATATCAAAATAATATCATTTTAAATTAATCGATATGGAAACAAAAGAATTTAATTTTAAGAGTTTTAAAGCGAACGGGTTTCTTATGTTTTTTTTGTTGCTCCTAATGCTTGGGGGAACAGTTTTTAGTTTTTTTCTGGGAAATGCGGGAATTATAGCCGGTTGTTTTTTAGCATTGATCTGGTTTGTACTGCTTTTCGGATTTGTAAAACTCGAACCCAATGAAGCAGTAGTGATGATCTTCTTTGGGAAGTACAAGGGT
>JALHIE010000012.1 GCA_022840285.1 Porphyromonadaceae bacterium
TGAAAAGAAAATAAAACGGTATCTCTCGAAAAAAAAGAGAAATTCCGCTTTGAAAACTATTAACTTGAGTTGGGAATTTCAAATGAGATTTTTAAGTTAACTATGAAACAGGTTTTTAAATTTTTCGGCATCGCTATCTTAGGTGGTGCTCTGGTATTGTCCGGTTGTGGAACAAGCAACACGGTAAAAGGTACAGGTATTGGTGCAGGCGCAGGTGCAGCAGTAGGCGCTGGAGTAGGGGCAATTGCAGGCGGTGGTAAGGGCGCTGCCTGGGGTGCGGGAATCGGTGCGGTTCTCGGTGGAGCTGCCGGTGCCATCATCGGAAACAAGATGGATAAACAGGCTGCAGAGCTGGAACAGATTGAAGGAGCACAGGTTGAAAAAATCAACGAAGGCGAAGCAATTAAGGTTACTTTCGAATCGGGAATCCTTTTCGCCACCAACTCAAGCACCCTGAATACAGTATCCCGCGCATCCTTGGATAAGTTTGCCACCTCTCTGCTGAACAACCCCGATACGGATGTAAAGATCTACGGGCATACAGACAGTACGGGCAGTGATGCTATCAATAATCCGCTTTCTGATCGTCGTGCAGAATCTGTTTACAACTACCTGGTATCTAAAGGAGTATCGGGTACTCGTATGGCTTCTCAAGGTTTCGGATCAACCCAACCGGTTGCCGACAACAGTACAGTGTCCGGCAGGGCCCAGAACCGCCGTGTGGAAGTTTTCATTCTTCCAAATGCCAAGATGGTAAAAGAAGCCCAGGAACAGGCAAAATAATTCACTGGAGATCAATGATATAAAATCGCATTATCGGTTACGGTAGTGCGATTTTTAATTAAGAAGCAACATGGCTGAAGAGATAATTGTTCCGGAAAGAATTTCCAAAACAGAAAAATACGAGGTTTTAATCCTGCAATTGAAACCATTGGTAGAATCTGAAGCGGATGTGATAGCCAATATGGCAAACCTATCTGCAGCCTTAAAGGAAGTGTTTGGGTTCTTTTGGGTAGGATTTTATATCGTCAGGGGTGAACAACTGGTGCTTGGCCCTTTTCAGGGCCCGGTTGCCTGTACACGCATCCGTTATGGAAAAGGAGTGTGTGGCATGGCATGGAAAGAGAAAAAGTCAATCCTTGTCCCCGATGTCGATAAATTTCCCGGACACATTGCTTGCAGTTCTTTGTCCAGGTCAGAAATTGTCATTCCTGTTTTTCATCACGGAAAAATTGCAGCGGTGCTGGATGTGGACAGTGAATTTCTCAATCATTTTAATAAAACGGATGAGAAATACCTGTCGGAAATAGCGGGATGGATCAAATTTTGACAAATAAATTTCTGAAGTTCAAAAAAACAAATTATCTTTGCAACAGAAATTCGGCCCTGTCCGCCGAATCCGAACAAAACAAGTCCGTTTGCGGAAATAGCTCAGTTGGTAGAGCATAACCTTGCCCCAAGAGGAAGAGATTACCTTGGCAAGTTAACCGGTGAAGAGTCACCGGAGTGTTTTTTACAGAAAATCATTGCGGAAATAGCTCAGTTGGTAGAGCATAACCTTGCCAAGGTTAGGGTCGCGAGTTCGAGTCTCGTTTTCCGCTCCAATGTTTATATACGCTCCAAAAACCACTGTTTTGGAGCGTATATTGCTTTAACAGCCCAGGTCTGATTAAATTGAATTAAAAACGATACCGATTTTACTAAATTAAATTTAAAGCAACATGAAAAAAGTCCCTGTTTTTTTAATGTTATGCAGTGTATTATCGCTTCATGCACAACTCCGTAACAGCGATGTGTACGAGATAACAGAGATGGATCAGTCACGTGTGAGAAACGAGATTCATATCCCCGATGTAAACGGTTTTAAAACATTAAAATGCGATTTTCACATCCACACCGTTTTTTCCGACGGGAAAGTCTGGCCCGATATCCGGGTAGCAGAGGCCTGGCAGGAGGGATTGGATGCAGTTGCCATAACCGATCACATTGAGTATCGGCCGAACAAGGAGACCCTTAAGGGAGATTTGAACGAATCGTACAAAATTGCCAAAAGAGCCGGGGATGCCACCGGATTTATGGTTATTCACGGAACAGAAATTACCCGAAGCAAACCCCTGGGGCATCTCAACGCGCTTTTTATCAGTGATGCCATGCCCATGGATGTAGAAGATCCCCTGGAGGCCATTGAGGAAGCTTTACGTCAAGATGCATTCATCATGTGGAATCACCCCGGCTGGCCAGATGACAAATCGACCCTTTACCCCGTTCACGAAGAACTGATAAAAGCCGGTAAAATTCACGGTGTGGAAGTATTTAATTATATGGAATATTATCCGGTAACTTTCGACTGGAGCAAGAATAATAACCTGGCTTTTATGGCTAATACCGATATTCACGGCTTGATCAATACCGACTACGGTGCAGGGAACAAAATCCGTCCGATGACACTTGTTCTGGCCAAAGAACGAAACGTGGAAAGCATCAAGGAGGCTTTGTTTGCCAGACGAAGCATCGCTTATTTTCACGGTAAGCTGGCGGGCAAGCCGGAACACCTGAAAGGATTATTGAAAGCATCCCTTAAAGTACGCATCATTAATGATAAGCAAGCAGAAGTAACTAATATCTCCGACATAACTTACCGGGCGACTGCCGGTAATAATTTGTATATTCTTCCAGCTCAAAAAACTATTCTAATGGCAATTCCGGCGCCAGAAACCGTTTTCACCGTTGAGAACTGTCATACCGGAAGCAAAGAAAAATTAACGGTAACCGTATCGGATTTCGGTTTTTAAATAAAATCAATGACTCATTAAAGTAAATATCCTATGGACAGACGAAATTTTATCAGAAACGTGTCAGCACTCTCAACACTGACCATTTTAAAACCCGAAATTGTTTTTGCATCCAATACGAATTCTGCCGTGAGGATCGGGCTGGTCGGGTGCGGTTCGCGTGCAACAGGGATACTGGGCAGCATGGCCGACAATGCCAATATTCATATTACAGCCCTTGCCGATCTTTTTGAAGACAAAGTGATCAAAGGAATAGAATTTGCCAACGGGCTGAACAAAAAGAGGAACTATGCGGCAGTAGCAAAGAACAAAACATATGTAGGATCCGATGCTTATCTCAGGTTATTGGAAAACAGGGAGGTAGATGCTGTCGTCATTGCTTCGCCCGGATACTCGCACCCTCAGATACTGGAAGATACCGTAGCTGCCGGAAAGCATGTTTATTGCGAAAAACCCCTGGCGGTTGATGCAGACGGATGCAAGCAGATCATCCGGACAGCCAACAACATCGGCGGACGGGTTTCTGCTTTTGACGGTTTTCAGATCCGTTACGCAACACCTTACGTTGAAATGGCTAAAAGAATAAAAAGAGGCGATATCGGCGACCTGGTTACCGTTCAACTCTACTATCTCTCATCAGGAGCAACTATAATACCTTACGAGAAGATGTCGTACGATGAAATGCGTATCCGGAACCACTACCATTTTCACGAAATATCGGGAGGTTGTTATCTCGACCAGGCCATACACATGATCGATGTTTGTAACTGGATTCTCGACGCCACCCCTCTCTACGCGATTGGTGACGGCAGTAAAAAGGGAGGTCCGGATTTCGGAAATGCCTGGACCAATTATCAGGTAATTTACAAATACCCCAACGACGTCAATGTTTCTGTTCATTCGTCCAAGTTTGGAAAAGTTTTTGGTGATGTCTGCGCCCGGTTCATCGGAACCCGAGGGTTGGCGGAAGCACATTACAGCGGCGGAGTCTTTATCAACGGGGATAACAAATGGGATTCGGGGATTGTGCGTTCCGCGTCGGAACTGACTCCGGAATCCATTGCCAGAGGGGCCAGCTCCTCCTCCTTAGACGATGCAGATCCAAACAAAGGCAAGGCCTTTATCGAAAGCATTACCAGCGGGAAGTACCTGAACCAACTCGAATCGGGTTGCCACTCAACATTGAGTGCGATCCTGGGAAGAGAAGCTGCTTCGAGACAGGAAAAGATAACGTGGGACGAACTAATTTATACTCCCCAAAAAATTGACCCAAAATTGGATTTAAAACAGTTTTCGCGAAAATAAAAGCTCGAAAATATTTTGCAAGCGTTCAAAAAAGAGTTAACTTTGCAGCCACAAAAAATAAATGCGGCAGAGGCTGCACCCTTTTACAGATAGTGAACTCGCCCGGATGGCGGAATTGGTAGACGCGCTAGTTTCAGGGACTAGTGTTGGAAACGATGTGCAGGTTCGAGTCCTGTTCCGGGCACTTTGCCGTAATGTTTGCGCAGGTGGTGAAATTGGTATACACGCTACTTTGAGGGGGTAGTGCCGGTTACGGCGTGTGAGTTCGAGTCTCATCCTGCGCACAAAAGAAACAGGTATTCAAGAAATTGGATGCCTGTTTTTGTTTTTACCGGGAAAAAAGATAACTTAGCATGTTAAAACCGATGAAAATGAAAATACTCACTGCCGAACAAATCAGAGAGATTGACTTAAAGACAACTGCCTCCGAAAACATTTCTTCACTGGAACTGATGAAGAGAGCGTCAAAGGCTTTTTTCGACTGGTTTACAACGAGGTTTACCGATAAAAACCTTCCTGTTTCGGTATTTTCCGGAACGGGAAATAACGGCGGTGACGGATTGGTTGTCGCCAGAATGCTTCAGAAATCGGGATACAAGGTCAATGTTTTTATTGTAGAATACAGTCGGCACTATTCCGAAGATTGCGCACACAATGTTCGCCGCGCCAAAGTTGAAAATATTTCAATTAAGAGAATTGCTTCAACCGATGATATACCTTCCTTGTCCGGTTTTGAGATAATTATTGATGCTATCTTCGGGACAGGGCTTAATCGGGAAGTGACAGGCATAGCCCGTGAAGTGATTAAAAGAATCAACGGGAGCGGGAAAAAAATCGTCAGTATCGACGTACCGAGCGGACTGTCAATGGACGGAAAAACTCATTTTGCCGTTCAAGCCACGGAAACGGTAACGATGCAGATACCCAAACTTGCATTGTATCTGCCCGATAACCGAAGTTTTACCGGAGAGGTGTACCTGATAAACATTGGATTAAACGAAAAAGCCATCGATGATGCGAAAACATCATTTTATCTTATTACAAAAAATGAAACAAGGGGGTTGTTGAAACCGCTGGAAAAATTTGCTCATAAAGGTACTCAGGGACACAGTATGCTTATCGGCGGAAGCATCGGCAAGATCGGTTCAGTCTGCCTTGCATCCAAAGCTGCGTTGAAAACCGGATGCGGATTGGTCACTGCGTTTGTACCTAAATGCGGAACACCTGTTCTTCAAGCCGCTTTTCCCGAAGCAATGGTGATCGAAGACCGCAACGATACATACATCACGGGAATCGACTTTACCATTCATCCGGATGCCATCGGAGCCGGTGTGGGCTTAGGCGAATTACCGGAAACGCAACACGCCTTTTACCGTTTTCTACAACAGAACAAAGCCTCTTTGGTGATCGATGCCGACGGATTGAATATCTTGTCGAAGAACAAGGAATGGTTAACCCTGTTGCCTCCGGAAACGATCTTAACCCCTCATCCTAAAGAGCTTTTCAGACTTATCGGGGAATGGCGCGAAGATTATGACAAGATACGAAAAACAATAGCATTCGCAAAACAACACCGGTTAATTATCGTGCTGAAAGGAGCTCACTCGATGATCATAGACCCGGAAAATGTTTATGTCAACAGTACCGGAACTCCGGCATTGGCTACAGCCGGAAGCGGAGATGTTCTGACAGGCATCATCACAGGATTGCTCGCACAAGGGTATAAACCATTGGAAGCGGCTAAAGTGGGTGTTTTTATTCACGGTTTAACGGCCAACCTGTCTGCAACGAGGATTCACGCCCGGAGCTTCCTGGCTTCCGACATTATCGATAACATTGGAAATGCCTACTTTGAAATAGAAAAATGACTGTCCACCGGATGGAAATCGCATTGAAATATAGCTATATAAAAGTACACAATATAATTGGAGGATATGAAAAAGGTTGACGGAATTCTTGTGATGCTGATCCTCTCCTTTCATGTTGGAGTAGGGCAGGAGCTGTTTGTTTCTCCGTCAGGGAGCGACAGGAACAGTGGAACAATGGATCAGCCATTGGCCTCGTTGTCAGGATCGCGCGACAGGGTCCGCGAACTGCGTCGGCAGGGTGCTGTAACGGATACGGTGTTTGTGAAGCTTCTTCCCGGCACCTATACCCTGACAGAGCCGTTTACCTTAACGGAAGATGATGCCGGCACGGCAACATCGCCCGTGATTTATACTGCTGCCACAGAGGAGCGGCCCCTTATTTGCGGCGGCATCGAAGCAGCTCCGTTTGAAGCAGTCAATCCCAATCTGTGGCGGGTGTTTGTCCCTGAAACGCGTTTCGGATTCCGTTTCGAGCAATTGTTTATCAACGGTGAACGGCGCTTCAGGGCGCAAACGCCCAATCGCGGTGAATTTTGCAAAATCAGGCACACCGAAACCGACACCCTTAGCCGGGGAAAGATCCCCGATTTTGTTCTGCAACGGATTTACCCGATGCCCGAGGATATCCATATCCTGCACGACATTGAACCCGGTGAATTGGAGAATGTTGTATTGGCATTTAACCATTATTGGACGTATACCCGGAAAATACCGGATTACCTGGGACTGAGAGACAGTTGCTGGTATATCTCGGGGCAAGGGCTGGCATGGAGTTTCGGGATCAAGGAAAACGGACGGTACATCGTGGAGAACTACCGGAAAGCATTGGATGCCCCCGGTGAATGGTTTTTGGATAGCGAAGGCTGGTTGTGGTATGTTCCGATGCCGGGCGAGAAGCTAGATCAGACACACTGCGTGATGCCTGTGACTGAGCAGTTCATCTCCATAAAAGGAAAACCCGGTTCTCCGGTACAACATGTCCGGTTTAAAAATATCCGGTTTGAGGTGTGCGGTTACCGTACTCCCCCGCAAGGCTATACAGACCCACAGGCTGCTGTATCCATTGAGGCTGCCGTGATGCTTGATTATGCACAGCATATTGATTTTCTGAATTGCGATATTGCGCATACAGGTACCCACGGTATCTGGTTTAGGGAACAATGCCGCCATTCAAGTATTGAACATTGCTACATCCGTGACCTGGGAGGAGGAGGTGTTAAGATCGGCACCCCGGTAATTCCCTCCGAAGAGCAATTAACGAAAGAGATTACGGTCCACAACAACATCATCCATCACGGCGGATACCTTTTCCCGCCGGGAGTTGGTGTAATCATTTTTAACGGAAGCGATAATAACATCACACACAACGATATAGGCGATTTCCGTTACTCGGGTGTGTCGGCAGGATGGGTATGGGGGTATTCCCACAGCCCAACAAAACGAAATACCATTGCCTACAACCGTATTCACCACTTGGGTTGGGGTGAACTGTGCGATATGGGGGGAGTCTATCTGCTGGGTGCCTCCGAAGGGACCACTGTAAACAACAACGTAATTCACGATATCTATTCCTACGATTACGGTGGATGGGGATTATATACGGATGAGGGCGCTTACGGCATCGTACTGGAAAACAACCTGGTGTACAATTGTAAAAGTTCGGGCTTCCACCAACATTACGGAAAGAACAACATCGTTCGCAACAACATTTTTGCATTCAATCTCAATTATCAAATCCAGTTTTCACGCTTGGAAGAGCATTTGTCCTATTCGTTTACCAACAACATCGTTTACTTTGACAAGGGCAGCCTAATCACGTTCAGCAATGAGAATGCCTTTCAAAAAGCCAACATTCTGTATGACCGTAACTGCTACTGGGATACACGAGGAAAGGAACCTGTTTTTTACGGCCACGCATTTGCCGAATGGAAAAAACTGGGAAGAGACGTACACTCTGTAGTGGCAGACCCCCTGTTTCTGGATCCTAAAAACCACGATTTCCGATTCAGGAACAGGTCTGTCTTACGGAAAATCAACTTCAAACCATTCGATTACTCACAAGCAGGTGTTATCGGAAGCAACGAATGGAAACAGAAGGCAGAGATGTCTCCCGAATTGCTTCAACAGTTTCAAACATTGTATCGCAGGTAAGGATAAAACCTTTATTGATTTAATCTCCATATATTTTGTAATTCCGTAAAAATAATGTACCTTTGCACCTCGATTCGCCAATAGGCCCAATAAGCAGGGGCACAACGCCACTCGCCTCAGGCATGTAACGTATAAGTTATTCAATATGTACGTAATTGTAGATATTCAAGGTCAGCAATTTAAAGTGCAACAAGACCAAAAATTATTTGTCCACCGGATAAATGCCGATCAGGGCAGTGAGGTGGAATTTGAAAAAGTGATGCTCATCGATAACGACGGTGATGTACAGGTAGGGGCTCCCGTCATTGAAGGGGCAAAAGTGATTGTAGAAGTCCTTTCGCATGTAAAAGGAGATAAAGTTCTCGTTTTCAAAAAGAAAAGAAGAAAAGGTTACCGGAAACTGAACGGTCACCGTCAACAGTTTTCAGAAGTAAGGGTTAAAGAAATTATTGCTTAATCAGTTAAAATCAGAAGAAAATGGCACATAAGAAAGGTGTAGGAAGTTCGAAGAACGGCCGCGAATCGGAAAGTAAACGATGGTTCATCACCCGGGAGAAAACGTAGGTATCGGTAAGGACCACACACTCTTTGCGTTGGTCGATGGTGTAGTGGTTTTCCGTAAACGCCACAACAATCGTTCGTTCGTTTCGGTTCTTCCGAAAGTTGAAGCGGAAGCGTAAGTTTCTGCCGGCTTGAAATCAAGAATACTTGATCCATAAAATAATAATTTTTTTAGTTGATAGGAACAACCTGCTATTTCGATAGTCAGGTTGTTTTTGTTTTACAAAATGAAACTGACTCAGCAGCAAAAGGATTTTATCCGTCAAAACGAACAGCACGATATCCGGGAACTGGCATTGAAACTCGATAAGGAGAAATATCGGGAATTGAATATCGAGTTTGTGTTAACACAAATCTCGGGACGCCAAACAGCTAAAGAGAAATTTCCCGCTTGTTATACCAACGACGGAATCATTTACCCGGCCCATCTTTCTCTGGAACAGGCATCTTCTGAAACTACCGCCAACTACAAGGTTTCATTGATTCCTGAAGGATGCAGAACCTTTGTTGATTTAACCGGTGGGATGGGTGTGGACTTTGTCGTTCTTTCCCGACGGTTTACACAATCGGTTTACGTGGAACAGGATCCGGAACTTTGCCGGTTGGCGAGTCACAATTTCGCTACGCTGGGTTTGCGGGGCATTGCAATAGAGAACACCTCAAGTGAAACTTTTGTAGAGAGAATGCCTCCGGCAGATGTGGTTTTTCTGGATCCTTCACGCCGGGATGATGCAGGGCGAAAGGTGGTCCGAATAGAAGAATGCTCACCGGATGTATTGGTCATTCTGGATGTGTTGATTGCCAAGGCCAAATTGGTTATGATTAAATTCTCACCCATGCTTGATATTTCATCAGCGGTAAGAAGCCTGAAAAAAGTGAGTGAAGTTCATGTTGTCTCCGTGGAGAACGAATGCAAGGAGCTGTTGTTTTTACTTTCCTCTCGTATTGATGAAACGGTGTATTGTGCTGTTAACCTGGATAATGGAGGCAACATGGAAACGTTTCGCTTTACTCCGGAGGAAGAGCGCAACCTCACAATTCCTTTTGCCAAAACCATCGGTAAATACCTTTACGAGCCCAATGCTTCCATCCTTAAGGCAGGAGCTTTCAAAAGTGTGGCGCAACATTTTGCCGTTCAAAAACTGCACGTAAACAGTCACCTGTACACTTCCGGCAACCGAATTCCCGCATTTCCCGGACGCGTGTTCGAAGTGCAGGATTGGTTTGTACCGAACAAGCAAAACGTGAAATCACTTCTTTCCCTAACCCAAAAAGCGAACATCGCTGTCCGCAATTTTCCGTTGTCTGTTGCCGAAATCCGAAAAAAAACCGGATTAAAAGAGGGTGGGGACGTGTATCTTTTTGCTACAACCGTTGCTGACGGTCAGAAAATCTGGGTGGTGGGAACAAAATTATAAATACCTCTCCAGCATTTCCGCCATCTCCACCTGCAGTTTTCTTGCTTCCTTACCGGCAGTTTCCGCAAATGTCCCGGTACTGTCGGCATAGATAATACCGCGGGAAGAGTTGACCAATAAGCCGCATGCTGCGTTCATTCCGTACCGGCAAACCTCTTCCAGTGAGCCACCCTGAGCTCCTACACCCGGAACAAGGAGGAAATGATCGGGAGCGATTTTCCTTACCTCTTCAAACAGCTTTCCCTGCGTAGCACCCACAACGTACATCATTTGATCTGCAGAAGCCCATGCCTGCGACCTGTGAAGTACTTTCTCAAACAACCGTTCACCGGTTTGATCCTGAACAAACTGAAAGTCCTGGGAGCCTTTATTGCTTGTAAGGAGGAGCAGAATAACCCATTTTCCGCTGTAATTCAGAAAAGGAGTTACGCTGTCCTCGCCCATGTACGGTGCTACAGTGACTGCGTCCACCCTGGCGGTTTCAAAAAACGTGCGGGCATACATTTCACTGGTATTGCCGATATCTCCCCGCTTGGCATCTGCTATGACAAACAGGTCGGGATACCGCTGCCTGATATAGGCCACTGTTTTTTCGAATGCCAGCCAACCCGCTACGCCCTGACTTTCGTAAAAAGCCAGGTTGGGCTTGTATGCCACGCAATAGGGTGCCGTTTTATCGATAATTTCTTTGTTAAAGGCATAAACAGGATCTTCTTTTTCCAGCAGGTGTTCCGGAATTTTCTTGATATCGGTATCCAATCCCACACAAAGGAAAGATCTTTTTTTTTGAATTTGTGCAAAAAGCTGTTGTTTGGTCATATCTTGTTCAATTTTATCAGAATATTGCTCGTCGCGACACATTTGGCTGCTGCTTTTATGGCACAACGCGATAGTGCTATGTTGAAACATCAATAATTTCGATGTGCCAAGTGTCGGCCGGAGGATTGGCAACGTCGATATTTTTTATCAGAAACAATTTATTCCCCGCTTTGGTGGAGAAAAAATAACGGGCAGATGTATGGTAATAATCCTTTGTTCCATCGTATGTCGCCACATATTCGTTTAGTGCGATAGTACGTTTTAGATCAAAGGTTTTGTCGTCGTATTCCGCAAGGACCTCTTTAAACCAGCTTTGGGAAGAATCATAAGGACTGTAGGAGATCCAAACAGAAGAGGTTAGGGCCGAATGATGCATCCAAGTAATTCCAGTATGTGACTCCAAGCTTAATTCGCCCAACAGGTGAATCGTACTGCCGGTATTTTCATCCGGAAATTTGTAGATGGAACTGGTAAATGAAAACAGGTAGTTGAAATCTTCGGAGACCAGTAATTTCTTTCCAAAGCTTTCGTGCCAATAATGGACGAGTTTCAAATCATCCGGGACGGCTGCGTCGATCAGATAAAAGCCGTTCGGGGAAACAAAACTTCCGGTTAATGCCAACTGCGATTTATTTCCAACTTTCAATAGGATATCCGCTTTTATTCCGTATCCGAATGAATCGGCAATGAACTGTTTTTTTATCTCTTTGGACGAAAGGTTAAAGGAGTAGATTTCCCCTTCCTTATTCGAATAATAGTAATGACCATTTTCACCATCAACGATATCCGCAACAATATACGGAAGAACAACCTTTTCTTTTACGGTGAACGTGGATAAATCAATGAACTGCATCTGCCCGCTTTCTCCTAGCAGAATTGTGTTGCTTTCGGCAGACAAGCCAACGCAATAGGGTTTTTTGTCCAACAGTTTTTCTTTTTTCGTACCGGTGTCGGCATTGAACGAAACCAGTTTCGCCGGATTGCGGGTAATAAAAAGTGCTGTGTTTGTGGTTTTATCAAATTCAGCATCCACCACTTCACCTTCTATGGGAATCATCGTCTCCGGATTTTCGTATGTCCTTTCTCTTATTTTTACGTCGATCTTGAGGAAAGGGTGTTCCGGGTCGGATGTTTCGAAGACAATTTCACCTTCATGCACTCCCGGGCTTAATTCATCGGCGTCGGGAATCAGAAAAAGGGTATTGTATCTGTTGGGTTCCAGATAATTTACATCCCCTGTCTTTATATTATCACCGTCCCAGGATGACCTGCTCACCTCCACCCACGACGGCTTTTTCGTCAATTTATAAAAAAGTATTCCGTCGGCAAAATTCTCAATTCTAAGTTCTTTTCTGTCCCTGAACAAATCAAAGTCAACCAGGGTTTCGCGAACGGATACTTTTGGCGTTCCCCAGTTTATGCTTTGAACGTTTATGGACAGGAGCCCAAATTCTTCTACATTTAAAATGATGCTTCCCAGTTTTTGTGGCTCCAGTTGAACGGGATTATCGTATGCATCCACTTTTATCCGGAATGACAATTTTCCCGACTCATCTATATGTCCGTCAAAAGTTTCAAAATGAATAATTTTCGGGTACTGGAGTATCCTGAAACCTTTGTTTTTTAAATCGGGAAGGGTAACTGAAGCTTCGGTATATGCTGAGACGGGCTGCACAAAAAGAGGTGTATCGAGATGATATCCGTCAACCTGTTTTTTGTTTTCTTCCAGAAAATCGTTGTTGCACGAAGAGGAAATGAACAGGACAACAACAGTAAGCAGATAAATGATCTTCTTTTTCATGACGCTTCATTTATTTGTTGATGTAATACCGCAGACCGGTTGTTAAATTTACGTTGGAAACATTGATGTTGTCTTCTCTTCCCAATTTTTTCACTTCGGTACTGATACCGTCCGTCACTTTCACCGTATAAAAATTTGTCCAGAAAAATGCGGTATTCAATCCCCATGAAAAGTTCGAATTTAAAAAATATTCAATTCCCATCTCGTAATTTACACCGTAAGCGTTTCCCGTAATCAACATGTTTCTAATTAATACGTGGCTTTCGTCCCGTAATCGGGCATAACCGCCCGACGAAGAAGCAAAAAACTGAAATCTCTCTTCTTTTCCAAACCTGTATTGTCCTGATACGGAAAGCCCCACGTAGTTTACATACATCTTTTCCGATGCATCGCCAACCAGATAGTGCTGGTTATCCTGGACATCCACAATAAGATCCGTCGCCGTGGCAGAGGAAGTATTGAAAATATACTTCACTCCCAATCCCCAATCTTTGAAGAGATAATGTACATCGGCGTTCAAGGAGGGAGTCCACCTCAAATCATTGTTGAATTGCGTGATTTTTTCGACATTGACGATAGAACCGGTACCGCCGGTACTTCCTTCCGCAACCATATAACCCAATCCTCCCGATGCACTGATGCGTAACCGAGGTACCGTGTATTCTGCTTGTGCAAATAAGGATACGCTGGAACACAACAACAGAAATGTCGATAAAAAAAGCTTTAGTCTCATAGGTATATAAAAATTATAATATAGACAACTGTTATATTTCCGCCTCTTTCATCCGTTCAGCATTTTCGCTGACGATAAGCTGATTGATGACATCCTGGATGTCGCCGTCCATAAATGCGGAAAGGTTGTAAACGGTGTAATTTATGCGGTGATCGGTAATGCGTCCCTGGGGATAGTTGTACGTGCGGATTTTAGCAGAACGGTCGCCGGTAGATACCATGGTTTTTCTCCGCGAAGCAATATCGCCCTGACGTTTGGTCAACTCAATATCGTAAAGCTTGGCACGCAACATCTGCATGGCCAGCTCCCGGTTAGCCAATTGAGAACGTGCCTGCTGACAAACCACTACAATACCGGTAGGTTTATGGGTAAGTTGAACCTTTGTTTCCACCTTGTTTACATTTTGCCCGCCGGCACCACTGGAACGTGCCGTATGAAAATCGATATCGGCAGGATTCATTTCCACATCAAATTCTTCCGCCTCGGGCAGCACGGCAACGGTGGCAGCCGAGGTGTGCACACGGCCTTGAGTTTCGGTTGCCGGAACACGTTGCACCCGGTGAACGCCCGACTCGTATTTCAATGTACCGTAAACATTTTCGCCGTTAACCGTAAAGATAATCTCCTTGAAACCGCCCGCCGTACCTTCGGTGTAGCTGGATACTTCTGTTTTCCAACCTTTGCTTTCGCAGTACCGGGTGTACATTTTGTACAGATCTCCCGCAAAAATCGAAGCTTCATCGCCTCCCGTTCCTCCACGAATTTCCATAATCACATTTTTGTCGTCCTCAGGATCGGCCGGTATCAGCAAAAGTTTTATTTTCTCTTCCAATTCGGGGAGTTTCTGGGTGTTGGCAGAAAGCTCTTCGTTGGCTAGCAAACGTAGATCACTGTCCGACTCGGTATCCAGAATTATTTTGGCCTCTTCGATGGAGTCTAACGCCTGTTTATACTCGTTTCGGGCTTTCACAATTTCTTCCAGTTCACGGTATTCTTTGTTGAGCTTTACAAAACGCTTCATATCGCCTATGATCGTAGGGTCTGTAATCAACGTTCCTATCTCCTCGAAACGAGTGACCAAATGATTGAGTTTATCCAGTAATGAGTTTTCTGACATAGTATGATGCCTCTGATTTCTTTGAAAAGGATTTAGTGTCTAATGCTTCGCCTGGTGATATCGAGTTTTCCTGGCGGTTTGTACAAGGAAAGATGATTTAGTAATAAACAAACTTTCCAAATTCACTCTCAATCACCAATTCCCGGACATTCGATTTTTCCACACGCCCAACGACCTGTGCATCGACATTAAACAATTTGGAAATCTCAATCACCTTCGAAGCATAAACTTCCGGCAGGTAAATCTCCATCCGATGTCCCATATTAAAGACCCTGTACATCTCTTTCCAATCGGTGTTTGATTGATCATGAATAAGCTTGAATAAAGGGGGAAGAGGGAAGAGGTTATCTTTTATAACGCGCAGATCGTCATTAAGAAAATGCATGATTTTTGTCTGCGCACCTCCTGAACAGTGCACCATTCCGTGGATACAACCACGTATCTCTTTTAATATCAGCGATATAATCGGAGAATAAGTGCGGGTAGGGGAAAGGACAAGCTTACCGGCATCCATTCCCAGGTTTTCTATTTGTTGGGTAAGACGCACGTTGCCCGAATAGATTAACTCTGCCGGAATAGTGGCATCGTAACTTTCGGGATATTTCTGTGCCAGGTAACGGGCAAAAACATCGTGTCGGGCTGAGGTTAGGCCGTTGCTCCCCATGCCTCCGTTGTATTCATTTTCGTAAGTAGCTTGTCCTGAGGAAGATAATCCGACAATAACATCTCCGGACTGAATGTTGGCATTGTCAATAACGTCTGTGCGTTTCATGCGGCAAGTCACCGTACTGTCGACAATAACCGTTCTCACCAAATCGCCCACGTCGGCCGTTTCTCCGCCTGTTGGATAAATGCGTACGCCCAGCGACGAGAGCTCTTCGCAAAGCTCGTTTGTGCCGTTTATAATGGCGGAGATTACTTCTCCGGGAATCCGGTTTTTATTGCGCCCAATGGTGGATGATAACAGTATGTTATCGGTGGCGCCAACACACAACAAGTCGTCGATATTCATGATGAGCGCGTCCTGTGCAATTCCTTTCCAAACAGAAATATCACCGGTTTCCCGCCAATAAACATAAGCCAGTGACGATTTAGTTCCGGCACCGTCTGCGTGCATGATGTTGCAAAAATCCGGATCACCGCCAAGGATATCGGGAACTATTTTGCAGAACGCTTTCGGAAAAATTCCTTTATCGATATTTTTTATGGCATCGTGCACATCTTCTTTTGACGCGGAAACACCGCGGAGATTGTATCGTTGATCGTTATTTATATTCATATCCTGAACCGAAGACAATGTCAAATAATGTTACGGTACAAAAGTAATAAAAAACTACGAATTTTCGCCCATAAATTTAAACACGGATAATTTTCCTATAATTACTATTATGTTTAATTATAACTTTTTTTTCTCTCCTGCCTACACATACGTAAGAAAAGTGGCACCGGTCTCCCGATGCCACTTCACCTTAAAGGATTAAACAATTGTTATACGGTTACAGTCCCAGTTCCGCTTCTACTTCTTTCAGTTGTGCAGATTTATCGACGCCCATCATGCTTAAGTTATAATACACGTTTCTGAGCTTCATTAAGGCACCGTCAATTTCTGTTTTGTCGGCAGTCCTGTCTTTCAATAACTTGGTAAATTTCTCCAGGTGAGGCAATGCTCTTTGGTAAAAATCGACCGTTTTTTTGTCATTTTCCAACTGCAATTTGCGGTCCGCCATGGTTGCTGTCTTTTCCTTTAAATTCTGAGCCTGCAGGATAAAGTTCACCGCCAGCGCTTCGAGCGCTCTTTCGCAGTTGGGATCTTGTGCCAAAGCCTTGTTGTACTCTTCTTCAGCCGTTGCATAATCTCCTTTTTCGGCCAGCAATGCACCTTTCACACTGTTCAAGTCGCATGCGTTGGTCGGGTCGTTTTTGATGGCTTCATCCAGGTATTCCATAGCTTTTTGGTTGTCACCCTGACGGATGAAAACATTTACCAAATTTGGAATGAAATACTTGCTTTTGGGGAATTTTTCCGCTCCTTCGTAAAGCGTTTCTATATATTTAGCGGTATCCCCTTGTTGAATATACTCGCTGGCAATAAGTTCATAAATATCGCTTTCCTGGTAGGCAGTGTTAGGTATGAAAGGCTCATTGGCAGCTCTTTTCAGCATACTCAGCGCTCTTTTGTGATCCTTGGCCTGAATAGCCGTGATAATGGCGTAATATTTGATGGTTTGGAAAGTACTGTCGATAAGAAAAGCATCTTTCTGTTCGGCAAACATCGGTAATGTGGGAATATTCCAGTATATTTCAAAGAAATCGGAAGCTTTGGCATATTGTTGCTTCTCGTTGAAGAAGATTCCTCCATTGATGTAGAACGGATGATTCGCCTTCAAAATTCCTGCGATATCTTTCCTGAATTTGTTTTTCACTTTGCCTTTAGCATCCGGCAGTTCTCCCAACGAATCGGCTTTAAGGTACGGTACGTAAGATTCCAGCAACCCGTTGAACATCACTTCCTGATTCGCCTGTTTTCCCAGCATTTCGTTGGTTCTTTCGTTGTCGAATGCCTTGTTGCCGATATCTCCAAATATTTTCCAGGTTTCCGGATCGTTAGCTGTTTCCGCATTTGTAGTGGCTTGTTTTATCAGGGTGCGAGCTTCATTCAGGTCGTTGCTTCCCAAAGATCTCTTGGCGTCTCTTAAAGCCGATTTTTGCGCAAACAAGGAACTTGCAGCAAAAACAGCCACCGCAGTAAGGAAAAATAATTTTTTCATTTTATTCATCGTTTTAAGTTAAGTTTTCTTCTTTTCTTAATTGTTTAAAATTTTCTATTTGGTTTATTTGACTGCAAAATTACAAAAAGTTTAAAATATGTGTATCATTCGTTGTTTTCCACCGTTAAATTTTCCTCACCATCGACATCTTCGGGCAGAACAATTTCTACATCACCATCCATTTCTTCTTCTGAATTTACTTTACAGACCGAAGCAATTTCATCGTTTCGTTTCTCCAGGTTTATGAGCCGAACTCCCTGAGTAGCACGTCCCATCGTGCGAATATCGGAAATTTTCACACGTATTGTTATGCCGGATTTGTTAATAATCATTAAATCGTTGTCGTCTGTCACACTTTTTATCGCAACAAGCTTTCCGGTCTTCTCTGTAATGTTAAGAGTTTTAACCCCTTTTCCTCCTCGGTGGGTAATTCTGTAGACCGGTTCCCCGTCTTCGTCGTTCAGCATGGTCCGCTTACCGTATCCTTGTTCCGAGACGACAAGAATGGTATCTTTTGAGTCGGGATCCATGCAAATCATACCGATTACATAATCTCCACCATCCTCATCCAGGGTCATCCCTTTTACTCCGGTCGCGGTACGGCCCATCGGTCGGACATCCTCTTCATTGAAACGAATGGCACGGCCGTTTCGATTAGCCATAATGATGTCCTTTTTTCCGTCGGTCAACCTTACGGAAATCACCTGGTCATCGTCCCTTAATCCTATGGCAATCACTCCATTCTGACGCGGTCGCGAATAAGCTTCCAACAATGTTTTCTTAACGACCCCCGATTGTGTTCCGAAAACCAGGTAATTGGAGTTGATGTATTCTTCATCATCCAGGGTAAGCACTCGCACAAAAGCGGTGATGCTGTCGTCTGAATCAATGTTTAGCAGGTTTTGGATGGCTCTTCCTTTCGACGTCTTGGTTCCTTCCGGAATTTCGTAAACCTTCAACCAGTAACATTTACCTTTTTGAGTAAAGAAGAGCATATAATTGTGGTTGGTAGCGGGATAAATATATTCCACAAAATCTTCGTCCCTTGTTTGCGACCCTTTAGCCCCTACTCCACCCCTGTTCTGTGTGCGGAACTCTGTCAGTGGAGTACGTTTGATGTAACCAAAATGAGAAATGGTAATAATCATTTCGTCGTCGGAGTAAAAATCTTCGGGATTCATCTCTTCCGAAGCAAAAATGATTTCCGAACGGCGTTTATCGCCAAACTTGGCGCGAACTTCAACCAGCTCCTCTTTGATGATCTGCATGCGTAATTCTTCGTTATTCAACACATCGTTCAAATGAGCAATCAACCGTTGGATTTCTTCGAATTCGGCATGAAGCTTATCCTGTTCCAGTCCGGTAAGTTGCCTTAAACGCATCTCTACTATGGCACGTGCCTGGATATCGGACAACTCAAAGCGTTCGATCAACCGTTGAATGGCCTCTTGCGGTGTACTTGAACTGCGAATTATGGCAATTACCTCGTCGATATTATCGGACGCGATAATCAGGCCCTGCAATATGTGTGCCCTTTCTTCCGCTTTGCGAAGTTCATATTTTGTACGGCGTACAACCACATCGTGGCGGTGTTCGACAAACAGTTCAATCATCCGCTTCAGGTTAAGCATTTCCGGACGGCCATTCACCAACGCAATGTTATTTACGCTGAACGACGATTGCATGGCTGTGAGCTTGTATAGCCTGTTGAGAACAACATTCGCATTGGCGTCGCGCTTCACATCGACTACAATACGCATTCCCTGACGGTCCGACTCGTCATTCACGTTCGATATTCCTTCGATCTTCTTTTCACCCACCAAGTCGGCGATGTGCCTAATCATTTCCGCTTTGTTTACCAGGTATGGAATCTCTGAAATGATTATTTTATCGTGGTTTTTCCCCGATTCAATTTCAGCTTTTCCACGCATAACGATGCGCCCCCTACCCGTTTCAAAAGCATCAATAACGCCTTTATAACCGTAAATAAAGCCGCCTGTAGGAAAATCGGGTGCCTTGATGTAATGCATCAAACCCTCTATGTCGATTTCTTTATCATCGATATAGGCTATAATTCCATCAATCACTTCCGTTAAATTGTGCGGCGCCATGTTGGTTGCCATCCCCACCGCAATACCCGATGCACCGTTGATGAGCAGGTTGGGTATCCGTGTCGGTAAAACGGTTGGTTCCTGAAGAGTATCGTCAAAATTAAATTGAAAATCTACTGTCTCCTTATCGATATCGCGCAGCATCTCTTCGCCAAGCTTGTTCATCCTGGCTTCGGTGTAACGCATAGCTGCGGGACTGTCACCGTCAACGCTTCCCATGTTTCCCTGACCGTCAACCAACGTGTATCGCATGCTCCACTCTTGCGCCAGACGCACCATGGCATTATATACCGAAGAATCTCCATGCGGATGGTACTTCCCGAGTACTTCCCCAACGATTCTAGCCGATTTCTTGTGTGGCTTATCCGATGTGTTTCCTAATTCGGACATTCCGAAAAGAATACGTCTGTGCACGGGTTTAAAACCATCACGGACGTCAGGTAATGCACGTGAAACGATCACGGACATCGAATAATCGATGTACGCCGATTTCATTTCATCCTCAATGTTGATCTTAATGACTCTGTCTTCTTGGTCAATCATACTAAAATATAATTTTTTTCTTCAGGCATATCTTATATTTTACTGAAATACAGCACAATAAATATGTCTTTTGCTTTTTTTTAAATAACGTACTAAGGTACGGATTTTTCACGATTTAACAAAAGAAATCCAATCAAAAATCGTTTGCCTCAGACAGCAATTAATGTTTTTTATTGTTTGTTCCGGAAGATTTTTTCAACAAAAAACAACCCGAAGAAAATTCAATTTACTTCGGGTTGTTTCGCTGTTTTCTGTTTTGAGACAACGTCAGGCTCCTTGTCCGTGACAATTTTTAAATTTCTTTCCACTTCCGCAAGGACACGGATCGTTTCGTCCCACCTTTTTTTCCACGCGCACAGGTTCTAATTTTCGTTGTTCAGGCTGTCTCGGTGCACCATTGGATGATGCTCCCCGTTCAATTTCATCCTTTTGAGTGCGGTATTTGCTGTAATCGGTTTTCTGTTCGGGAGCGGCCTGACGTACATTCTTCGGATCCTGAACCGGAATCTGTCCGCGCATCAGGATAGAAACCGCCTTTGAGTTGATGTCGTTAACCATTATTTTAAACAAGTTGAACGATTCAAGCTTGTAAATCAGTAGCGGATCTTTTTGTTCGTAGCTGGCATTTTGAACCGAATGCCGTAATTCATCCATTTCCCGGAGGTGTTCCTTCCAGTCCTCGTCGATGGTGTGGAGTAAAATCGATTTTTCAAACGATTTGACCAGCGCTTTCGATCCCGATTCATACGCCTCTTTCAGGTTGGTAGCAATGTTGTATATTCTTTTTCCATCGGAGATGGGGATAAGGATGTTCTCATACACAGTTCCTTGTTTTTCGTACACATCCTTGATGACGGGCTGGGCAATCTCTGCCAGCCGATCCGTCTTACGTTTGAATCCTGATATGGCTTTTTCAACCACTTTTTCCACCTGAGCGTCGGTTTTCATCTCCTTCACCTCTTTTTCCGAGAAAGGAATCTCCACTGCCATCACACGGAAAAGGTCCAGTTTCATGTTTTCGTAGTCGTCCTCGTTGGCTTCCACCACATTCCTGGCCGTTTCCGTTATCATGTTGGTAACGTCAATTTCGATACGGTCTCCCATCAATGCGTGGCGACGGCGTTTGTAGATTACTTCACGCTGCGAGTTCATCACGTCGTCGTATTCCAACAACCGTTTACGAATACCGAAGTTGTTTTCCTCCACTTTTTTCTGCGCTCGCTCCACCGATTTGTTCAACATGTCGTGCTCAAGCATATCGCCCTCCTTGAAACCCATCCGGTCCATAAGTCCGGCAATCCGTTCGGTGGCGAACAAGCGCATCAGGTCGTCTTCGAGCGACACGAAAAAGACCGATGATCCCGGATCTCCCTGACGGCCGGCACGGCCGCGCAGCTGGCGGTCGACACGGCGGCTCTCGTGCCGTTCCGTACCGATAATGGCCAGGCCTCCGGCATCTTTCACCTCCGGCGTGAGCTTAATGTCGGTACCGCGTCCCGCCATGTTGGTAGCGATGGTTACCATTCCACGTTGTCCGGCATTGGCAACAATTTCCGCTTCGCGCTGGTGCAGCTTGGCGTTCAACACGTTGTGTTTTATTTTTCGAAGTGTGAGCATCCTGCTTAGCAGTTCTGAAATTTCCACCGAGGTTGTTCCCACCAGAACCGGCCTACCTTTGGAGATGGTGCCCTCTATTTCGTCAATTACCGCCGTGTATTTCTCACGTTTGGTCTTATAGATGCGGTCGTTCATGTCGTTACGGACAATGGGCCGGTTGGTGGTTTCTGCTGTTCCGGTCATACCTGCTAGCTTGTTATACATCCTGAAGTAATTCTGCAAGGTGATGGTGGCAAACGTTTGCGTGGCAGCTTCTACTTTCACCCGCTCTTTCGCCTCAATGGCCTGGTGCAGCCCGTCTGAATAACGGCGGCCCTCCATGATACGGCCCGTTTGTTCATCCACAATTTTCACTTTGTTGTCGATAACCACGTACTCGTCGTCTTTTTCGAACAGGGTATAGGCTTTAAGAAGCTGGTTTATCGTATGAACACGTTCCGATTTTATCGCGTAATTCTGTAGGAGCTCATCTTTTTTAGCTGCTTTCTCTTCGTCGGACAACGGCAGGTTGTCCAGTTCGGCCAGTTGCGAAGCAATGTCGGGCAACACAAAAAAGTGTGGATCGTCCGACTTCCCCGTCAGCAGGTCGATGCCTTTATCGGTCAATTCGATGCTGTTCTGTTTCTCGTCAATCACGAAGTACAACGGGTCGGTAACGATATGCATGTTGCGCGACTGCTCCTGCATATAAAACTCTTCGGTCTTCAGCATGGCCGCTTTCACACCCTGTTCACTTAAAAATTTGATGAGCGGCTTGTATTTTGGCATACCCTTGTAAGAACGGAAGAGCAACAAGGCTCCTTCCTCCTGTTCCTTTTTATCTTCCGAAGTCATTTTGGCTTTTGCATCAGCAAGCAACCGGGTAGTAAAATCACGCTGGGCTTTTACCACTTGCTCCACCCGTGGACGGAAAAGATCAAACAACTGATCATCCCCTTTCGGAACAGGCCCCGATATGATCAGGGGGGTACGTGCATCGTCAATCAACACGGAGTCAACCTCGTCCACAATGGCATAGTTGTGTATACGTTGTACCAGGTCTTTGGGAGAAACAGCCATGTTGTCGCGCAGGTAATCGAAACCGAACTCGTTATTCGTTCCAAAAGTGATGTCTGCTTCGTAAGCCTTGCGGCGGGCATCGGAGTTGGGTTCGTGCTTATCGATACAATCTACCGAAAGCCCGTGGAACATGTAAATAGGCCCCATCCACTCCGAGTCACGCTTCGACAGGTAATCGTTCACCGTAACCACATGCACTCCCCTGTGTGTAAGCGCATTGAGGAATACCGGCAGGGTGGCCACCAACGTTTTCCCTTCACCGGTTGCCATCTCGGCAATCTTGCCCTGGTGCAGCACCACCCCCCCAAACAGCTGCACATCGTAGTGCACCATGTCCCAGGTTATTTCATTGCCACCGGCAATCCAACGGTTCAGGAAGATAGCCTTATCGCCTTCGATACGAACGAAATCATGCCTGGCCGCTAAATCGCGGTCAAAATCAGTGGCCGTGACCACAGTCTCCGGATTTTCCTTGAATCTTTTCGCGGTTTCCTTGACGATAGAGAACGCTTCGGGAAGAATTTCCAACAATATTTTCCCCAATTTCGATGTAACCTCTTTTTCAATCTTGTCGATTTCGTTCCATACCGACTCGCGCTTTTCCAATTCCACATCTTCGATGCCGGCTTTCAGTTCCATTATCCGGGCATTATCCCCGGCAATGTATTCTTCTATTTTCTTTTCAAGTTCCTTGGTTTTTGCACGTAACTCATCGTTCGAGAGCCTGGCTATCCCCGGATACGCCTCCTTTATTAAATTCACAATGGGGTTTATCTCGTTCAGGTCCCTCTGTGCCTTATTACCAAATATCTTACTTATAAATGAATTGAATCCCATATTGTTTTGTGTTGCGGGTTTCGGATTTCGAATCGCCCTGTTGAACAGATTTATCCAATCCCCTTAATTGTTAATTCTTAATTCTTTAAAACAGCTCTTCCAAAATGTTGGCCTGGGCAGCGTTGGGAGCACGAATTCGCAAGCGGTGTGAAACGCTGGGGGCAATCTCTGTTGCATCAATCACGCGGTTGATCCGTTGCGGTTTGATGTTGTTTCCAAAAAAGATGACCGGCGCATGAACGGCATTGTCTCTTATGCGGACGTTGGTGTTGGGGTCATTCTCTACTACTACTCTCCATCCGGGCTGCAATTCCAAATAAAGATCACCCGATATTCCTTTATAGAAACCATTTCTGTAATGCTGTACACGTTGATTGTAAGCACCGTGCAACATCTGATGAGAGGTGATGACATCCTGTATTCCGGCCGATTGAACAAGAAATTCAGCCGCTTTTTGCTGAAATTCCACAAAGTTGATTTTCCGGTCTTCGATAAGTTTCCGGTTGAAAAACAGCTGCTGGTTGTAATATTTACTTACCCACTGTTCGCGGCCGTAAATAGCCATGAGATACATGTTGAGTAACGCGATGCTCCTGTCGGGATAAAAATCGCCCCCCGAAGTGACCATATCCGAAGAATGGATCTCCTGTTCGTTAAAATATCCGGTGGAAACCACAAAAATCAGCGTGTTTTGTAATCCTACGGTTGAATCGATAGCTTCAAGCAACTTCTCAATTTCCTGATCCAACCGATAATATGTATCCTGTACTTCAACGGAATAGTTTTTATCGAGCGAATTTTCAAAATTACCCGCATAAAAAGTCAACGCCAGGAAATCGGGATTTTGACGTTTTCCCAGCAAACTGGATTTCAGTACCTTTTCGGCAATTTCGCGAACTTCCGTATTAACAAAAGGCGACTGTTTTAATAACCGCACGTGATTTTTTTTCTCCACACCAAAGTAGTGCTGAAAATTATAGAGGTTCTTGGTGTAAGGAAACGCTTTGTAGTTCGATATGTCGATGGCCGGGCGCCAGGTTATGGAACCAATCTTCTTGTTCAACGACTCCGGTGTCCGGTTGTGTTGCTCCACGACCGGTTGCCGGGTTTTATAAAAAGCCGTCGTAGCCCAGTTTCCGGTCATGTCTTCCACCCAATACGCACCACTGGCAGCGTGTCCTCCGGAGGCCAGTGCCTGCGAAGCGTGGGGCGCAAAAGCAAACACGTCCGATTGTCCTCCGGAAGCAATCTTGAGTTCGTCGGCAAGGGTAGAAACTTTTACAGGTAATGGAGAATAGCGTTCGGCAGTGAAATTTCCCGCGTAATTATCATCAAAAAAAGTAGGAATTTCCCGGTTTTCTTTTAAAATAAATCGGTTTTCTCCGATAATGCCGTGATAAGCAGGATTGGCACCGGTGAAAATGGTGGTGATGGTGGAAGCGCGATCGAGGTGGGGAAAATCAAATTCCAGGTCGGCGTAAACCAATCCCCCGTTCAGGAGCTTCTTAAACCCTTTTTCTCCGAAAGTATGTTGAAACATCTCCAGGTAATCGCCTCGCAATTGGTCTACGGTGATTCCCACAACCAACTTGGGGACAATTGGTGTGTCCTGGGCGCAAAGAGCGGTTACTGAAAAAAGAGCGACAAGAGAGGATAATATTTTATTCATTTGAGCGTATATCTTTCATTTAAGCTTGTTCTGTTGGCTTCTTTACGTAAGCTTTGTTCGACTCATTGTCCCCAGCCCGCTTTCATGTACTTTGACGAAACATAGCGCTTGTTGGTCTTTCTTCTTTTCGTCAGCATAAACACATTCATTCCCGATCTGAGCCACAGGCTCATTGAAAAAGGGACACTTGCTGCCGGCAATTGTTGTGGCAGCCACCACCAGAAAAGCAGAAAGAGGGTTAGGACTGCAAAGTTAATAAAATGATAGATATTTACCGCTTTTTTCACCGGTTTTACCCAAAATAAAACGGCAGCGACAAGTGCAAAAATATTTAACCAGACAAAATTCCAGTTGGGATTTGTAGCGGGATGTTCCGAAAAAAACATCAGCAGAAACAGGATGCATCCTCCCAGTCCATAAACAGCAAAAAGGATCGTGTCATAGGTTCGGGGTAACCGGGTCTTGTTCCACTTAATATACTGAACAGCAGATACCAGCACGGTGATAAAAAGAAGAGCGAATGCTGCTATCAGTGGTGAAAAAAGAGCCCGTTCGCTACTATTGTTCTCCTCGTTTGAAACCAATACCGCAGTCGTGTTTCCAATAAGGGGATAGCTGACAGTGTCGTTCTTGACAACGGTTGCCTGTTCAAATGAATTCATCAAATAAGAGGGGATAAACATTTTTGCACGGACATCGATCGGAGAATCGGCTCCGGCTCCTATGACCAAATCAATACCGAATTTATTCCACGGGTAGGGTTGTAAACATTCATGCAGAAGATCCCGATAGGTCTGCCTTTCCTTTGTAGGCGGGTATATAATCTTGCCTCCGGCGAATTTTTCTACCATATCCCGCGGACGTGTGGCGCAGTTGTCGTAAAAATAGTTATACCGATACCCCCTGTTTTCCGGCAAGTGATTAATGTACAAGGCTTCCCACAATTGTTGCTTTTCCGGCTGAGCGAAATTAAGCTCCTGCTCATAAACGGCAACTTTCTTATATGCATATTCACGGATAAATTCTTCAAAGGACGTTGTCCCCAAAATGTAATCGGTTTCTCCCCTTACAAAGTGATACATGAAGTTGGATTGGGTAGGATCGAAAAAACCGTAATTGAAAACAACATCAATGCGAGTAGAATCGTCCTGTACACGCAAGGCTGTATGTCCATAGAACGCATAAACAGCTCCCGACCACGGACCGCAGGTTAACAAGGTTATTTTGGCACTATCGCTTAATACTATCTGTGCACTCGCGAAAACCGATATTGTGATAAGAATCAGGGTGAAGAAATATCTTTTCATTGTCAGATGAGCTTATGTTGGAGCTGCAAATTTACACATAAAAGTTTATTTTCAAGGCTTTTCGATCAATTGAAAACTCACAGGACCTGTCTCCCTATTCGATTATTGGCATTACCGTTGTTCAGGAAACGGCATAAAGTGCTATTTTTTAACCTGTTTTAAACAATTCATTTTGCATTTTTGGTTATATTTGTACGTCGTAAATCTAAAATTTATAACATGATCAAGCTCGTCATCATTTTTTTGTTTTCATTACTGACATCGTCTCTGTTTGCTCAGGACATTCAACTCCCCACGCCCGATAAGAAAGGTGGAAAAACCCTGATGCAGGCGTTGAGTGAACGCAAATCCTCCCGTGAATTTAAGGAAAAAGAACTGCCAAACGACGTTTTATCCAATTTACTTTGGGCGGCCAACGGATTTAACCGCGAAGGTAAGCGTACCGCTCCGACCGCTAACAACAGGCAAGAACTTGAACTTTACGTGGTAATGAAAAGCGGTATTTATTTTTACAATGCACGGGAGCATAAACTGTTGCTGATAAAAAATGGCGATTACCGGAAAAGTGCGGGCACACAAGCCTACGTTGCCAACGCCCCGGTGAATATCCTGTTTGTTTCGGATTCAGGAAAAGCGTCGGGCAAAAACTATGCGTACACCGATTGCGGCTTTGTTTCGCAGAACATTTACCTGTACTGCGCTTCCGAGGGGCTGGCGACGGTCGTCCGCGGCTCGTACGACAAAAAGGCGCTCGAAGAACTCCTGCTGCTACCGGCATCTCAGGAAGTGCTCCTGACACAAACGGTAGGCTACCCCAAATAGTCCGCGATCTACCCGGTTATCCGTTTCGCCTTGTTCGTTAATAAAAAACGGTGGTTCTCTTTTGAAAACCACCGTTTTTTTTGTTTCCTGAAAAGGATTTATTTTTTCTTACGATCTCCGTAACGGCTCATAAACTTGTCGACGCGTCCGGCCGTATCCACCAATTTTTGTTTTCCGGTGTAAAACGGATGCGACGAACTGGTAATTTCCAGTTTCACCAAAGGATAAGTAACACCGTCAATCTCAATGGTTTCCTTGGCGTTTATAGTGGAACGTGAAATAAAAATTTCCTCGTTCGACATATCTTTGAAAACTACCGGGCGATAATTGCTGGGATGTATTTCTTTTTTCATTGTTATATGATTTGTTTTATTTTTGTTGCTTTGGATTTTCGGAATGCAAAGATATAACAATTCATTGAAATAGAAAAATTAAATGGAAATAATTTAGAAAAAATTGATTCCGATAGCTTAATTTTGTACGAATTTGGAAAGTTGAATAGAAACGAGCAAGTAAATTGGTTACGCACACATGAAAATAGAAATCATAACTGTTGGGGATGAAATCCTTATCGGACAAATCATCGATACCAATTCCGCCTGGATGGCTGCAGAACTTACCCGTCAGGGATTTGAAATCGTGGCGATAACGACTGTCGGCGATCGGGAGGAAGATATTGCAAAAGCCCTGGATACAGGTTTTTCAAGGGCCGATTTGCTGTTGATGACAGGCGGAGTTGGCCCCACCCGTGACGACATTACCAAGAAAACACTGTGCAGCTACTTCCATACCGAATTGATTTTCGATGAACAGGTTCTGCAACAGATCAACCGTCTCTTTGCATCCAAAAATTATCCGATGAATGAACTGACAAAGAACCAGGCTTTTGTTCCAAAAGATTGCACGGTCATACAAAACAGAGTGGGAACGGCTCCCCTTCTTTGGTTTGAACAAAAAGGCCACATATTGGTTTCAATGCCAGGCGTTCCTTTCGAGATGAAAACAGCGATAACCGGCGATATCATTCCCAGGTTGGAGAAACAATTCCAGTCGGCTGACTACCTGAAGTCTTCGTTTCTGGTATCGGGAATTACCGAATCATCACTGGCCATCCTGCTGGATGACTTTGAAACAAAACTTCCCGGCAATTTTTCACTCGCCTACCTACCCTCCTACGGATTGATCCGCTTACGTCTGTCGGTTCGGGGTAAGGAGAACCTCCCGGAGATGGAATCCCAGGAGAAAAAACTCAGGGAAGCGTTGCGCGATTTCCTTGTAGCAGAAAGTGATGAACCGCTTGAGTCATTGTTGGGCAATGTCATGCGAAAGGAAAGGCTCACCCTCTCCACTGCCGAGAGTTGCACCGGAGGAAACATTGCCCACCGGATAACGCTTGTTCCGGGCGCGTCGGAGTATTACAAAGGTACGGTTGTATCGTACGACAATGCGGTAAAAACCTCCTTGCTGAATATTGAAAACGAGACAATTAAAGTGTACGGTGCCGTCAGCCGGGAAGTAGTGGAGCAAATGGCTCAAAACGTATCGGAAAAAATGGAGACCGACTGCTCCATAGCGGTCTCAGGTATTGCCGGACCCGAGGGAGGAACGCCCGAAAAACCGGTGGGTACGGTATGGATCTGCACCCAGGCACATCGCAAAACGGTAACGCAAAAATATCAATTCGGTTCCTCCCGCGAAGAAAACATAAACCGGACAACCAACATGGCCATCTTGCAATTGATAAAAATGCTGGGTAAATAATTAAAACAAAAAAAATGCAACCTAAAACAGAAAAAATCACCGTAAAGTCCCTGGAAGGCAACACGCTGAACTTAATGGACGTTTATCAGGGAAAACCACTGTTGATCTTGTTTTTCAATATCCATTGCCTGGGATGTGTAGGCAGGGCGATCCCGCAGGCCTACGATTACCTGCAGGAATTCAAGAACCTGGATGTAGTGGCTATTCACACCACTTTCGGAAAAGAAACGATCTCCAAGGACGATATCATCAACTTATTCACGCTGAAAGAGTTGCCATTTCCTATCTATTTCGACATTGAAAAAACAAACTTCGAAACGTTTGAATGCGAGGGCACACCTCATTGGGTACTGCTGGATAAAGAGGGCAACCTGATCCGGTCTATTTTCGGATCGCAAGACGGCTCCCGAACCCGCTTGATTTACGCGCTCGAAGAAGCAACACGAGAATCGGAATGAACGAATTCTGGGACAGTAAATACTCCGTAAACGAATATGTTTACGGAGAAGAACCGAATGAATACTTCAAGTACGCGATAGATACCTATCTCCCGTCGGGAAGACTGCTTTTGCCTGCCGAAGGTGAAGGCCGGAATGCCGTGTATGCTGCCCGTAAAGGATTGAAAGTAGTAGCGTTCGACCAAAGCGTCGAAGGAAAAAAGAAAGCCCTGAGACTGGCCGACAAGGCCGGCGTGAAAATTGATTATCGGGTTGGCGAACTTCCTGATCTCCCGTTGAGGGGAGAAGCTTTCACCGCTGCAGCCCTTATTTATGCTCATTTTACCCCACAACTTCGTCCGGGCTATCACCGGATGATCGGTAATCTCATCAAACCGGAGGGGTTGATTATCGTGGAGGGGTTCAGCAAGAAGCACATTGAATATCAGGATAAGTATCCCAATATCGGCGGGCCGCGAAACATCGAAATGTTGTATACGCTGGAAATGATCCGGAGTGACTTTGACGGCTTTGAGCCCATTGAATGGATTCAGGGAGAGGTAGAACTTTCCGAAGGCAGCAGCCACGTCGGTGTCGGTAACGTAGTCCGGTTCATCGGGAGGAAAGTCAGTTAAAAATCAACTGAATTGCCTGTATCCGGAAAAGTTGTTTAGGGCTTTTGCCTGGCAAACGATTTTTCTTCCCCTGATTTATACGTTTTAACCAAAAATTCCGTTATATTTACTGAATTGCGTATCGTTACAACTTTTTGAATTTATGATTGACTATATCAAAGGCGAAATCGCCGAATTAACACCCGCTTCCGTTACGATTGAATGCAACGGGATTGGCTACTTCGCAAATATTTCACTCAACACGTACACCGCACTCAACGGCCAACAATCGGTCAGGCTTTTCATTTTTGAATCTATCCGCGAAGATGCACACGTGCTGTTCGGCTTTGCCGACAAACACGAACGTGAAATTTTTCTGCACCTTATCAGCGTATCGGGTGTCGGCCCAAGCACGGGACGAATGATCTTGTCGTCACTCAGCTCCCGTGAGCTGGAGGCGGTCATTGCTTCTGAAAATGCGGCTGTTCTCCAGTCTGTAAAGGGTATCGGTGCGAAAACCGCGCAACGCATCATCATCGATCTGAAAGACAAAATCAGGTACACCGGGGAGGGATCAACAGTAAAAATTCCGGCTGCCCTGTTTGTTTCGGGTGCAGCTCAGGAAGCTGTTTCTGCCCTGGTGATGCTGGGATTTACCAAACAGGCTTCGGAGAAAGCGGTGGCAAAAATAGCGAAAGAATCTCCGTCGCTGTCGGTGGAGGCCATTATTAAAGAGGCATTGAAACGGATGTAAAATGAGTTGTGAGTTGTGTTATCGATCCACTCATCGGGTAATTGAAAAGAACAGCATTATATAACCTCTCCTTTGTCGTTCTACTTTCGGTCAGTGGAATGCAACCTGTTATTGCTCAACAAGACACCACCAAATCAAGGTTTCCGGTGCAAAAAACGACCGTTGAAACGGTGGAAGATTTAACCAGGAAATTGCCTGCCGATCTCCAAACACCCTCGAACATAAAAACGGAAGTGTTTTATGATTATAAAGTCAACCGTTATGTTTTTCAAAACAAAATCGGCGATAAGGTAATAGGAATTCCGTTTACCATGACGCCCGAGGAGTACATGGATTATACATTGAGGGAATTGAACAACAGGTATTTCAAGGATAGAAATGCCGTCAGGAAAGAGGAAAAACCCGCGGGCAAGGAACCGTTGCCGTTATTCAACCTACGCCAAGGCAAGACGTTGCTGGAAGATATTTTCGGGCCCGGCGGAATTCAGGTTGTCACCCGGGGATCGATAGAACTTAGCAGCGGATTAAAAAGAAACGTAATCGACAACCCCACCCTGCCTGAGCGCTCACGAAAGCGAACCCGGTTCGATCTCGATCCACAGATTCAGCTTGACGTCAATGCCAAAGTAGGCAACAAAATCAATTTCGGACTGAGTTACGACACAGATGCTGCGTTTAATTTCGACGCCAGGCGCATAAAACTCGCTTATCAGGGCGATGAAGACGAAATCGTCAAACACATTGAAGCCGGAAACGTGAGCATGACCACCGAAAACTCGCTTATCAGCGGCGGAACGGCGCTTTTCGGTATCAAATCGGACCTGCAGTTCGGTAAATTGCGCGTAAGTACTGTTTTGTCACAACAGGAATCGGAATCCCGGACCATCAGTTCGCTGGGCGCAGTCCAGACCACGCCTTTCGAATTCAACGCCGATCAATACGACGAAAACCGTCATTTCTTTTTAAGCCATTACTTCAGGGACAATTACGACAAGGCACTGGCAAAATTGCCCTACGTCCAATCGGCGGTGCTCATAACCCGGATCGAAGTGTGGGTGACCAATAAGCGAAGCAGTTATGACCAGGCACGGAACATATTGGCTTTGGCCGATCTGGGGGAACACGGTGCCATCCATAATCCCCTGTGGCTGCCTGCAGGTGCGGATGACGTGCCGCATAACGATGCCAATACAATGTACCGGCAGCTGATCTCGACTTATGTCGCCGCACGCGATATCAGCCAAACAACAACGGTCTTTCCGTCAACCGTGGTTATCGGCCGCGATTACGAGAAAATTGAAAGCGCACGGCTGCTGACTTCTTCCGAATATACTTTCCAGCCTCAATTGGGTTATGTTTCGTTGCGTACGCCGTTGCAGGCAGATGAAGTGCTGGCAGTTGCTTTCGAATACACGTACAACGGGAAAGCTTATCAGGTAGGAGAATTTTCATCCGATCAAAACGGAGGTGCCCTTTTTCTGAAGCTCTTAAAACCTGTTGCCCTTTCGCCGCAATCCTATACCTGGGATTTGATGATGAAAAACATTTATTCACTGGGATACAGCGCCTACGACATTCAAAAAGACCGGTTTAAACTCAACATCACTTACCAGAGCGACACCACGGGCGTTTACCTGAATTATATTCCCGAAAATGATATCCGCGATCGGCTGTTGTTGAGCGTGATGAATCTCGACAACCTGAATTCAACTAACGATCCCCGTCCCGACGGTATTTTCGACTTCATAGACGGCCTCACCATTGTGACCAATAACGGACGGATCATCTTTCCTGTACTGGAACCTTTTGGATCACATTTAAAAAAAATGATTGCTAACGATGCCGTCGCTGAAAAATATGTTTTCCAACAGCTTTATGACTCTACGCTGACCGTTGCCCGGCAGTTTGCGGAGAAAAACAAATTCAGGATTTCAGGTGAATACCGGGGCAGCGCGGGCGCTGAGCTCAACCTGAATGCGACAAACGTTACACGTGGTTCCGTACGGGTTGCTGCTAATGGTGTCGCGTTGACCGAAGGTACCGATTATTCGGTAGACTATATTTCCGGAACGGTAACTGTAATCAATCAGGCGATTCTGGATGCGGGAACACCCTTGACTGTAACGCTTGAAGATCAATCGACGTTCAACATGCAACGTAAAACGATGGCGGGGATGAACATGGTTTACGATTTCACGAAAGATTTCAGGATAGGCGCCACCGTTATGCACTATTACGAAAAACCCCTCACCGTGAAAACTGTCTTTGGCGAAGAGTCGGTAAAAAATACGCTTTGGGGCCTGAACACCTCGTTCAGGAAGCAATCGTACACACTTACCCACCTGCTCGACATGCTTCCGTTCGTGGACGCCTCCGCCCCATCCCAGCTGACGGCCAACCTGGAGTTTGCCCATATGATTCCCGGACACTACAGCAACAAGTACACAGGCGGATATTCCTATCTGGATGATTTTGAAACGTCCACCTCAAGAATCGACCTACGTTCACCCTACGGTTGGGCGTTGGCATCAACGCCTTTCAACGATACCTCCACCGGGCTGTTTCCCGAAGCGGCATTATCCAACAACATTGATTACGGAAAAAACCGGGCGCACATGGCGTGGTTCTATATCGATGGGCTGTTTACACACCGGAACTCCACGCTCACCCCCACACACATAAAAAACGACAAGGAACAGCTGTCCAATCACCTGGTGCGCGAAATCTACGAACGCGAAATTTTTCCCGACAAAGAAGCGGTTTACGGTGAACCCCCTACCCTTCCGGTGATGAACATCTCTTTTTACCCCGACGAGCGCGGCCCGTACAACCTCGACACCCGCATCGATTCCGAAGGAAAATTGCTTGACCCGGAAAAGCGGTGGGGAGGAATCACCCGAAAAATGGACATCCGCGATTTTGAAGCGGCAAACATCGAATACATCGAATTCTGGCTGATGGATCCGTTTGTGAACGATGAAACGGGAACTGCCCGTGGAGGCGATTTGTATTTCAACCTGGGTGAAATTTCGGAAGATGTGCTGAAAGATGGAAAAAAGTTTTTCGAAAACGGGTTACCCGTGAACGGTGATGCGGCTGCCGTGGGCACCAGTGTTTGGGGAAAATACCCGTTACGCCAGTCCACCGTTTATGCTTTCGATAATTCGCACGGAAATGAATCGCGCCGCATTCAGGACGTAGGCCTGAACGGATTGAGTACGGAAGAAGAAAAAGCGTTTCCCACTTACTCCGCCTATTTGAATGAAATTATTCCCAAACTCTCGGAAGAGGCATTGCCGGAAATGCGGGCAGACAAACATTCATTACTAAACGATCCGTCTGGAGACAACTTCAGGCATTATAGGGGACAAGAACAGGACCGGGCGCAGCTGAGTATTCTGGATCGTTATAAATATTACAACGGAACCGAAGGAAACTCTCTCGCACCCGACGAAGCACAACCCTACTCCACCGCATCGCGCACAACCCCCGATGTGGAGGATATTGACAACGACAATACGCTGAATGAGAACGAATCGTATTACCAGTATAAATTACAGCTTCGTCCCGGGAATATGGTGGTAGGCAGCAACTTTATCGTTGACAAACGCGAAGCAAATGTTTTGTTGCGTAACGGCAAAACGGGCAAGGTGAACTGGTATCAATTTAAGATTCCCATCCGTGAGTATCAGTCCCGGGTGGGTAATATCCGGGGATTCAACAATATCCGTTTCATGCGGATGTTTTTGACCGGCTTCGAACAACCCGTTTTTCTTCGGTTTGCCACGCTGGAACTCGTACGCAGTGAATGGAGGATATACACCCAAAGCCTTCAGTCGGGAGGAACAGTATCGGGATTGGGAAAGCTGGAAGTTTCAACCGTAAGCATCGAGGAAAACAGCGACCGTACTCCCGTGAATTACGTTTTACCTCCGGGTGTGACACGTATCCTCGATCCCAGTCAACCACAGCTTCGTCAACAAAACGAACAGGCCATTGCGCTGAAAGTGAGCGAGATTGATCCGGGTGATTCCCGCGCTATTTACAAAAATGCCCTGTACGACCTGCGTCGCTACAAACGCCTCCAGATGTTTGTTCACGCCGAAAGAACGGTGGACGGCACCACCGACCTGCAAGACGACGAGATGACTGTTTTTTTGCGTATCGGTTCCGACTACAGGAACAATTACTACGAATACGAGATTCCACTTAAATTAACTCCTGCAGGACGTTACAGTACGAACCTCCCCGATCACCAGGAGACAGTATGGAAACCCGGAAACAGATTCGATTTTCCGCTTGAGTTGCTGACGAACTTGAAATTAAAGCGCAATGCTGAAAAACGGCGTGGCAGCGGCGTGACTTACCTCACCCCATATTCCGAAGCAGATCCTCAAAAGCCGGAAAACAGGTTAACCGTTGTAGGAAATCCATCGCTTGCCGAAGTGAAAGTGATGATGATTGGCGTTAGAAATAACTCCGCCACCGCCAAGTCGTCCGAAGTTTGGGTAAACGAACTCAGGTTAAGCGAGTTCGATGAAAAAGGGGGCTGGGCGGCACAGGGAAATATTAATCTTGCGTTATCGGACATCGGATCGATAACGGTTTCTGGAAGAAAAGAAACGGTGGGCTTCGGCACTCTTGATCAGAGCTTGCTGGAACGACGGAACGACGATTATTCATCAATAAGTGTTGCCGTGAAGATGGAACTGGGAAGATTCCTGCCTAACCCGGCAAAGATATCGGCTCCCCTCTACTATTCCTACTCCAATCAAATTACTGCACCACAATACGATCCGCTCAACCGGGATATTTTGCTTTCGGAATCGTTAAAAAATACGCGAAATAAACAGGAACGGGATTCGATCAGCGACCTGTCCGTCACACAAACGCTAAATAAGAGCCTGAACCTGAATAACGTAAAGGTGGATATAAAGAGCAAGAATCCGATGCCGTACGACCCGGCGAATTTCAGTTTCGGATATTCCTACAGCGAGAACCATTTTCAAAGCCCCGATACCGAATACAACCATAGCATCCATCAGCGCTTGCAGGCAAACTACGTTTATGCTCCGCTTGTGAAACCGCTTGAACCTTTTAAAAATTTCAGTTTCAACTACCTGCCCAACAATATCCAGATCGGTTCCCAGCTGATGCGCAACTACCAGGAAGCACAATTACGCGACCTGAACGCACACATGTCCGGATTTACACAGTCGCAACGGCAGTATTTAACGTTCAACCAATACTTCACCTGGGACCGGGATTTTTCGGTTACCTGGGACCTGACCCGAAACCTGAAAACCTCGTTCCGTTCAGGCACCATTGCCGAAATAGAAGAACCTTATCTGCAGGTAAACAAAAAGCTTAACCGCGACGACTACGAGCTTTGGAAAGATTCCGTGATTCAGAGTATTCAGAACCTGGGCAAACCGCTCAATTACGAACAAACGGCAGATGTAAGCTACACGCTTCCGTTTGCACAAATTCCCGTTCTGGACTGGATGAGTGTAAGCACGGCGTACCATTCGCGCTACCGGTGGGAACGGGGCGCATTTATCCGCGATGAAAAAATCGGAAACATTTTGCAAAACGATTTGTCGCTTACCGTGAACGGACGGCTAAACCTGGTACAGCTGTACAACAAAATCGGGTTTCTGCGGGAAACCGGCCAACACCTTGACGCAGACGTTGCCCACTACCTGGCACGCAGCCTGATGATGGTGCGCAGTGTGAACGTAAATTTCGGCTACAGGTCCAGGACTGACATCCCGGGTTTTGACCCCGCGGTCGGCGATTTTTTCGGACAAAACCATACGCCTGCCGGGCTGATCCCCGGGCTGGGCTTCGCGTTCGGCTTCGATGGAGGCGGACATTTTCTGGAAAAGGCCGATGCCAACAACTGGCTGGTTAAAAACACAGACAATATATCGCCGGCTCTATACCAACAAACACACAACATGCGCATGGACGCCACCCTTGAACCGATCCGCGGCCTGAAAATCGATTTGAATGCATTGTATGAAAATAACCGACGTACAGAGATCCAATACATGTTCGACGGAATGCCCAAGGTTTACGGCGGAAGTTTTGCGATAAGCACGTTAACCCTGGCTTCGGCTTTTGAGGACTCCAGGGCCGGAAATGATTACATCTCCACATCGTTTGACCGGTTCCTGGCAAACCGGGAGATCGTCGCCGGCAGGGTACGCAGCCGGTATCAAAACCACCCCTCAGGAACGGCCATCGGCGAGGTGGACCTCCATGCGGCAGACGTGCTGATACCCTCTTTCCTGGCAGCCTACACAGGAAAGAATGCTAAAAAAATAGAGTTGACCGCTTTTCCCGATCTGTTATCGCTTCTGCCCAACTGGGACATTTCGTACAACGTTTTGCAAATGCTGCCCACGCTCCGGACAAACTTCAAATCACTTACGCTTGCGCACAAATATGTTTCGCAATATCGCGTGGGAGCGTTCTCCTCATTCCTCGGCTGGGTACCCCTGGACGATACTTCCGATTTGGGATATGTTCGCGATATGCTTACCGGTTCGCCTGTTCCGTCATCGCCTTACAACATCCCCGCGGTAAACCTGATCGAAACCTTCAGCCCGCTGATCGAGGCGCGGGGGGTACTCGAAAACAACATGACACTCAATTTCCGCATTAACCACACGCGTTCGCTCAACCTGAACATCGCATCCTATCAAATTGTGGAAACGAACGACAACGACATGGTTCTCGGGTTGGGTTATCGGTTGCCCGACTTTAACCGCGTCGTCGGTTTCGGCTCCAATTCGGTAAAAGCCGGTCGCCGGCAGACACGCGCAAACCGCATCACACAAGACACGCAACAGGACAACCCCGGTAACTTGCCGGAGTTCAATAACGACCTGAACATCCGGGTGGATGTGTCGCATAAAATCACACAGGCCCTTATCCGCAAGATCGAAGACCGGTTTACACAGGCAACCAGCGGATTAAAGACCACCGCCATCCGCTTTTCTGCCGATTATGCGATGAGCCGGTCTCTCACGCTCCGCGCATTCTTCGATAAAACCATCCATGTGCCGTTGGTCTCCTCAACAGCATACCCCACAACTAACACAAGTGCAGGCTTGAGCCTTCGGTTTAATTTAAACCAGTAGAAGCAAAAAAAACCGCTTATAAAATCTCATCCGCAACTTTATTAAAATAGTCAATAGACTGCCTGATTTCCGGCAAGTTATTTTCCCAATTCGCTTCGTACTCAATAGTAAAATAACCGCTGAAGCCCTGACGTTTCAACTCCTCCATCATTCCTTTCACGTCCAACACTCCGGTCCCCCAAACCACATCTTCCAAAGCACCCTCCAGTCCTGCAGAAGCAATATCTTTGAAGTGCATGGCTATGAGCCTTCCTTTCAGTTGCCTCAACGCCGCTATCGGATCAACTCCCATTCTCCTGAAATGACCAACATCGGCGCTTGAACCCAATAACGGATCTCTTTGTCCAATGTACTTCATCAAAAGTTCAGGATTCCAATAGGAATTTTCATTCGGATGATTGTGGGTGGCTACCTTTATTTTATATTGTTTTGCCAGACTTTCCATTACCACCCAATCCTCACGAGCCGGTTCGGCGCTGATAAATTCCATTTCCATATTTTTGGCAAACGAGAAAACCTTTTCCCATTCATCGCGCGAAGATGTCCAAACACCGGAAGATACTATTTTCACACCTTTGGATGCGGCCAGCTTCTTCAATTGCTTTTGTTGTTCTGTTGTTAAGTCATAACCGAAAAGAGCATCACCAAATCCATCTCCCATCTTCTGTCCGGGATAGATCTCAATGTAATGCAACCCCGCCTCCCGGGTTTTCTCCAACGATTCCACTACGGAAAACAGGTGAAAGGTATAGGATTGCATGGAAAGCTTCCAGCCTTGCTTTTCCGCTTTAGTTTCCGTTTTGGACGAGGCAACGCAACCCGGCAGACAGCCGGCTAAAAGGAAAATTAGCAATTTGTTGATCTTCATACAATTTCTTTTATAACGATATAAACAGCAAAATCATTTAATAGTTACCGCAACAAATAATTTTCTTGATAATTCTTTATTGTCCATTACTTTTCAAGTCAATCAACCCCGCGTTTTCGCATTTCATGATGCGTCCGGGAAAAGTTTGGACAATGGAATAGTTATGGGTTGACATAATAACGGCAGTGCCCGTACCGGAAATCTGTTGCAGCAGGTCAACAATCTGGCTGCCTGTTTCGGGATCCAGGTTTCCTGTAGGTTCATCGGCAAGGATCAGCAGCGGCGAATTGAGCAACGCCCGGGCAATTACCACGCGCTGCTGTTCGCCGCCCGAGAGTTCGTGCGGCATTTTGTACGTTTTGTTTTGCATTCCCACCTGCGTCAGCACCTCAACAATACGGTCCTTGATAACTATTTTGTCTTTCCAACCCGTCGCCCGGAGCACAAACTCCAGGTTCTTTTCTACGGTACGGTCGATAAGCAGTTGGAAATCCTGGAAAACGATACCGATTTTTCTACGCAGGTAAGGGATCTGTTTTCTTTTCAGGTCCTGTAAGTGATAATCGAAGACGCGGGCATCGCCTGACTCAATCGGAATTTCGGCGTACATACTCTTGAGCAATGTACTTTTCCCAGACCCTACTTTACCGATAACGTACAAAAAATCGCCCCGGTTAACCTCCAGGTTCACATCACGCAAGATAATATTTTCGTCTCTGTTGAGCTGTACTCCGGTATATTTTATCAAAAACTCTTCACTCATTATTTAAAAAATTGAATAATAAACGGATATCTCCAGTATTCGCCGTTATTGGCTTTGACAGCAGCCAGAATAACAAAAACCAGGTAAAGGATACCTAGAACGACGAGCAACGGAATGCCGATAATGGTGACAGCTAATACTGCACTGTAAATGAGGTAGCTGATTGTGAAATTCAATATGTTTTTTCCGTGAATATCCACATTGGCATGGGTATCCTTATTGATTATCCACATGAGTACGGGCACCACAAACCCGGCTAACGGAATTAGCAAACCCGGCTAACGGAATTAGCAAACCCAGCAGTTGGGAAACATGCATCAACATAAGATAAGTGTTTTCTTCCAGTCCGAAAAGAGGTTTACTGCCCAAAGAAGTTGTTTCATTCAATATCTTCGCCTTTTCGCGTTGGTATTCTTCTTCGGTGATGCTTCCTTTTTCACGAAGTTGGTCCAGGATTTTTAAATCTTCGTATTTCATGATCTTTTTTGTGTTATGTAATGTATTTAACCTTAACTCGTAGCTCTCAGCAACTTGTCAATCAAGGAAACCATTTCGTTGAATTCCTCTTCTTCAAACAACCGGGTAAGCATCACGATCTTACCCTCCCGGTCAATAATGATGTTGCGGGTTATTCCTGCATCTTTTTCGGCATACAACCCGAAGATTCCCGCATCCGGATCCATTCCGACGGGATAGGTAACACCGGTCGCGTCGCGCAACACCTGAATTTTTTCAGCCGGTTCCTCCCGGTCTATACCATACAACGCAAACTGGGGATTGGCTTTATGTTTTTGCCATATCTCTTTCTCAATGTATGGCATCTCTTTCCGGCAAACCCCGCACCAACTGGCGGTAAATTGCAACATCACCACTTTCCCGCGCAAATCAGATAGTTTAATCTTCTCGCCGTTGGGAAAGGTCATTTCAAAATCGGGAGCCGGATCACCCACTTTTACCAGGTATTGGCGGTCACGGGTATCCTGAACCTGCAAGGTGTCTTGTTTTTGCGCAAGCCCCACGTTCTTTTTTGCGGATGAACTGCAAGCGCCCCACACTAACGCGATTATCAAAACAAAAAGGAGATGTTTTACCATAATTAAATGTCATTATAGGACTGAGAGCAGAGAGCAAAGAATATCGACCAATTTTTTCTACTTTACAAAGATAGTTTTTTTTCCTGTTTTCGGATTTTTTTAAGTAAAAATAAAGCAATAAGCAACGCGGTCAGTGAGCCCAGGAAATCGGCCAGGAAATCGGCCAGTTCTGCACTTCGCGAACTGAAAAAGTACTTTTGCATCAGTTCAATAGCTGCTCCGTATATAACGGGCAAGACAAATCCCCAGAAAACCCAGCGGATTATCCCGGGACGGCCGTTGTGCAAGCGATAATAATCAAACAAAGAGACGGACGACAACACAAAAAACATTCCGAAATGTGCTACCTTGTCCCACGCCACAAGCTGAGGAAGTTGAGGAACATCTTCAGAACGAATCAAGCAGGTTACGGTAAAAATCAGAAATCCAACAAAAAAGGGAAGAAAGATATGACGGAGATAATTATTCATACAGGATCATCGTTTTGTAAAAAACGTCTCAAAGATAATTTAAAAACACGACTTCACGCCCCATTTTAAAAACATATAACTAAAACAATCCCTTAAATTCCTGAAAAATTCGTTTCTTTGTCAGGCAAATAAAAAAAAACAAAACGATTATTTCCGGATCTCTTTGAATATGAAAAAAATTTCTCTTCTTATATTAGTCGTATTGATAACGACAACTGTTCAATCCCAAACTACGCAAACCGATAAAAATAAACGGTATTTCGATATCAATAAAAGCATCGATATTTTCAATTCCGTAATCCGGGAATTGGACATGTTTTACGTGGATAGCGTAAAAGTGGACAGTTTGGTCAACGGAACCATCCGGACCATGCTCGCGCGGATGGACCCTTATACGGAGTACTACGCTGAAGAGAATATCGGTGATCTTCAATTCATGACAACAGGCGAGTATGGCGGCATAGGGTCGATCATCTCCTACAACAATAACCGGGTGATCATTAACGAACCTTACAAGGGTCTTCCGGCCGATAAAGCAGGCTTGAAAGCTGGCGATGCCATTCTGGAAATTGACGGGGCGGATATGGAAAAAGCATCGGTAAAAGAGGTCAGCGATAAACTAAAAGGAACTCCCGGAACAACGTTGAAACTAAAGGTTCAACGTCCCGGCGAAAACAAGTTCCGTGAAATTACTCTGGTCAGGGAAAAAATTGAAATCGATCCCATCACCTATTCTGCTCTGTTGGACGATAACGTGGGATATTTTCATTATTCCGGATTTACCAACGGCAGTTCAAGCCGGGTAAAGGAAACGATCCTGGACCTGAAGAAAAAAGGTGCCAAATCATTGGTTATCGACCTTCGCGGAAACGGTGGCGGTATTTTGGATGAAGCCGTCAATGTTGTCAACTTCTTTGTGCAGAAAGGTCTTGAGATCGTTTCTACACGTGGCAAGGTTAAGCAATGGGACAGATCCTATCGCACTCAAAACCAGCCTTTGGATACACTTATGCCAATTGTTGTGCTTATTGATACCGGTTCTGCTTCCGCATCCGAGATTGTTGCCGGATCACTTCAGGATTTGGACAGGGCAGTTATTATCGGCAATCGCTCTTTCGGAAAAGGGCTGGTGCAAACACCGCGGGACTTGCCTTACGGTGGAAACATCAAAATAACCACATCGAAGTATTACATCCCGAGCGGACGTTGTATCCAGGCCCTGGATTATTCGCACCGCAATCCCGACGGTTCTGTTGCGCGTGTTCCGGATAGTTTGACCCATGTTTTCAAAACCAAAAACGGACGTGAAGTTCGCGATGGAGGCGGCATAACACCCGATTACCTCATTCCGCAGGAAAAAGGCGGTACGATAGGTTACTATTTGCTCACCGAAAACATCATTTTCGATTACGTCACCGGTTGGGTAATAAAGCACCCCACCGTTGCTTCTCCTGCAAGTTTTCGTCTTTCTGACACTGATTACGAACAGTTTAAGCAATTTGTGAAAACCAAGGATTTCCAGTACGACCAGATGAGCAACCGTTCGTTACAATCGCTAAAAAACATCATGGAATTCGAGGGGTATTTTAATACCGCTTCGGAAGAATTCAAGGCCCTGGAAGAAAAGCTGCAACCCGATCTTGACCGTGACCTGGATCTTTTCAGGAAAGAGATCATCAAGATGATCGAGACGGAGATCGTTCAGCGATACTACTACAAGGAAGGTGTGCTGATGTATGAACTTCGGGATGATGCTGCGTTGAAAAAAGCCGAAGAGGTGTTAAAAAACAAACAGCTTTACGATTATACCCTTCAGCCGAAACCCGCAACTATCCCCCAATAACCCGCTTGTCCGTGCGTTTCATCGTCTCAGCCTTACTTCTGCTCCTTACCGTTTCGCTTTCGCAAGCTCAGGAGAAACGGATAAGGCTGCTTTTTGCCGGAGACGCTATGCAGCACCTACCGCAAATACACGCAGCACAAACTCAGAACGGATACAATTACGATTCCTGTTTTTATTTGCTGAAAGAGAAAATTTCGTCTGCAGATCTTGCTTGTGTAAATTTCGAAACCACACTGGCCGGAAAACCCTATTCGGGCTACCCACAATTCAGCGCTCCCGACGAGTTCGCTTTTGCTTTGAAAGAAGCCGGATTCGATCTTTTCTTCCTGGCTAACAACCACATAGCCGACAAGGGTCGCAGAGGGATTGAACGCACGCTCAGGGTGTTGGACTCCATCGGAATAAAACATACCGGAGTGTTCAGTTCGAAAAGCAGTCGCGGCTTGAAGTACCCGCTTATGATCATTAAAAACGGCATCCGAATCGCTTTCCTGAACTATACGTACGACACCAACGGACTTGCGGTTACCGGCCCCAATACCGTAAATGTTATCGATACCCTGCAAATCAAACGAGATCTTGGTCTTACGCAACTGTATAATCCCGATGTGGTCATTGCCAACATGCATTGGGGTGACGAGTACAGAACCTACCCCAACAAGGAACAGCGAGAACTGGCAGGTTACCTTTTCAGGAATGGTGTCAGGATCATAATCGGCAATCATCCGCACGTAGTCCAACCGCTGGTAAAAAACAACGTAAACGGCGAAATTGATGCTGTCGTTCATTATTCGCTCGGCAATTTCATTTCCAACCAGCAAAAAATAAACACCGATGGCGGTGCAATGGCTGAAATCGTTGTCAGTAAAGCGGACGATAACAGTCCGGTGAAGATTGAATCTTGCCACTATTCGTTGGTCTGGGTGAGAAAATACACCGAAAGCGGGAAATTAAAATACAGGATCATCCCCGTGCAGTCAAACAAAAAGAAAGTTATTCCGGAGCTGACCTCACCAGAATGGCAAAAAATGAATATCTTTGCGACCAATGCCGAACAACTTATCGGATCTTTTTAAGCTATGCCAACATTGGAGTTTGTTTTTCGTCTGCTGGCAGCGGTAGCTGCCGGCGGCGCTGTGGGACTTGAACGACAGATCAACAACAAAAGTGCGGGATTCCGTACCAATACCCTGGTGGCGGTAGGTGCCGCCATTTACGTATTGATCAACGTAAATTTAACAGAAAACGGAGGAGACCCTACCCGAATAATTGGCCAGATTGTCACGGGAATCGGTTTTCTGGGAGCCGGTGTGATCCTTCACAGGGGTATCAATGTTCAGGGTCTCACAACTGCTGCGACAATATGGTGTAGCGCCGCGTTAGGCTCTCTTGCCGGATTGGGGCTGTATGTCGAACTACTGATCTCCACCCTGTTGATCATCCTTGTCAACACAGCTTTCAAGAAAGCGGACAAATGGTTTATGGGGGAAAAGAAAAAGAAAGCCGAAAACAACGATCATTCGTTTGAATAAAATCAACGGATCGGCATCACCATGATTCCCGTGCACGATTTTTGCCCCTGGCAATACTCGCTTAACGTCTTTTCATCGATTACCACCTTTTTTTTTGCACTCGACGCGTGGATAAAAGTCAGTTTTCCGTCCTTTTTATAGGCAAATCCCGTATGTGTAGTGTCCAACCCCTTAATGGAGGTAGTAAAGGCAATCATTGCCATGTGTGGAATATCCGCTTCCTTTGAAGCAATTTTATCTTTAGGAAGGTAGTAAAATCCATTTCTTGCGTTTATTTTATTTTCCATGATCCTTATTCTTTCGAGCATTTCATCATCTGTTTTTAATGCACGGTAGGCAGAGCGATGCGAAGTCATAAAATCAATGATCTTCGTTTCCCTGATTCCACCCAACTGTTGGGCTGTTGCCGATAAAATTTTCTTTTCCACGTTGTCGTAAACCCAGTCGGAAGTGTAATGTAACCGGGAATCGAAACCCTCAATAACACCGTTCCTATACCTGATTTGCTTTATTCGCGAAGTAAAATTATCAAACGACAAATCGTCCGATGCAGCTGCACTAGCAAGGGCAATCACTGTTTCCACAAAAGTTACACAATCGAACTCCCGCAAATTTATGACCACCCTTTCGGTATTGTTCTTATCCAGCGTGCCGGCAACATAAGGTGAATGGAGAAAAAATTCAGCTGTCTGTTGTAAAATCGAATCCGTTGATTTTGGCCGGTAAGGTTCGATAAATTTCGTGAACTTTTCGAAGATCACCTGATCCTGTCTTACACAATCGACAGGCTGAGAAAAAGCCGTGACGGCAATAAAACATCCCATTAGAAGAAAGCCTGCTTTGTGTTCCATCTTGTGTGAAGTTTTGCGACTTAAAAAGTTACCACTGGATAGGAGAAGTTCCTTTTGCCAGCAAATAAGCATTTGTTTTACTAAAGTGCTTGTTGCCAAAGAATCCCCGATGTGCAGACAACGGCGAAGGATGTGAAGACTTCAACACAAGGTGCCTGTTCGCATCAATGGCTGCTCCTTTTCTCTGTGCATAGGCACCCCAAAGAATAAAAACCAGGTTTTCACGTTCGCTGGCCAGGTGAAAAATTGCGGAATCGGTAAATTCTTCCCATCCCTTGTGTTGGTGTGATCCGGCCTGATGGGCACGGACAGTAAGCGTTGCATTCAACAAAAGAACCCCCTGCCGACTCCATCTTTCCAGGTTCCCCGATGTCGGAACGGGAATTCCTAAATCGTCACGGATCTCCTTATAAATATTGACCAGGGATGGAGGAATTTGCACTCCGTCGTTCACAGAAAAACACAACCCATTGGCCTGGCCGGGCTCATGGTACGGATCTTGTCCGACAATAACCACTTTCACCCGTTCAAAAGGACATTGGTCAAAAGCATTAAAAATCAGCTTTGCAGGCGGGTAAACAATACGGGAGGAATACTCCTGACGTACAAAGTCGGTCAGGGTTTTGAAATAGGGTTTTTCAAACTCATCGCTTAATCGTTGTTTCCAGCTCTCTTCAATTTTTACGGTCATGACGGTCGACTAAAGTTAGACCATTGCTCGCTACGGCACAGCTACGGCTCAAGTAAGCCCGGCTTCACTCGCACAGCTTAACGCAACGGTTGGTTTGGATAGGTAAAAGTACAAAAAAAAAGCAAAAACAGGAATTTTTCAATGCATGTTGACAAACAGGCTTTTATTCTATATCAGGAAAATGTCGTTCTCCGCTGCCTCTTTCCTCATTTCTTTTGACCATATGCTGGCCTGGATCTCTCCGATATGCGCTTTACGCAGGTAGTACATGCACAGACGTGACTGCCCTATTCCGCCACCTATGGAAAGGGGAAGTTCATCGTTGATCAATCTTTTGTGAAAAAACAACTTCAGTTTTTCCTCCTCGTTTTTAATTTTTAGCTGTTTCAGCAAAGCTTCCTTATCCACACGAATTCCCATGGATGACAGCTCCACTGCCCTTTCGAGCACAGAGTTCCAGACAAGCAGATCGCCGTTCAACCCCTCGAACCCTTCCTCGTTGAGCGTTGTCCAGTCGTCATAATCTGCCGAACGACCATCGTGCGGCTCTCCATTCGATAAATCTCCTCCGATACCAATAATAAAAACGGCTCCACACTCTTTCGCTATAGCGTCTTCTCGTTCCTTTGCCGCCAGGTCCGGAAATTTTTGCAACAGATCCTCGGATGAAATGAACGTTATTTCACGGGGGAGCTCAGGCGTTAACTGAGGAAAAGATTCGTGCACCAGGTATTCGGTGCGGAGCATGGCACTGTAAATCCGCTTTACTACATCTTTCAGGAAAGAGACGCTTCTGTTTCTTTCATCGATAACCATTTCCCAGTCCCACTGATCAACATAAAGGGAATGCAGGTTGTCCAATTCTTCATCAGCACGGATAGCATTCATGTCGGTATAAATACCATAACCCTTTTCTATTCCGTAATCGGCCAGGGTCATCCTTTTCCATTTGGCGAGTGAATGCACAATTTCTGCAACGGTATCGTTCATGTCCTTTATGGGAAAACTCACCGGCCGCTCTACCCCATTCAGGTCGTCGTTGATTCCGGTTCCCTTTTCTACAAAAAGCGGTGCGGTAACACGTCGTAAACGTAATTCCGATGCTAAGTTCTGCTGGAAAAAATCCTTGATTTTTTTAATTCCCAGCTCCGTCTGCCTAAGATTTAGCAGGGGCTTATATCCTTTTGGAACAATCAGGTTTGACATTTTTTGCGGTTTTGATGTAATTATCTATCTACAAAGATACATCAATTATCCAATTTGTAAAATATTTTCATCACAAATACCCATTTTGACATATTTCCAAATGAAATAAAATCAAAAACACATCAAACCTCTAATTTACCTATTATTTCGCTGACTGACTTCAGTTTATGCCTGCTTAAGTAATCGGTAATTCCATCGATCACTTTCATAGAGATCGCCGGGTCAATAAAGTTGTAGGTTCCGATTTGTACGGCCGTTGATCCGGCAAGCATAAATTCAATGGCATCGGCTGCACTTGAAATACCCCCTATCCCTATAATCGGAATTCTCACGGCATTGTACACTTGCCAGACCATTCTCAGTGCAATGGGTTTGATGCAAGGACCGGACAACCCTCCCGTTACTGTAGAGAGCCGGGGTTTTCTTGTTTCCGCATCGATAGCCATTCCCAGGAATGTATTGACCAACGATACAGAATCTGCGCCTTCATCTTCAACTGCTTTGGCTATGGCGGCTATATCGGTAACGTTGGGCGATAGTTTTACGATCAACGTCTTACGGTAAACATTTCGAACTGCTTTGGTCACGTTTGCAGCCGACTGGCACGTAGTGCCAAAAGCCATTCCACCCTCTTTGATGTTGGGACAGGAAATGTTCAGTTCAATGGCAGGAACCTTGTCCAAATCTTCCAATCTCTCGGAACATTTCACGTAATCTTCCAGGGTTGAACCCGATACATTAACAATAATGCGGGTATTATACTCCCTTATCCCGGGATAGATGCGTTCGATAAAATAGTCCACACCTTTATTTTGTAACCCGACGGAATTGAGCATTCCCGAAGGCGTTTCGGCCATTCTCGGATAGTCGTTGCCTTGTCTCGGCTCCAGGGTTGTTCCTTTGACAAAAATTGCCCCCAGCCGGTTCAAGTCGATGAAGTCGGCGTATTCCACCCCGTAACCGAAAGTCCCCGATGCTGTGGTTACAGGATTTTGCAACTCCAGTTTCCCGATATTTACTTTTAATCTGTCCATGTGAGTTCGTTGATGTTAAAAACGGGACCATCCGTGCAGGAGCAAAGATTTCCCCGGGTTGTTTTTTCGATACAGCACAGGCAAGCCCCGAAACCACATGCCATAAGATTTTCCAGGGATGCTTCACATCCGGTTTTGTTTGTGTTTGCATACCGGGCTACTGCCATCATCATAGGTTTGGGTCCGCAGGTATAAATAAAGTCGTACGAGTTGTTTCGAAGAACGGAATGGTCTGTTACGAATCCTTTTTCGCCCAACGATCCGTCTTCGGTAGTACAGTATACTGACCCCAGTCTCTCAAATTCACTTATTTGAAGGATGTCTCTTTGAGAGCGTCCTCCCAGAAGAAACTCGGCAGAAAATCCTTTTTCGTTGAGTTTTTTACCCAGAAAGAGCATGGGTGCAGTTCCCACTCCGCCACCAATAAGTAAGTACCTGCCTTTTTTGTGTGGAATAGAAAAGGAGTTGCCCAAGGGAAAAATCAGGTTCAATGTTTGTCCTGCTGTTATTTCACATATTTTCCGGGTCCCTTCACCCACACGCTGTACCAAAAGCCACATTTCATTTTTTCCCCTATCCACAAAGTTGATGGATATGGGCCTTCGAAGGAATACACTACCCGAATTACTTACTAAAACCTGGACAAACTGTCCCGGATGCATGTCGGGCAATGGTTCATTATCGGCCGGGGCAACCTTAATCAGGTTATTTTGATAATTCAGTGGCTCATTTGAGCGGACAGTGAAATCGAGTACTTTCATCGGTGAAAACTTTATTGGGTACAAATTTACGCTATAATTTTCAATTCTTACGCAGGCTTTCAAAAGAAAACCGGGCCTGCAAGGAGCAAACCTGGTTCTAAAAAGAGTTACGGTACGTTTTCAAAAAGTTTTTTTCCGGAATTCTATCCGACGGTTATTTTTCTTTTTGGGTATCGTCCACAAATATACCGTTCTGCCGTCAACCGATACCTGCTTATCGGGCTTCCAGTCGCCCATGTCAAAAGCATGAGAAACAACCCTACTTCCCGGTTTCCATCCGGTAGCAGATAAGTATCACTATACGCCCATCACCACATCCCAAATCGTAAACGACATCGTTCCTGTTCACTTTTGCCAGGTCAAGCATGGCATCTACCACCTCCACCGGAGCAGGAACGTAAGGAACGTCAAGATCTATCTGAGCATTTTACTGCATGAATACCAACGTGAATAACAAAACAGACAAACAATTGATCGATTTCATGTTGTGCAATTTTAATTGTTGGAAAATAAGGGGCTTATGCAATAAATCAACTGGTGCCGTTAATTGTTCAACCAATTAAGAATAAATAAGATAAAATTAATAATTTAAGCCTGTCAATCCTTCCTTGCTACAATCTTGTTTTTGAAAATAAAGTAAAAAATAAACCCGATGATTAAGAGTGCCGCCCCCAATAAAGCACCTTTGCCGGTATAAGAGTACATCAGGCATCTTTACTCGCAACCAGCACAAACCTTATCTTCCTGCTGCCCGTCTTTAGCTCCGATGAGACATAAGCAACCTCATTCCATCCTCCAAAGGTCAACAAAACAAAAATAAGAGCCAGGCTAATCTTCTGAAAATCTGGTAACAACACAGAATCCCGGGAGACTGTTGCCGGGATATCGGGCTCCATAAAAAGACCTACCGCAATAATGATCAGTATCTTCGATCTGCTAATCCGTCGCCTCTATTTGCATTGTTTTCTTACATAACATCGGTCAGTTATCGCAAAAGTCAAAGATACGAATTTTTAAGAAAATGAAAACTTGCTGAAAAGGAGGAGGTTATTTTCCTGGCTGCGGCATGAAAGTCTCAAACGTGTTGTCGTTGTAATAAATAATTATTTGGCTGATTTTTTTATCACTGACTTTTTGCAGATTATACTTTATTATCAACCATTTGAACACTTTTTTCTAAGCCATTAACGTCGATTCCATCCGATTTTTCAACCCTTTCTCTTACTTGGTGTGCTGGAGACGGGGCCTGATGGAACAAATCATGCTCCAGGGGGATGGAATCCACATCAAATCCATCTTTATACATTTGTCCGGTGCCATTGATCAGCCATTCGGTATTGATGTACGGCATTCCCGATAAAATTTTGGTAACGACGTCGAGGCTTGGATTATTCCTCCCGTTTAAAATATGAGAAATATTGGCCCGATTGATCTGAAGTCTATCGGCAAATTTTGCCGGCGTCAGATTTTCATTCTCCATTATTTGTCTGATACGTTCTCTCATGATGTAAGGATATAAACAATGAATAAATATTCAGAATTCAAACTAAATACAAATGTATAAAATAATATATACAAACAGAAATTTCTGTGACGAACATTTGTGTATTACAAAAATATATCGCCTGTTTACAATTGTGTTTAAATCTTCGATAACAACGGTTAACAGCAAGGCGTCATATAAAAACATAAACTTTATAATATATACATATATTGTTCATATACAATATATTAAATAAATAAATATGCACTTATTTAACACTTTGATCGCATTTTCCAAGCAAAAACCCTCAATAAATTAATTAATAGATTTGATAAAATAGTATAATGCATTTATTACCAGACTAATAATTATAAAACTAAATCTATTAATGGTTTGTTAAATCAATTGATAAACAAATGTTATACTGAACTCGTTGTAAATTTTATTTAAGTATTTGTAGTTTATTATTGTATATAAACACGGGGATCAACATTTGTTATTTATTAAATTGTTTGTAAATATTCAACGGTTGATGTGAATTTATTTATGGACCTGCTATGGGTTTACGGCAATGGTCAGTGTCGCTCAAGTAAACGACGGATGCTTCAAGGAATTCTCCGGAACGTCACGAACAACAAAAAATACCTGACCTTTCTCCGGATCCAAGGGAAATAGTCGGTTCTCCTGCATTTTAAATGTCATCTGTACATTGATTGTTAACTGATTAACGCTAAAAAACAGTGCAGAAAAAAATGGTCAAATAAAAATTTTGGGACAAAAAAGAGAAAAACGAAGAAAAATGATTTAATTTGTGAAACTTTAAACGCATAAAAAGATGAAAAAAGGAATAATTTCAGTTTTATTACTTCTCACTGTTGTTGTGTTGGCGTCTGCACAAAACAAACCAAAAAACTTGTACAATTTCACCGTTACCGATATCGACGGTAAAAAGTTCGACTTGTCGCAGTTCAAGGGAAAAAAAGTGATGATCGTTAATGTCGCTTCAAAATGTGGTTTGACCCCGCAATACGAACTTCTCCAGGAACTGTACGACGAGTATAAGGACAAGGGATTGGTTATCGTTGGATTTCCGGCGAATAACTTCAAAGATCAGGAACCTGGGTCCAACCGGGAGATTAAAGAATTTTGTACCCGGAATTACGGCGTGACCTTTCCGATGATGGAAAAGATCAGTGTTGCCGGCAATAACCAGGCTCCTATTTACAGGTGGCTGACCAAGAAATCGGAAAACGGAAAGATCGATCAGGAAGTCACCTGGAACTTCCAGAAATTCCTGATCGACGAGAAAGGAAACTTAGTGGATGTGGTGATGCCTAAAGAAAGCCCCAAAAGCGAGGTTATTCTCAATTGGCTGGCTGGAGATTAATGCATTATTTTGTAAACCAATTCTTTAAGCAATTCTCCGGGCGAAGCAGAAAGGTTGTCAATCCCCTTGGATTTACCATCGAAAGTACGCAGGTGGGTGATGATCTCCATTACTTGGGTGGCATTGTAATTTCGTAAGCCGGTCATGTAATCGCGGGCGAAAAACGGTGATTTCAGGTTCAGTGTCGACATCACGTTTTTCTCGCTTTTTTGTGGCAACCAGAAGCACTCCAGCAGATTGCTGAAGTAATTGAACAAAACAGACAACGTTACAACGTTGGGATTGTCTTTCTGATTCTTACCGAAATAATCAACTATCGTTTGGGCTTTCAGGATATTTTTTTCGGCAATTGCTTTCAGCAACTCAAAGTTGTTGTAATCTTTACTGATACCCACATTTTTTTCAATAAGCTCCGAAGTAACTCTGTTGGAGCTTTCGGGTAGGGAAACTTCCAACTTTTGAAGTTGCTGAATAAGTTTACTGATGTCGTTTCCTACAAAATCGGTGATCATCTGAGCAGATTTTTCGTCGATCAGGATATTCTTCCCCGAAAAATAGTTTTTAATAAAAGCGGGAACCTGGTTTTCATACCACTTCTTCGACTCAAATACTACGCCTCCGTTCTTCTCGATATGCTTTATCACCGCTTTTCTTTTATCAACCGTTCCGTGTTTGTAATTGATAACCAGCACTGTGCTTTTCAACGGATTTTTAACATAAGAATCCAACAGTTCAAACTTGTTGAGCTCTTGTGCCTCCTTAACAACAATAAGCTGGTATTCAGCCATCATCGGAAAACGACGTGCTGCTGTAACGATGGTATTCACATCGGAATCCACTCCGTAAAACGTGAGCAGATTAAAATCTTTTTCTGCCTCTGTCAGCACTTCCTCCAATAACAGCTCTGTCAATTGATCTATAAAATAGGCTTCCTCTCCCATCAGCAAATAGACGGGAGCGAAGTTGCGGTTGGAAATCTCTTTTTTCAGTGAATCGAAAGTAACGTTGGCCATTTTTTCAGACTTTCAAACTTTTAAACACAAAGGCTTTACGCACACCATTACCAGTCAAACCGGAGGTGTTTTACCGTTGAGCCTCTGTTGATAAGCGTAGTGAGCGATTTTATACCAATCTTAACGTGTTCTTCCACGAAATTTTCGGTGATGATCCTATCACTTTTATCGGTTTTTACGCCCGTAGAAATCATGGGCTGATCCGAAATCAACAGCAAGGCTCCTGTGGGAATGTGATTAGCAAAACCACACGTGAACAAGGTTGCCGTCTCCATGTCCACAGCCATTACACGCAACTTACGCAGGTAATTTTTGAACTCATCGTCATACTCCCAAACGCGACGATTGGTAGTATATACCGTTCCGGTCCAGTAGTCACGTCCAAAATCCCGAATATTGGAAGAAACGGCACGCATAAGGCTAAATGCCGGTAACGAAGGCACTTCGGGGGGAAGATAATCGTTTGAGGTTCCTTCTCCGCGAATGGCTGCAATGGGTAAAATATAATCACCGAGCTGGTTTTGTGCTTTTATTCCGCCGCACTTACCCAGAAACAACACGGCAGTTGGAGAAATCGCGCTCAGTAAATCCATGATAGTTGCAGCATTAGCACTTCCCATGCCAAAATTAATGATGGTCACTCCGTTGGACGATGCACTGGGCATATTGGCATCCAGCCCCAGGATGGGAACATTGAAATGATGGGCAAAAATTTCAACGTATTTTTGAAAATTAGTCAACAGGATAAATTGAGTGAAATCTTCCAATGAACGCTTCGTATAACGTGGAAGCCAATTTTCAACAATCTCTTGCTTGGTTCTCATAATTGATTTACTTTTGTCTGATCACTTTCCCGATGAACAAAGATAACATATGTACACGTTAAATTTGCCAACTTTCGATACTAAAATCCGAAAAAAACCGGATGGCCTGGAAATCTTCGACCCGCTTCGCCGGAAATACGTATCCATGACACCCGAAGAGTGGGTGCGCCAGCATTTTGTACATTACCTGATTTCGGAGAAAGGGTATCCGGCCTCCTTAATGGCAAACGAAGCAATGATCAGGTTAAACTCGCTCACCAAACGATGCGACACTGTTGTGTATGACAACAACCTCCAGCCGGTAGTTATCTGCGAGTTCAAGAAACCCGACGTAAAAATTACCCAACAGGTTTTTGATCAAGTGATGAGGTACAATATCGTGTTGAAAGTGAAATACCTGATTGTATCCAACGGAATGTCGCACTATTGCTGCAGAATGAACTACGGGGAGATGAAGTTTGATTATCTGCGGGAGATCCCGGAGTACGGGGAACTATAGCACCTACCTCTTCATTACATAAAGCTGGAAGTTTTCGTAGCGTTTTACGACTACTTCGTCTCCCTTTTCTATGAATCCTTTCATCGAAACGGCATCGTAGTGCTGATCCCCAATCCTTACTTTTCCGGAGGGACGAAGCACTGTGGATGCGATTCCGACATGTCCGACCAGCGTCAGCGGTTCCATCGGCACAGAGACGTATCCTTCCTGGTCGGAAACCAACGCAACCCGGTTAAAAATTCCCGGTTTACCGATCCGGTTCGATAAATAGATAATAAAAGCCAAACCCATTCCTATCCCCGCAAACACGACCATTATCGCCCGGAACAATTGCCTGAGGGATAAACCGCTGAAGTCGAAATGAATATTACCGACCAAGGCGAGTACCAAAGCGGTGAAAACGAGAACAATACCCGAGATACCCGCCACTCCAAATCCCGGAATGACAAAAATCTCAAAGACGATCAAAATCAAACCCAGCACAAACAACAGTACCTCCCAATTTTGCGCGTAGCCGGTCAAGTAAAGCGGTGTGAAGTACAACAGGGCTGCCGTCACAGCAACCGCCGTCGGAAAACCGATTCCCGGCGTTTGCAATTCAAAATAGATGCCACCGATGATCAACATAATCAGAATAGCCTGCAAAACCCCGTTCATCAATAAACCCTTTATTTTGTCGTAGAACGTTGGATTGTACGTCTCCATATCGTAATCACTATAGCCCAGGTATTGAACGGCAATCTGGTTGATATTCTCCGCAATCCCGTCGCAGTAACGCAGTTCAACGGCCTGACTCGCAGTTAACGTCAGAATTTGAGTGGAATCGGCGAAGCCCGGAATCACAATCTTTTCGTCCACCATTGCCTCGGCTACTTTCGGATCACGTTTCCACTCCGTTAGGGTATCTCCGTTTTGAACAACCGTGTCTCTTCCGTGACTTTCTGCCGTTGCACGCATCATTCCACGCATATATGACTGGTACTTATCGGGAGCTTTGGAACCGTCCTGTCCACTGACAACGGTTGCCGCCCCAATGGAAGCCGCCGGTCTCATAAAAATACTGTCGCACGCTATGGAGATAAGTGCACCGGCAGAAGCAGCGTTGTTATCAATAAACACATAAACCGGAAGCTGAAAATTCAAAATGGCGGTACGCATGGAATCAGCTTCTGCAACAGAGCCACCGTAAGTATTCATGTGAAGAAGTATACAGTCGGCTTTTCTGTTCAGGGCCTGATGCATTCCGTTCTGCAAATATATCCAGGTATTGCTTCCTATGTTTTCCTGAATATTGATCTTATAAATCAGTGGCTTTGAATGCTGCCCGTATATCGCATGGACAAATAGAATGAAAAACAGAACAAAAATCTGCTTGATATTTCTCATCATTCAACAGGTTTATTTTTACAAAGATAGTTGTTTTTCGTTTCTACATCGTCCCTTTTAAAAAAAACTGATTATATTTGCTTTTTTAAATTTAAATCTGCTATGGTTAAAATCTTGGTCAGTTTAGGCTCAAACATATACTCAAAACAAAACATTGACAGGGCAAGAAGAATGCTCGCCTATTATTTCTCCGATGTTGTTTTTACTCCATCGATAATAACTACGGCAAACGATGAGAACTATTCTTTTCCGTTCCGGAATGTGCTGGCAATTTTTCACAGCGACTTACCCTCGGAAGAAATTGTCCAAAAGTTAAAAATGATAGAGTTTGCCATGGGACGTCAACCACGGGATAAAGATACCGGAAAAGTCATCATTGACATTGATCTGCTCCAATACGGCGACGAAATTCTTCGTCCGGATGACTACGAAAGAGCTTATGTGCAAGCATTATTGACCCGGCTAATCAGTTAATTCCAAAACTTTTAGAATTAGCCATCCAACGCCCCGGGTCACTCAGTTCAATCTCGAAACAGATTTCACCCCTTTCACCGCTTTCAGTTTTTTTATTAATTGCTCCAGCATAGATGTGCTGGCCAGCATTACGGTGATGTTTCCCTGAAACAATCCATCGTTGGAATCGATGGAGATGGAACGCATCTGTACGCCGTCTTCTTTGGAGATAATTGACATCAGGTTGGCTACGATATTAAGCTGATCATTTCCGATAATACGCAGTACCGATGTGTAGTTTGCCGCTCCCGATGTTTTACCCGACCAGCGGGCTTTCAAAATCCGGTAACCGAAGCGAGAAAAGAGGTCGTGTGAGTTGGGACAACTTATCCTGTGTATTTTTATGCCCTGCGAAGAGACAAATCCAAAAATCTCATCCCCGTAAATGGGATTGCAGCACTTTGCCAGCCGGTAATCAACCCCGGTGAGGTTTTGATCAATGATAAGCTCATCGGAGCTTTTTGCCTCTTGCGAATAGGGCTTAAGAACGAAACTGTCTGCACTCGTAGCATATAGAAAATCCCTGTGTTCTATGTCTTTATTTCCCAACTCCAAGTAACGGTCTATCACCCAGTTTATTTCCAGTTTTTCAGCGGCTATATCGATGTAGAAGTCCGTTACCGTTTTGTATTTCAATTTTTTAATCAGTTGCATCAACAGCGGATCATCCAGGTCTATCTTGCGGTTTTTCATCCGTCGCGACAACATCTCCTTGGCAATATCCACCTGTTTTCCTGCCTCTTCCTTGAGCAACTGACGGATCCGGGTTTTGGCTTTCGAAGTCACTACATAATTTAACCAATCTTGCTTAGGCGATTGATGCGACGACGTGTTTATCTCGACCTGATCTCCGCTTTTCAGCACCTGTTTTATGGGCACATTCTTTCCGTTCACCTTTCCAGACACGCAAGTGGCGCCTAATTTCGAATGTATGGCAAATGCAAAATCGAGTACAGATGCACCTTTGGGTAATTTGAACAGGTCGCCTTTTGGTGTGAAGACAAAGATCTCCTCATCATACAAATCGAGTTTAAAATCGCCCAACCTGTCCCTGATATCTACATCCTTGTTCTCCAGCGATTCCCGCAGCGATTTCAACCAATCGTCGAGTGTAGATTCTTCTTTCACTCCCTTATATTTCCAATGGGCGGCCAACCCCCGTTCGGCAATATCATCCATTCTTCGAGTCCTGATCTGAACTTCCACCCATTTCGATTCCGGTCCCATCACCGTGATGTGCAACGACTCGTATCCGTTGCTTTTGGGTATGGAAAGCCAGTCTTTCAACCTTTTCGGATTCGGCTGATACATATCGGTCACGATGGAGTAAACCTGCCAGCAATGTGCCTTTTCCATTTCCGAAGGAGAATCGAGAATGATGCGTATGGCAAAGAGGTCGTAAATGTTGTCAAACTCGATTTTTTGTTTTTTCAGTTTGCTGTTAATGGAATGAATGGATTTCGTGCGGCCTTTGATATCGTATTTCAGGTTTGTTTTATCCAGACGTTCTTTCAGCGGAAGAATAAACTCATCGATATACTTATCGCGTGAACGTTTGCTTTCATTGAGTTTCCGGGCGATAAAATCGTAGGTCTCCCTATCGGTATATTTCAGCGACAAGTCTTCCAGCTCCGATTTAATGGTATATAACCCTAACCGATGTGCCAATGGCGCATACAGGTAAGTGGATTCAACGGAAAGATCCAATCGCTTTTCCGGAGTCGATCCTTTTGCATCACGCATCGATTGTAACTGTTCTGCCAACAGTACGAAAACCACACGAATATCTTCGGCTATCGAAAGCAGTAGCTTGATATAATTCTCCGATTCAACACGTGATTTTTTTTCGGTCAGGTCGTTCACTTTCTTCAAACCCCGAAGAATAATGGCCACTTCCTCACCGAAATTCCGCCTTATTTCATCAATTGTAACGTGGCCTTTCATCACGGGCCTGAACATCAAAACCGCACAGACCACAGCTTGTTTCAATCCGATCTCGTCGACTAAAATCGCCGCTGTTTTCAGATCAAACAAAAGGTCGTGAAGCAAATTCTTTGGATTGTCATCAGCAGATCTTTGCAAAGAATCTTTCCAGATTTTTTTTAACAGGCCGGTTTTCTGTATACCCCATCTCTGCCGGAATAAATCGTAGAGCTTCCGGTGCAAAAAAAGGTAATCATCGGAAAGGATAGCAGGTACTGTTTTCATCTTTGTCAGTTCAAATCCGTTTCGCAACGTAAAATTACTATTTTTTAAAATAAATTGATGCTTTTATCCATAAACTTGCCGAAGAAGCCATTAAAAAAACCGGTTCTTTGCCCGGTTTCCATGACGCAATCTTTTTTCAATTAACGGTTTATTTATTACATTTGCATTTCTAAAAACAAGCAGATGAAAAACTTATTCATTCTCACCGTTCTGTTGATTTTCGGAATATTTGCAGGATGTCAAAACAAAAAAACCGACGATGGATTTGCACCCATTTTCGATGGGAAATCGTTGAACGGATGGAAGGGCGACTCCCTTTACTGGCGTGTAGAGAACGGTATCCTTACCGGAGAAATAACTCCCGAAACAATTTTATCTAGAAACTCTTTCCTTGTCTGGCAGAACGGAGCGCCCGAAAATTTTGAATTGAAATTGGAATACCGTATTAGCCAAGACGGGAACAGCGGCATCAACTACAGGAGTGAGGAGATTCCCGGTCTTCCTTATGCACTCCGGGGATATCAGTTCGATATCGACGGCAAAAACAACTATACCGGACAGAACTACGAAGAGCGGCGGAGAACAACACTCGCCTATCAAGGCCAAACGGTGGTGTTAAATCCTTTGCCTGACTCGTTATCCAAGCTTCCCGTTTCGGACTTGGTCAGGAGCAATTCCTGGACAGAAGCAGAAATAATTGAATTGGCCGATGTTGCCGAATTAAGGAGCCACATTAAAAATAACGATTGGAACTCTTGTCACCTTATCGTTAACGGCAACAATATGAAACACATCCTGAACGGCGTCTTAATGAGTGAGGTGACGGATAATGACCTGCTTCACGGTAGGAGACGAGGATTAATCGGCGTCCAGGTCCACGTAGGACCTCCCATGAAAGTGGAGTTCCGTAACATCCGGTTGAAAACCCTGTAAAAAATTGATGAAAGAAATGAAAAAACTATCACTTGGACTGTTGGCCCTTCTGCCGATCTTCGGATATGCACAAGAAAACGGAGAAACGTTATTGTTGAACGATGGATGGACATTCTCGCAAACCGGTAAGAACACCTGGTACGAAGCTCAGGTTCCGGGTTCGGTGCAGCACGACCTCATCCGTCACAAAGTGTTGTCCGATCCTTTTTACGGGACCAACGAAAAACTGATTCAATGGGTAGAAGACGAAAACTGGGATTTCAAAAAATCATTTACCGTTTCGGCCGAACAGATCCGGCATGACGACGCGGTTATCTTCTTCGAAGGATTAGACACGCAAGCCGATGTTTTCCTGAACGGTTCTCGAATTCTACGCTCCGAAAATATGTTTGTTGGCCATAAAATATCGGTAAAAAACATACTTAAAGAGGGTGAAAACAGTTTATACATCCGGTTTTATTCACCCGTACAATCGCTGATGCCTGCGCGACTGCGCGATGAGAAACTGAGCATCTACAACCGAAAAGCCCCTTACCATTTCGGGTGGGACTGGGGAATGCGCCTCGTGCAAATGGGAATTTGGAAACCCGTATCGCTGATGTTTTACGACAAAGCACGCATCGACGATTTTTATGTAAAGCAGAAAAGCATCACCAAAGAAAAGGCTGAGATTGAAAACATCATCGAAGTATTTTCTATTGCCGAAAAACCCATAGAAGCTACCCTTTCTGTAAATTATAGTATGCTTTTGATGAGCCATTGCCAAGAAGTGAAAAAACAAATAACACTGAATCCCGGCAAAAACAGCATCTCCATTCCGGTACAAATCGATAAGCCTTATTTGTGGATGCCTACGGGTTGGGGCGCTCCTAATCTTTACGGATTCACCGCATCGATAAATATAGATAATCAAACCATTGCACAAAAAACTGAAATTACCGGTTTACGTTCGGTTCGTTTGATTCAAGAGCCGGACAAACACGGAAAATCGTTCTATTTTGAAGTAAACGGCATTCCTTTATTCGCCAAAGGAGCCAATTATATTCCCGGCGAAATCATGACCACCCGGCAGAACAAAGAGTATTACGAACGTTTCTTCGACGATGTGCAAGCGGCCAATATGAATTTTATCCGCGTGTGGGGCGGCGGCATTTACGAGAACGAAGAATTTTATCGCCAAGCCGACGCGCGAGGTATTTTAATCTGGCAGGATTTTATCTTCGGGTGCGTGCCCTACCCTTCCGACGACGCCTTTTTAGTCAATGTGAAAGAGGAAGCTGTGTATAATATCAAGCGGTTGCGCAACCATCCGTCGCTGGCATTTTGGTGTGGTAACAACGAAATTGAAGAAGGCATCAATCATTGGGGATGGGAAAAAGACTATTCGAAAGAGGTTTTCAAAGAATGGCGCGAGGGATACGACAAAACATTTCGCAAACTGCTTCCCGATTTAGTAAATGAATATGACGGCACACGCAGCTACATCCACGGTTCGCCCTACAATTCCAACTGGGGAAACCCCGAAAAATTCGCTTCAAGCGATGCACACGACTGGGGACTGTGGTATGGACACCTGCCTTTTGAAGGGATGGCAGACCGGCTTCCGCGTTTCGCCAGTGAATTCGGATTTCAGTCGTTTCCCGAAATGAAAACCATCCGATCTTTCGCGTCTGAAGATCAATGGAGCCTGGAGAGCGAAGTGATGAGAACCCATCAAAAAGCATCCACCGGGAACTCGCTCATCAAAAAATACATGGACATGTATTACCACGAACCCCGGAATTTATGGAAGAGTCCGTTGAGGCGATGCGTCGCGGTCGTCCCTATTGCATGGGTGCACTCTATTGGCAGATAAACGACGATTGGCCGGTGGTCTCGTGGTCGAGCATCGATTATTACGGCAACTGGAAAGCGCAACACTACCGCATGCGCGATGTGTTGGCTCCGTTGGCATTGGGTGTGGAGTTCAAGGACAACCAACTGAATTATTACACCCTGTCGGACTACCTCACCGATAGGAATGACCTGCTGTTAACCGTGCAGGTGGTGGATTTCAACCAAGGCATAGTGAAACAGTTCAAGGAAAAAGTGAACGCGAAAGCCAACTCCAGCAACGTGGTAAAAACTTTCAATGTGAAAGAAATACTGTTGGAGACCGACAAGACAAACAGGATGATCCGTGCGTGGTTAACCGACAGCAAAGGGAAAAAACTATCCGTCAAAGATTATTTCTTCTATTGGCCCAACAAGCTAAACTTGCCTCAAACCACCGTACAGACTTCGGTAAAA
>JALHIE010000013.1 GCA_022840285.1 Porphyromonadaceae bacterium
TCCCTGTTTTTGTCCAGCCGCTCGTTTGCCGGCTGTTCAGCGTTGAACCTCTCCACTTCTTCCCAGATATCAAAAATAACGCTGTCCACCTCACTTCTGAACTCGGAAACTTCATCCAGGGTTCTTGCGGTGGCTTTCTGGTGGATTTGCTGGGTTTGGTAACCCTCTTTAAACAGAATATACATGACACTCACTTTGGCAATGCCCGGATTGTATATCGGCACACCACCCCGCGCCACCCGCTTGTTCTCTCCGGCAATGATCCTCTGGCCCCATTGCAGCAGTTGTTCGTTTGAGCTCAGGTCGGGAACGACAAAGTTTGTGTCCTGCAACCCGTAAAGCTCCAGGTGTTCCGGTTTTATCTCGGAGCGCATGACGCTCATGTACAAGACCTGAATGAAATGGGAGAGGTACATCCTCGCATTCTTCACCTTGCTTTGAAAGGCAATGTTCGCTTTTACCTGGGTATCCAGGGTCTGCTGGTATTTCAGGGACTTTCTCGATAGCTGTTTTCAGCGCTTTTATCCGCGACAGGTCTGTATTGGGTAATCTGCGATAGGGCATCTCTGGGAATTATTTATCTCTGTACATCAGGTTCTCCGACAAGGAGACGAGTTCTTTTTTTCTTTTGTCGGCCAGGTTGATCAACGAAAGACAATCCAACGCTGCAAGATAATACTTTTCGATGAGATTTTCCGAAATTGATTTCAAATTTAAATCATTGTAAATATTTTTAACGGATTCAATCTTTTCGTTTTTGTCGAACTTCTCTGTGGAGATCCATTTCAGCAATTCGGTGTGCTGCTTTCCTCCGGATGATTTCAGCGCTCTTATCAGCAGGTAGGTCTTTTTGTTGTTGACGATGTCTCCCCCGATATTTTTTCCGAATGTTTTGGCATCGCCGTAGACGTCGAGCAAGTCATCTTTCAGTTGAAAAGCCAGTCCGATGTTCATGCCGAAGTTGTACAACAGGTCCGCGTCTTGCGGAGAGGCGCCGGCCAGCAGGGCTCCCGTCTTCAGTGAGCAGGCCAGGAGCACGGCGGTCTTCAGCGCGATCATCTCGAGGTACTCCGCTTCCGTGACGTCTGTTCTTTTTTCGAAATCCATGTCGAGCTGTTGTCCCTGGCATACCTCCATGGCCGTTTTAGAGAAGAGGGCCAGGATTTCGGGCAGGATGGCGGAGGGCACGGAACTTACGTGTTTATACGATTCTATCAGCATGGCATCGCCCGAGAGGATGGCGGTATTGGCACCCCACTTCCTGTGGACCGTCGGCATGCCTCTCCTCAGGTCTGAATTGTCCATCAGGTCGTCGTGGAGCAGGGTGAAGTTGTGGAAGATCTCTATCCCGATGGCGGGCTTCATCGATACCTTCACCTCCTTGCCAAACATATCCGTGGCCAGCAGTACCAACAACGGGCGTATCCTCTTTCCCCCCACGGAAAGGGAGTAGCGTATCGGCTCGTAAAGAGTTGCGGGTTTCATATCGAAAGGGATGCTCCGGATGGCCTCCTCTATCTTCCCGCTTAACGTATCTGCGCTGTGTAACATCATGTCGGTAAATTTATAATTTAGACAAAAAGCTGCCTTCGGTTAAAAGGCAGCTTTCGGTATTTCAAAAAAATTACGGGAGCTGATTATTGCTGCAAGCGGAACACGACAGGAAGTGTGAAACGTACACGCACGGCAGAACCACGTTGCCTGCCGGCTTTCCATTTGGGCATCGACTGGATAACGCGGATAGCCTCTTTGTCGAGTGACGGGTCAACCCCGCGGACCACCTGAACGTCCGTAATGCTTCCGTCTCTCTCAACCACGAAGTTGGTGATGACGCGTCCCTGTATGCCGTTTTCCTGTGCAATGACCGGGTATTTGATGTTGTCGCTCAGGAACTTCATCATGGCGGCGTTTCCTCCGGGGAATTCAGGCTGTTCTTCCACCACAACGAAAATCTCTTCAGTCACTTCTTCTACTTTCGGTTTGGGTGGTGGTGGCGGAACGTAGGCTTCCATTTGTCTCTTACTTGCATCATCCTCGGTGTTGATCTCGATTCTTGTTTCCACTTTCTCTTCCACTACCTGAATGATTTCCGGAGTTTCCGGTGCGGGTGGTGGCGGTGGAGGCGGAGGGGTCGGATCGCGACGAGTGATTTCGATTTCTTCTTCCGCCAAAACGTCCTGAACGATAATGCTCTCGTCCAGCTTTTTGGTTTGAGAAGACCATTCAAAAGCGAAAAATAGCACCGATACAGCAACCACTACTCCCATCAGTATAGAAGTCAACTTGTGCGTTTCTATATTCGCTCTGGGTGATTTTTTTACTTCATCATTCATTTTGATTCTACTTTTATATGTGTTTTACTGACTGAACATACCCACTACATTGGGTGCAAAAATAGGCAATTTTTTTTATACTGTCATGTTTCGTCGATAAAATTCTCAAAAAAATGTCATTTTCCCGCAAAATTGATCGTATAGGTTCGGGAATACCGGTTTACCGGGTGATTTTAAAATGCACGGGCAGCGTAAATTTCACCCTGACAGTTCTTCCGTTCTGAAAGCCGGGTTTCCAGTTCGGCATTTCTGAAATTACCCGTATCGCCTCCCGGTCTATGCCCGGAGAAACTCCGCGCACTACCTTGATGTCCGTGATGCTTCCGTCCCTTTCGACCACGAACGTGCAGATGACACGGCCTTCGTTTCCCATCTCAAGATCTACTTGCGGATACCGCATGTTCTCACCGAGAAATTTCATCAGGGCCGCCTGCCCGCCAATAAAGTCCGGCGAGACTTCGGCGAAGTCAAGGGGAGATTCCATCGGTTCTTCCACCGACCGGGAAACGGGGGCTGCCGGAATTACCCGCGGAGGTTCCGGTTGGTCCTCGGTGGAAAAGATTTGCTGGTGCTCCACCGGGTCGTCAACCGCAACAATTTCATCGGGAACGACAACCTCCGGAGCCTCGATCCGGGGTTTCGGCGGTTCGGGAGTTCTTCTCGTCAAATCGATATCCAGTTCCTCGGGAACCAGCACTTCGGAAGAATAGGTCTTTGGTGCCGGGCGGCTGCTGCTCCATTCAAATGCTACTAACAAGGTCGAGATTGCCACGATCATCCCCATCGCAAAGAAAAGGCTGTTCTCCTTTAACGGTTTCATCTGTTTCATAACATTACATTTTTAAGGGTTGGAATTCATCTCAAATGTACGAATTAGACAGGGAACCCGGCATTTTGTTTAGCTAATAAATATCAAAATGCAATCTTTTTTTTGGTATTAACATTAAATAGAAGTAAAACGGTCCGGCAAACGATTAATATATTTCAATTTTAACGTTTTGTTGCGAAATTTTTGAATTGAAATACTGCAGTGGGTGTTGAAGCTTTATCAGGGACTGATCTTGTAGATATCCTTCAAGTTCCTTCCGTAACCGTCGTAATCCAGTCCGTATCCCACGATAAAATCGTTGGGGATTTCGAGGGCGACGTAGTCAAGTTGTATCTCCTGCTTCAGCGCGTCCGGCTTCAGGAGCAGGGTGGCAATCTTTATCTCCCTGGGGTTTAGCTTGTTGAGCTCTTTTTTAAGCGCCACCATCGTATTCCCCGAATCTACGATATCTTCCACAATCACAACCGTGCGACCCTCAATGCTTTCGTTCAAACCCAGCACTTCCTGAACGTTGTTGGTGGTGCTTGTCCCCCGGTAGGAAGCCAGCCGCACAAAAGTTATTTCGCAGGGAACGGTGACTTCTTTCATCAGCTCCCCGGCAAACATAAAAGCGCCGTTGAGCACGGCAACAAAAACAGGATTTTTGCCGTTAAGGTCGCGATCCATTTTTCCGGCAATCCGATTGATAGCGGTTTGAATCTGCTGGAATTCGATGAATTTCTCAAACTGCTTGTCCTTGATGGTTACTATTTCATTCATGTGTTGTGGAATTTAAAACTACAAAAGTAGCGCTTTTTTTCTTTTGACGTAACAAAATCCGACACTTTCTGTAGGCGGTGTGAGTTCCGGGTGACGGACCGTCATGGCATTGCGGCAGAACAATAAAATCGAACAATTTTCCGGAATTGAGGAAAAATAGTTAAGTTTGCGCCCTGAAATTCTTATGCATCCATCGATATGAAACGATACTATTTTTTCTTGCCCGCTTTGCTGTTGACGGCAGCTGTCCAGTTCTCCTGCCAGCCGGATAAAACCTTCGGGGTAAAAGGCGAATTCTCCGCTGCCGGCGACCAGACCTTGTACCTGGAACACCGCGGACTGGGTGGTGTTGAACTGCTCGATTCGGTCAAGCTGAAAGGGGACGGACGGTTTGCCTTTAAAGAGAAAGCGCCCGCGAATCCCGAGTTTTATCAGTTGAGGGTGGGGAACCAGGTCGCTCTCTTTGCCGTCGACTCGCTGGAGACCTTGCAGGTCAAGGGCGATGCGGAAGACCTGGCGAACACGTTCTCCATCGAGGACTCGCCCGTGAACGAGCAGATCAGGCAGATCGATTCACAAACCCGGCAGGTCAACACCCGGATCAGCGAAGTGGAAAAAAAACATTCGGCCAAGGTTATCGACGACCTGACCTACCTGGCCGAGCTCGATTCCGTTCTGAAAGTGTACAAAACGGAGATCACCCGCTTGATCCTAAGCAACCCCTCCAGCGCCGCGGCATACTACGCTGTCTTCCAGAAGGTGAGGGATTACCTGATCTTTGATCCCTACGACAAGCAGGATTATGCCATGTTTGGAGCGGTGGCCACGTCGTGGGACAGGTACTATCCCGGCACCCCCCGATCGAAGCATTTGTACGACTTCACGATGAACGCCCTGAAGACCAGGAAGCGTCAGGAGCAGCAGGCAGCCTTGCTGGAAAATGCTCCGGTTGTCACCGAGTCGTCGCTGCCGGACATCGTTCTGGCGGGAGTGACCGGAGAAAAAACGGCCCTCTCCTCGCAAAAGGGGAAAGTGGTTGTTCTGGACTTCACCGTGTACAAGTCGGACTTCTCCCCTGCGCACAACATCGCGCTGAACAAGATCTACATGCAGTACAGGGCCAAAGGGCTGGAGATCTACCAGATCTCTTTCGATTCGGACGAACATTTCTGGAAGAATGCGGCAAGCAACCTGCCCTGGATCACGGTCCGCGATCCGCAAAACGTCTATTCCCGCCTGCTCTCGCTGTACAATGTCCGCGAATTGCCCACGGCATTTGTCTTCGACAGGGACGGCGATGTGGTGGCGCGTGTGGAGAATTACGCCACCCTTCCCGGCGAATTGGGGAAAGTGCTGTAAAATTTGGCGAAAAAGTTTTGTTAATTTCGGAGAAAACAGTATCTTTGCACAAAACGTAAAAGATTGAAAAAAGGGGATTCCGGTCTGTAAAGCAGCCGGAATTCTTTTTCTTTGGTCTGTATCTGTGTCAAACATTTAAAAAAAAGGAGAGTTAAAAATGGCAATTACTTATATGACCGAAGATGGTCTTCGAAAGCTGAAAGAGGAACTCGTGCAGATGGAATCCGTACAAAGGCCGGAGATTTCGCGTCAGATTGCTGAAGCACGGGATAAGGGCGATCTGTCGGAAAACGCAGAATACGATGCCGCCAAAGAGGCCCAGGGGATACTGGAGGGAAAGATCGCACAGCTGAAAAGCCTGATCGCTTCCGCCCGCATTATCGACGAGAGCGCCATCAGCACCGATGAGATCCAGATCATGAACAAGGTGACCATCAAGAACCTGAAGACGAAGAAAGACATGACCTACACGTTGGTGTCGGAGAGCGAAGCAGACCTGAAGAGCGGGAAGATCGCCGTCAATACGCCCATTGCGCAAGGCCTGCTGGGGAAGAAGGTGGGGGATAAGGTCGATATCCAGGTGCCGTCGGGTACCTTGAGTTTTGAAGTGTTGGATATTTCGATTTGATCGTATGGCAACCATTTTCAGTCGCATCATTGCGGGAGAGATCCCATCCTACAAGGTCGCCGAGAGCGACCGGTTCTTTGCTTTTCTGGATATCAATCCCCTGGCAAAAGGACATACGCTGGTCGTTCCGAAGCAGGAGACCGATTACCTCTTTGACTTGGACGATGACCTGTTGGCCGGGATGGTTCTTTTTTCCAAGAAGGTGGCGGCAGCCATCCGGGCGGTGATTCCTTGTAGCCGCGTGGGAATGATGGTTATCGGGTTGGAGGTTCCGCATGCGCACATTCACCTGGTCCCCATTCAGAAAGAGGGAGACATGAGCCTGTCCAATCCGCGGGTCAAGCTTACGAAGGAAGAGTTTGCGGAAATTGCCGAGAGAATAAGAAATAAAGTTGAATAATTCAAGATGAAAACACTTTTCAGCCTGTCAATTACTTTTTTCCTGTGCTGCGGTATGGGATTGTTGTCGTCATGCGGACAGCAAAAGGAGATGAATGTACTCTTGATTGTTGGCGGGCACGATTTTGAAGAAGAACCTTTCTATGCGATGATGGATAAGCTGCCGGGTATAACCTACGACGTGGCTGAACATCCCGATGCGTACCAAAATCTGAAGCCCGGGAAAATTGATGGTTACGATGCGGTTTTGCTTTATGACATGCCCTCCGATATACCCGAAGATGCAAAAAAAGATTTTGTGGCCATGCTGGAAAAAGGCACAGGGCTTGTTGTTCTTCATCATGCTTTCTGCAGTTACGACTTTTGGCCGGAATACACAAATATTATAGGAGGGCGTTATCATCATTTTCCCTGGGAAAAAAATGGAGAAGAGCAACCGCCATCAACTTACAAGCACGATCTCGCCTTGGATGTCAAGGTGATGGATACTAGGCATCCGGTTACAAAAGGGATAAGCGATTTCCAAATAGTGGATGAAGCGTACGGCGGAACGGAAATTCTGGAAAGCGTTCATCCGTTGTTGGCTACCGATGAACCGGCAAGCGGGCCTTTGGTAGGCTGGACCCATAATTATGCCAATGCAAAAGTGGTAACATTAACGCTGGGACACGATAAGCAGGCATGGGAAAACCCGGTTTTCTCACAGGTTCTTTCACAAGCCGTTTTGTGGGTGGCGATAAGCTCCTCCGGCAAGTAGATCGGCTCCTTGTTTTCCCGTTCATTCATCTTATATCTTCCTGATTCTCACGCCCCTGACAAAATGATGCTCGCCTTTTTCTAAAATCAAATCGGCACGGAAACGGGTGGGGAGAATGTTTTGTTCCAGGTTGGGCAGGTTTATCTCCTCCCACACTTCGTTGGCAAACTTCATCAGTTCTTCTTCCTTATACGAGGCATATTGGTGAAAATAGGACTCGGGATTGGTAAATGCGGTTTTTTGCAGTGTTTTGAACCTCTCCAGGTACCATTGGCGGATATCCTTTTCCGCCGCATCCACGTAAATGGAAAAATCAAAAAAATCGGAGACGAACACCCGCCTGCGGGGTTTTTTATTCAGCGACACCTGCAGGACATTGATGCCTTCCACGATCAGGATATCGGGTTTCCCGATCTGCTGAATCTCGTTGGGAACAATATCGTAATACAGGTGCGAGTAGACGGGTGCCTCCAGCATCTCCTTTCCCGATTTTACCCCCGCCAGAAAAGCGAGGAGGTTCCTGGCGTCGTAACTTTCGGGGAACCCCTTTTTGTTGAGGATCCCCCGCTTCTCGAGCTCCGTGTTCGGGTATAGGAAACCGTCCGTAGTAATCAGCTCCACTTTCGGTTTTTCGGGAAGCATCGACAACAGCTTTTGCAGTACCCGGGCGGTGGTGCTTTTGCCCACGGCCACGCTTCCCGCTATGCCGATAATGTAGGGAATGGTCTGGCTTGAATTCCTGAAAAACTCTTCCCGTTCGTGGTGCAGGTTCCGGTAATGCGTGATGTGGATTTGCAGCAACCGGATAAGCGGGATATAGATCTCTTCCACCTCTTCCCTGTTAAGCGGTTCGTTCAGTGCCTGAAGCTGTGTCAGGTCGATGCCTGCAATGGGGAACTCGGGGTGGTCCTCGAGCAGGCTCCATTCCTGGCGGGTAAAGCTCCGGAACGGCGAATAGGTTACTTCGTAGGGCTTAAAAATCATAGAAATGCCATTTTCTCGGTGCAAAGATAAGACGGTTTTCCTTTGCGGGTATTTTTTTACCCAAAAAATAGGGCTGTTGTTTTTTGTAGGTCGTTTAAACTTTATTCGGTTTCAATTGTCTTTAACCTATAACTAAAACCCGACATGATTATGAAAAAGTTTTTCTTTACCTTGGCATTGACCGTTGCATCGATAACGCTGTTTGCCCAGAACTTCGATGTTTTCGTCACCAACATGAACGAGTACACAAGGCGTTACGGCAACAACGAAATTGCCGGTCTGTACAACAACTACTACGGTGTTCCGGAATCCACGCTGAACCTGTATTACAGTGATTTCGGGAATAATTGGGGAAATGTGGCTTTGGGGCTTGAACTGAGCCGGATCTTCGGTATCCCGATGCCCGACGTGTTTGGTATTTACCGCGAAGGAGTATCCAACGGGCAGGGCTGGGGGGTGATGGCGAAACGGTACGGCATCAAGCCCGGCTCGGCCGCTTTCCACAGGATGAAGAATACCCTGGGCAAATCGCGTCGCGATTGGGGCGGAATATTTGGGGACTACGGCAAAACCAAAAATCCCCGGGTCGCCGGAAGAGGGGGATACATTTTCGATACGGGTGTAGTGAAATACAAAGGCGGAAAGGCGGACAAGCGGCTCGAAAAACAGGTCAGGAAGATGAATAAAAACAACAATAACCGGGGGAAAAGATAACAATCCTTTCCCCCGTGTTGTTTCCGTAATTACAGCAGCTCCACGCTTCTTTTGATGAAGTTGCTCAAGGCTTCTCCTTTCAGCATCCCGTTGGAGAGCAGCGCCAGGTCGATGACCTGCTTCAGCCGGGCGTTCTCCGTTGCAAAGGCCGTTGTCTCCTCTTTCGATTTCTCTTTTACCTCACCGAGAAGTTGTTTGGCGATCGGATGGTCCATGTTTACAATTACCTGGAACATGTCGGGCATCTCTCCGTAAAAAGCCATCCCCGGTTGCATGGCCGACATCTCCTTCATCCTTCGTGAGAACTCGTTTTGGGTGATCTGCACCGGCCGGGTGGTTTCGCCCAGCGATTTGAAGTCGACGTTGAACTCCGTCTTGTCGATGATGGGGAGTTGTGATTTGATGGCTTCCGTCAGGTTCTCTTTCTCCTTGTCAGACAATTCCACGGATGTTTTTTCCTCTTTCTCGATGATGTGCTCCACCGTGTCGCTATCCACGCGGACGAACCGGGTCTTCTCCAGCTTCTGCTCGAGCAGTCCCATCCAATGCACGTCCAGCTGTCCGTCCATCATCAGCACGTCGTACCCTTTCTCCCCGGCGGCATCGATAAAGGCGTACTGGTCCTCCTTGTTGTTGGCGTAGAGGCAGACCAGGGTGCCGTCCTTGTCGGTCTGGCTGCTTTCGATAAGGGACTTGTACTCGTCGAGCGTGAAGTACTTGTTGTCGGTGTTCTTGAGCAGCGCAAACTTGGAAGCCCTGTCGTAAAAACGCTCTTCGGTAAGCATGCCGTATTCAACGAAGATCTTCAGGCTGTCCCATTTCTCTTCGAACGGCGTGCGCTCCTTTTTGAAGATCTCTTCTAGCTTGTCGGCCACCTTTTTGGTGATGTGGTTCGATATCTTCTTCACGTTGTTATCGCTTTGCAGGTAGGAGCGTGACACGTTGAGCGGGATATCGGGCGAGTCGAGGACGCCGTGAAGCAGTGTCAGGAACTCGGGAACGATCCCCTCTACCGAATCGGTCACGAAGACCTGGTTGCTGTACAACTGTATCTTGTTCCGCTGCAGCTCCATGTTGCTTTTGACCTTCGGGAAATAGAGGATCCCCGTGAGGTTGAACGGGTAATCCACGTTCAGGTGGATCCAGAAGAGCGGCTCATCCATGCTCACCGGATAGAGCTTGCGGTAAAAATCGCGGTAATCCTCCTCTTTTAATCCGGCCGGCTTTTGTTTCCAGAGCGGGTTCACATCGTTGATCACGTTATCCTCTTCGGTATCGATGTATTTCCCCTCTTTCCATTCCTGCTTCTTCCCGAAAACGATGGGGACCGGCAGGAACTTGCAGTACTTGTTCAGCAACGCTTCAATCTTGCTCTTTTCCAGGAACTCCCCGTTCTCCTCGTCTATATGGAGAATGATGTCCGTGCCCCGGCCGGCTTTGTCCGCTTCCTCCATCTTATAGGCCGGATCGCCTTCGCACGACCACTTCACGGCCGGTTCCTCCTTGTAGGATTTGGTGACGATCTCCACCTTTTTGGCCACCATGAACGTAGAGTAGAAGCCCAGTCCGAAGTGTCCGATGATGGCATTGGCATTGTCCTTGTACTGATCGAGGAAGTCGTTGGCCGAGGAGAGGGCGATCTGGTTGATGTACCTGTCCACTTCGTCGGCCGTCATCCCGATCCCGCGATCGGAGATGGTCAGCGTTTTGGCTTCCTTGTCTACGGATATCCTGACGGACAGGTCGCCCGGTTCACCTTTAAACTCTCCTACATCCGACAATGTTTTCAGTTTTTGCGTGGCATCCACCGCGTTGGAGATTACTTCACGAAGAAAAATTTCGTGATCACTGTAAAGAAATTTCTTGATGATGGGGAAAATATTTCCGGTTGTTACCCCAATTTGTCCTTCTTTTATCATACTTAATGCTATATGGTGTTTGTTTTAATCTTTCAACTTATTTGCAAATAGTATGCCATAAAAAATCGATTTATTTAGACCTGTTCTAAAATCAAAACGGAGGGGTAATATTGTGTTTCTATATTACCCGAATCGTGATATAAATATTATTTATCGATCATCTGTGGAGAAAATCCACACCGGATAGCGGTGTAAGTCATTGATAATTAACACATATGTTGCTCTTTGTAAATTTGTTAACACTAATTAATTGTTTTTGAAATAAAAAAATGTTCACGGAGTGAATTATGTTCTTATATTTGCAGTAGACAACACAATCAAAAATTAACGCTATGAAGTCAAAAAATTCTTTCGAAAACAGATTACTCGGTTTACAGGATAATATGTTTAACTTCGCACTGACGTTAACAGCAGATCGGGAAGATGCAAAAGACCTATTGCAGGAAACGACCCTCCGCGTTTTGGACAACCGGGAAAAATATTACGAGAACGTCAATTTCAAAGGATGGGTTTTCACCATCATGCACAACATATTTGTCAATAACTACCGCAAAATTGTCAGGAGCCAGACCATCATCGACAAGACGGAGAACTTGTATCATTTGAATCTCCCTCAGGATTCCGGGTTCAACACTCCCGACGGTGCTTACACCATCAAGGAGATCAACAAGGCGATCGCCAGTTTCACCGACGAGTACAAGGTTCCTTTCTCGATGCACGTTTCCGGATATAAGTACGAAGAGATTGCCCAGCACCTGAGTCTTCCCATCGGAACGGTCAAAAGCCGGATCTTCTTTGCCCGCAAACGCCTGCAGGAGATGCTGAAGGATTTCCGGTTCTATACGGAATAAGACGAAACCCTTATAAAAAAACCTCTTTGGCCTTTTGAACCAAAGGGGTTTTTTGTTGTTATAGGTACCTGTGCGGCTTTGTGCCCTTCTTACTCGTAAAACTAGTTGTTAATGGAAGTTGTTTGGTTATTGGTTTCACTCGTCATACTTTATTTCGGAGCCGAATGGCTCGTGTCAGGCGCATCGTCCTTTGCTGCCCGGCTCGGTGTCAGTCCGCTGATCATCGGGCTGACCATTGTTTCCATGGGGACGAGCGCTCCCGAGCTTGTGGTTAGCGTAAAAGCCGCGATGAACGGGCAGAGCGCCTTGTCGATTGGAAATGTCCTGGGTTCCAACCTGTTTAATGTCGGAATCATTTTGGGCATTTCGGCGCTTATCTATCCGCTGGCCATCAAGAGGCAGCTGTTGAAGTTCGACGCTCCGGTGATGGTGCTCACGGCGGTACTGTTCTTCGTGTTGTTCCTCGACGGAAAAATTTCCTATCCCGAAGCCTTGATCTTCGTGTTCCTCTTTTTGGCCTACATGGCCTATCTTTTTGTCACTTCGCTGAAAAACAAACACCGGGCCGGCGAGGGCGACGAAGTCATCAAACAATTCAAACATTGGGCGATAGACGTACTGCTGATCGCACTGGGGTTTGCGGGACTGGTCTACGGTTCAAACCTGTTGGTGGACAATGCCATTATCATCGCCCAGAAATTAGGTATGTCGGAAGCCTTGATCGGGCTGACCATTGTTGCTGTCGGCACCAGCATGCCGGAGCTGGCCACGTCTGTGGTGGCCGCCCTGAAAAAGCGTTCCGATATTGCCATCGGGAACGTGGTGGGGTCCAATATCTTCAACCTCCTGTTGATTCTCGGTGTGGCCGGTGCTATCTACCCGATTGAGACCCCCGACATCAACATTATGGACAGCCTGTTCGTTGTCGGCATCAGCGCGCTGCTGTGGTTTTTCATGAAGATAGGTACCCGGGTACGGCGCTGGCAAGGGGTCATTTTCCTGGGCGTTTACCTGGTCTATTTCCTGATTAAGTTTACTACGCTATAGCGGGTTCAATACCCCTGACGGATATGTTCAACTTCGGCCGTGTCTTGTTTGTCTTCATCCTGCTCCTCCTGTCCTGCAACAGGCCCAAGGAAGCGGGCTATGATTTTCCGCAGATCGCCGGGAGGGATACGCTCCGTATGATCACGCTCAACACCTCCACCTCCTACTTCATTTACCGCGACCAGGAGATGGGGTATCACTACGAGATGATCAAAAGCTTTGCCGATGAACACGGGCTGGAGCTGCAGGTCGTTGTGGCTCAAAATGCTTCGGCGCTCATTCAAATGCTTCTCAACAACAGCGGTGATGTGGTTGCCTACAGCGTACCGGTGGAAAATACGCTGAAAGACTCGGTGTTGTATTGCGGGTTATCGGAGGTTTCCCACCAGGTGCTTGTGCAGCGGGCCGAACGTGACGATACGGTACGGCATGACGTGACGGAGCTGATCGGCAGGGATATCTACGTGCTGCGCGGTTCCAAGTACGAGCAGCGGATGAACAACCTGAACCAGGAGCTGGGGGGCGGGTTGCGCCTCCGGTATGCGGACAGGGACACGCTGGTGGAGGAAGACCTGATCCGCATGGTCTCGGGAGGAGAGATCGGGTACACCGTGGCCGACGAGTATGTGGCCCGGCTCAACCACACCTACTTCCGCAATATCGATGTAGGGCTTAAGGTCAGTTTTGACCAGCGGACCTCGTGGGCAGTGCGGAAAGACACCCCGGTCCTTGCCGATTCGCTGAATGCCTGGTTCGGCAGGGTCAACCGGGCGCCCCATTACCTGCGTCTGACGAAGCGTTATTTCGAGGAAGCCAAGGGTTTCCATGCCGACAACCAATCCACCTTTGTCGCGATGCTCGCTCCCGGGCAGATCTCCCCGTGGGATGCCTACTTCAAGCAATACGGCAAGCAGTACGGTATCGATTGGCGGTTGCTGGCCTCGGTGTCGTACCACGAGTCCACGTTCGATCCCGACGGGCAGTCGTGGGCCGGCGCCGGCGGGTTGATGGGGTTGATGCCTGCCACGGCGGCGGCCCTCGGTATAGCTGGAAACGATTTGTATATACCCGAGACGAACATCCGGGCGGGAGCCGAATACCTGAAAATGCTGATCGATACGTTCTCCTCCGTCGGGAACGAGACGGAGCAGGTAAAGATGGCGTTAGCGTCCTATAACGGCGGGATTGGGCATATCGCCGATGCCCGTGCACTGGCCGAGAAGTACGCTGCCGACAGGAACGTGTGGGACGGGAACGTGGAGCGGTTTATCCAGTTAAAGCGGCTGGAGCACTATTACAACGACCCGGTCTGCAAAGCCGGCTATTTTCGCGGCGATGAGACCGTGGATTACGTGCGCGACGTGATCAGCCGCTGGCAGGCGTATAAATCATTATCTTCATTATAATCATAAAATTTTGATTTTTCCGAACTTTATTGTATTTTTGACCGAAAATACAACAACTTGTCTTTACCTGTGATCGAAGAGCATTTCGTAAGTAACGAGGCCATGTCCGAAGCTCTTCATGCCGTTGCGTTGGATTATTACCGTCAATATATGATTGTTGGAGGAATGCCAGCCGCGGTGACTTCGTTTGTTGATACACAAAGTTTTCATGATGTGCAATTGATCCAAAACGGTATCATTCAGCAGTACATTGCGGATATGTTAAAATATGCCACTGCGGCAACAAGTGTCAAGATCAGGGCTTGTTATAATTCCATTCCGGCGCAGTTGGCAAAAGAGAACAACAAGTTTCAATATAAGATTGTACAACGCGGAGGCACTGCCACAATTTTCGGAGAATCGATAGAGTGGCTTCAATTTTCGGGAATTGTGCTCAAATGTCAAAAGTTGGAACATGGGTTTATACCGGTCAGTGCTTATGCCGACTTATCCAATTTCAAATTATACATGGGCGATATCGGAATGCTCACGTTGCACTCCAGGATACCGTTACAGGTCTTGTTATCGCCTGTTGAAGCGGATAATATTTTTCTCGGTTCCATGGCCGAGAATTATGTAGCACAGGCATTGGCCGCCAAAGGGGTTGATCTGTTCTATTGGCAAAGCGAGGGCAAGGCAGAAATCGATTTTGTTTTACAAAACGATGACGGTGTTGTTCCGGTAGAAGTAAAAAAAGGATACCGGAACCGTTCCCGAAGCCTATCACTTTTTGCAAAGAGATACCATTCGCCATACGCTATTCGGATCAGTAAAAAGAATTTTGGTTTTGAGAACGATGTGAAATCTGTTCCTCTCTATGCCGCATTTTGCATATGACAATAGGTGAGGTTATTTTTTTCGGGTCAGTTTCTTCCAGACCGTTTCTTTCTGTGCATTCACAAAAGTGGCTTCGTCCGCTTGAGTGATTCTTCCGCTCACAATTGTTCCGGTTATCACGCTTTCTTCCGCATTTTCCGGTGTCAGTACAACCGTTGGATAGGTGAAGCTGTAGGTATATTTTGCAGTGATCTTGGTGCTGGCAGCATTTTCCTGATAAGTGTACGTACACTCCTGCCTGTCGAAACTGAGTTTCATGGTAATTCCAAAAGTGTTGGCCCATTCCCACTCGGTCAGGTATAAGCCGATATCGCCTTTCGACAGGTCCGACAACATGTTGTAATTGGGCCTGGAAGCTCCCAACGGATCTTCTTCGTTGTCCTTGTCACATCCGCTAAAGCATACTCCTCCCATCATCAGGATTAGCATCGTTAAGAATTGCGCGCTTTTCTTTCTCATGATACCTCTGTTTATTCCGTAAAAGTATACATTTTTAACAAAACAGGCAATACTTTCATGCAAATGAATTGCATTTAAAATAAACTGCATTTACATTATATGCAATTCCAGTCGCCTTTATGTAAGTTCAAATGTCTATTCAATTAATACTTCTTGTTCCATCTTCACGGAATCTCCAGAAGTTTAATTCATGTCCAATTCTACCTAAAACAATCCACTTGTTTAAGTTATTACTATTAGCCCACTCTGTGAATACTTTTTGAATTTGATATTGATCTAATTTCACAGCAGGAGCATTCTTCCATATTTTTTCTGAAATCAAGCCATCACTTGCAAACTTATCTGCTTCTTTTTCCAATTTATCTACTCTCTCCTTTTCTTCAAGAGTTATAAACTCCTTACTTTGGTTTTTAGACAAATGAAGAAATATATGCCCAATTTCATGCAGTAAAACAAAAGCAAAATTGTCAATCTTATCTCTTCTTTTAGTAATCACAATACAGGGCGTTCCTTCATGATAAAAAGAATATCCATCTATTGGAAAGTATGTCTCTCCATTGTTTGTTTACAGCGAACAGGCGACAATCCCTCGTTGATTTCGTTGTTCCGTATTTGGCCTCTTCAGATTTATGAAGGCTTTTGGGGAACTCTTTATAACTTTCTATAATACGTCTTATGCCGCTGGATGCGATCGTAGCCAATTGTAATCAGCATAAGTCACTTTTCTTGTTCGTTTTTCTGATTCTTCTGGCTAAACACCTTTTCTATGCATCACATCCTTCCATTCATCAAAAATATGATTACTCCATTTTGGTGTATACAAATCATAATAGGCAAACCTAAATCACATGGTATCCAGCACTGCCGTAAATCGAACGCTATGAATCATAACGCCCTAGATCTTCGTCTACATGCATCATCTCAATGAGCCGTTTCTTTTGCTCTTCTTTCATTTTCTTTTTGTAGTCAATCACATCCTCATATTTAATGCGACGATGTTTACCTACTTTTGTATATTCAATTTTTCCCTCCTCCAGTAATTTCACGAGATAGGGTCTTGAACATCCCAGAATTTCCGCAGCTTTTTGCGTTGTCACTTCTGTTGCAAGAGGTACTATTGAAATAGGCTTACCCTGACTCATTACCTTTAGTATTTCACCTAATAAATTCAATGCTTTAACAGGAAGAATAATTCTCTCCCCGGTCTCTTCAATCTCAATTTCCATCTGGTCCGATTTTAACTGTTCAAGTGAGGAAATGAGAGAAGTGTAAGACTCCTGTGCTAATTTTCGATCACGTTTATTAGGTCTTCTTATCTCATTTGTCGTTACTATAACTGTAGTTTTTAATGTTGTAACTGCAAATATAAACGAAATATACGAAACATATGAAATAAACGAAATAGATAGTTTGCCTAACTAGTTTATTCTGCAAACTCATTTAAAGCTAATTCAGCATATTATTTGGACAAATCTGCATTAAACGATGTTGCCATGCTCGTCGGAGAGAACGAATTTAAGAAGCTGAATGAGCGATTAAATTACTATGTCCTCAGGCGGCTTTTCGCTCTCCCTTACCACTCTCAGCGACCGGTTTCCCGTGTTGGTCAGCTTCAACTTCAACTTCCTTTTCTCCTCCTCGTCAAGCTTATTCAACCCGATCACCCTTTCGGTTATCAACAAGAGTTCACTTTTGCAAAGACAGTAAAAATCAATTGGTTGAAAGTAAATGTCAACTTCAATTCTTTTATTTAGAAATCATTAACCTTTAATTTTGCCCCTAATTGCTGAATCGTGTCTCATCGTCGAGCGCATCCGTCTATCTTTTCAGGCAGATAATTCTAAAAGAAAAATGAAGTTAATGGTCTTATGAAAAACATGATTGTGTACGTATACAGAGCGAAAATAATAGTAAGGGTTTCCTAAACTAGCATTAATCACTACTGGAGCTTTTTTACGCCGATCTTTTTGTTGCGTGGAAAACAATAAACTTCGCAAAAATCTACGATGCTTTACTCGAAATGGGAAGTTCCAACAATCGGGAGACCGGAAAACATTATTGCTGTGTCGATTATCTTGCTGTATAACAGTTGTGTACCGATATTTTACCGCAAATGACAAATACTTTAAGGAATATTATGATCTGTTTTATCTGTTGCATCCGAAAAAACTATGAATCAATTTTTTAATTATATAAAATTTCAGTAGAGATGAGAAAAACAATCTTGTTATTTGTTTTGTATGTGCTTTCTCATTCGTTAGTTGCGCAACAATTGACGATAAAGGGAAAGGTGCTGGACAGTGACGGGAACGCCATTCCAGGAGTAACCGTTTTGGTTGTTGGTACCACAACAGGCACATCGACCGACCTCGATGGTGATTATGTGCTAAGCAATGTGAAAATTGGAAGCACCCTGCGATTCAGCTTTATTGGATATGTCTCGCAGGAATTCACCGTTGAGGCAGGTAAACCGGCCATCAACGTAATTATGTTAGAGGAAACCAGTATGCTGGATGAAGTTACTGTGGTTGCTTTCGGTACCCAGAAAAAGGAGAGTGTTGTATCTTCAATTTCAACTGTAAATATTGGTGATATAAAGGTTCCCTCCTCAAATTTGACGACTGCATTTGCGGGAAGAATTGCAGGATTAATTTCTTATCAGACTTCAGGTGAACCGGGTGCAGACAATGCTGAATTTTTTGTTCGTGGGGTTTCGTCATTTGAAGGATCTCGTTCATCCCCATTAATTCTGATTGACGGTTTTGAAGCTACCCGAAATGATTTAGCTCGTTTACAACCAGATGATATCGAAAGTTTTTCGGTTATGAAGGATGCTACAGCGACTGTTCTTTATGGAGCACGTGGAGCTAATGGTATTCTTATTGTTAACACCAAATCGGGTAAGGAGGGCAAGCTTAGAATAAATGCCAGAATAGATGTCAATATTGCTACTCCAACGCGTATAAAGGCAGTATTAGACGGTATACCCTATATGCGCATGTACAACGAAGCCCAAATCAGCAGAAATCCCGAAGCTGTCCCTTTTTATAGCGAACAAAAAATTCAATCAACTATGCGAGGAGAAGATCCAATGATTTATCCAAATATTAACTGGTACGATGAACTTTTCAATCCTTCTACTATAAACACAAAAGCAAATATTAATATTTCGGGTGGTGGTAAAGCAGCTACTTATTATGTTGCCGTTGGTTTTGATCATGATACCGGGTTGTTGAAAGTTGCTGAAATGAACAATTTTAACAATAACATCGACATTAATCGTGTACATGTACGTAACAACATTATTTTGAATTTGTCGCCAACTACTAAGTTAGACACTCGCATACAAGGACGTTTTGAAAAATACAATGGACCCTCAAGGTCTGCAAACGATATTTATAATATGGTAATGAGGGCAAATCCTGTAGACCATCCTGTGATTTATAGAGCTGACGAAGCAAGTAAGTTTGCCGATCATATTCTTTTTGGTAATACTTTTAATAATGACCAACAAATAAAACAAAATCCATTTGCTGAAATGGTTAGAGGATATGAGCAAAGAAATGAGAACAGGATTTTGGCACAAGCCTCATTATTGCAGGATCTTGATTTTATAACACCGGGTTTGAAGATGCAGGTGAAAGCTGCTGCTCAAACCTGGAGCATAAGTTCAGGTACCAGATCCTATACTCCATTTTATTATGGGATAGATAGTTACAATTTAGTTACTGGGGAGCATAAACTGTATTCTCTAAATCCAACGAACACGAATTACAAATTGGGTGATGTTAGTCCCAATAATGATTCCGATGCACTATTCAATGGAGAGCTTCGATTCAATTGGGATCGCGATTTCAATAAACATAATCTTGGTGCAATGTTGGTAGGGATTATAAGTGAAAAGTTGTTAACTAGCGGAAAGGATCATTCTATTTACGAAACATTACCTGAAAGAAATTTGGGTGTTTCAGGAAGAGGAACTTACGGTTACGATTCACGATATTTCCTTGAATTTGCATTTGGATATAACGGTTCTGAGAAGTTTTCAAGTGATAGAGCGTTTGGCTTTTTCCCTTCATTTGGCATTGGATGGTTAGTATCCAATGAACCGTACTGGAAGATAAGCGATAGAATAATTAGTAACATGAAGCTGAGATATTCGTGGGGTAGAGTTGGGAATGACTTGCTGGATGGACGTGGTGGACGCTTTTTCTATCTTTCATCGTATAATCGAGGAGGTGGCTCCTACACTTTTGGCACCGATTTTCTGAACTCACACTCAGGTTACAGTATTTCGAATTATGCCAATGCTGATATCTCATGGGAGGTGTCTACAAAATTTAACTATGGAATAGAATTAGGATTATTAAGAAATCAAGGCATAAGAATTCAAGCTGATTATTTCGTAGACGAACGTGATAATATTTATGAAGTTCGTAATAATTATCCGCACAGTGCCGGCTTGGAGGTAGCAATAAAATCTAATTCCGGCAAAATACGTTCAAGTGGTATTGACCTTTCTGTGGATATTGAGCACAGTTTTCATAAAGACTTTTGGGTTACTGGTCGCGGTACTTTTACCTATGCTGATAATAAAATACTTCTAAGAGATGAACCGAATTACAGGGATTCTTATCGTAGTCAGATCGGTTACTCTACTACACAAAGATGGGGATTGGTAGCCGAACGGCTATTTGTAGACCAGTTAGAGATTGAAAGTTCACCCAAACAATTTGATGGTAATTATTTACCGGGTGATATTAAATATAAAGATATCAATGGCGATGGGGTTATTAATTCAGAAGACCGGGTTCCAATGGGATGGCCTACTTCGCCCAAGATTCAGTATGGTTTTGGACTGTCCACAGGATACAAGAAGTTCGATTTATCATTCTTTTTTCAAGGAAATGCTAAAGTTTCTTTCTTTATAGATTCGAGTTCGTCGGGTAATGGGATTGCACCGTTTGTCAACCGTAGAAATGCCTTAGAAATAGTTGCCCGTGATTATTGGAGCGAAACTAATCCTAATGTGCACGCCTTTTGGCCGAGATTGTCTGTCACAGACGTTTCAAATAATACACAACAGTCATCATGGTGGCTTCGTAACAATTCATTTCTAAGATTAAAAACACTTGAAACGGGCTATAGTATTTCATCATTGAAAAATATTGGAGTTGAAAATCTGAGACTTTATTTTATTGGCGAGAATTTCTTTTTGCTGAGTCAGTTTAAGTTGTGGGATCCTGAACAGGGTAGCAATGGAATGGGCTATCCACTCACTAGAAAATACAATTTTGGAATCCAGCTAACTTTTTAAAAAATCACTTTTAATAAAAAAACAGAATGAAAAGAATATTTATATTATTGTTTCTAATGGTTTTTGCGATACCATCCTGCAAAGATTATTTAGATGTTGTCCCAGATGAAGCCGAAACATTGGAAAGTCTTTATGCAACCCGTGAAAGCGCATGGGACGGCTTAGCCAAGATATACAGTTATTTGCCAAACATTACAGATGCGGATCTATCTCCATGGTTGTTGGGTGATGAATATATGGGTAGGAAGGATTGGGATTCGAACGACAATAAATATCTCCCTATTAGAATTATGAGGGGCCTTCAAAACGAAGAGAGTCCAATATTAGGTTACTGGTCAGGTACACGGGGAGGAAATAAATTATACGAAGGTATCAGGCAATGCAATATCTTTATTGATCATATTCATTTACCATCGAATATGGATGAAGCGGAAAGGCAAGACTGGAAAGCACAAGCTAAGTTTTTAAAAGCCTATTATCATTTCTTGCTCATACAGCAATATGGTCCGATCGTGATACGCGATGAGAGCCTATCACTTGAAGCTCCCCCGGAAGAATTATATCAAAACCGCTCAAAATTAGAAGACTGTTTTGATTATGTTGTCAACACCATGGATGAAGCCATACCATATCTTAAGGATCAAGCGCTTACAGAAGATGCCGGTCAAATAGATAAGATCGGTGCTAAAGCTATTAAGGCACGTGTACTTCTTTTTTACGCCAGCCCTTTTTATAATGGGAATAGCGATTATTATTCCAATTTTTTAGATAGTGACGGTGAACCATTTTTTCCGCAAGAGTACGATATTAATAAATGGAAAGATGTAATAGACGCATGTAACGATGCGTTAGCTACAAGCGCTGAATTCAATAAGGGTTTATTTAGATTTGAAGGTGAACCATATCTTTTCGATAGAGATGCTTTTGAAATTAACAATGAAAGAATGCATACTCTTTACGATTTGAGATTAGTAATAACTACCCCATGGAACAGAGAATTGCTTTGGGGCTATTCCAATCTAAAATCAAGTAATGGCGATGGTGGCTGGAATACCGGCAGGAATGCAATTTACGGAAGAACTCAGATACGTTTCTGGAGTGTTATGCAAACTGTAATGGGGGCATTTACAGGTTATTCCGGTAATAATGACGATGTTGAAAATTTTGCAAATCAACATCTTGGTGCAACGTATGCAATGGCCGAAAGATACTATACCCAAAATGGGTTACCTCTGAACGAAGATACTGATTTTAATTTAGATTTTAAATACTTTCAGTATGATGTCCCTGAGGCAGACGACCCGGCATACGCTCCCTGGGCAGGTTATTTACAGTCCGACATGGAAACTATTTATTTGTTTATGAATCGGGAGCCTCGATTTTATGCCAATCTGGGTATTAATGGAGGTTACTGGCGTGGACATTATTTCCTTATTCCGTTTAATCCCTACTATAGCACCGATGAGGCTACACCTATCCCGAGAGGAGATACCGGTAAAGTACTCTATCCTTTCGGCGGCAGAGAGACATGGAGAAAAACTGATGACTATCTGGAAACTTGTATTGGTATTCAAAAATTTGTGCATCCGGAATCTTATTCCGGCAATTGGACACGTATTCAACGTAGCCCATTTCCCATTATTCGTTATGCTGATCTTTTGTTAATGAAAGCGGAAGCACTCAACGAACTTTATGGGCCTACACAGGAGGCGTTTGATACGCTTGATGAGGTGCGTGCAAGGGCCGGTATCCCAGGTGTGGAAGAAGCGTGGGGGGCAGACGGTAAAGCTCGGAATGCGGGTAAACACTTAACACAGCAAGGATTACGTGACATTATACTCCAGGAAAGAGGAATTGAATTGGCTTTTGAGGGAAGCAGATTTTATGATATGCTTCGCCATAAAAGAGCACCAAAAGAATTTTCGAAGCCTGTTTACGGCTGGAACAATAATGCTGCTGATATCGGAGCTCAAACAGGCAGTGGCCCCGAATTAAAACAGATACGCAATTTTACCATTACCCATTGTTTATGGCCTATTAGCGTAGGGGAATTGAATACTCAGGGAGGATTGATTCAGAATCCCGGATGGAGATAAAAGTTAGTAATTGTTGATTATTGATAAAAACATGCAATATGAAGAATTTTAGATATTTATTGATAACTTTTCTTTCATTGTTAGGGTTGTGCGCCTGCCTGGAAGAAGGTAGATTTCAAATAAGCGCAGATGACGACACTATCCCGGGTGTTCCGGTAGTTACTAATATTAAACCATTGGCCGGTGGGGCACGGATTTACTATGATTTGCCAAAAGATGAACAATTATTGCAGATCGTAGCAGAAATTGTCGCGTTCAACGGAAAAACATTTAAATTTTCTTCTTCTTACTTTAAAGACTCTTTAGATGTATGGGGATTAGGAGAGAGAAAAGAGTATTCTTTTAATATTTGGGCAGAAACCAGAGGGGGTATAAAGTCTGCCTTGGTACCCGTTAAGGTAACACCCGAAATTTCAGGTATTTGGTATGTGAAAGAATCTATCGTGATAAATCCGGGCTTTGGCGCTTTAATTGTTGATTGGAAAAATCCTCAGGCACAAACAGTAAATGTTTTTGTTGACCTTGACTTTATGATGAACGGTGAACGCAAAGAATTAGGATTGGTTTATTCCTCCAACGCCGATTCGGTTCATCAGGTTATACCTGATTTATCTTCCACTGAAGAAGTTAATGTGAGCATTCGTGTTGAAGATATTTATGGAAATACTACCGATGAAATTGTAGAAAATAACATTCAGTTGTTGAAAGATTCAAAAATCCCTAAAAGAGATGCGAACGGCAATCCAATATGGGTGTTACCTAAAACAAATGACTCCATTGATTGGGTGCCCATGTGTTTTGGTGACGGTGCAAACGGTAGATTAGAACGCGTTATAGACGATTTAATCGACTTCAAGGAGGGTACAACTTCACAAACGAATAATTATATGCATACCAATTTTATGGGCCGTACCGGTATTCCCGGTGTTCAAATGGGGAATATATGGAATTTGATTATCGATTTGGGCGATTATTGGCATATTAGCAGGGTTGTTACTCATCAGCGTTGGGATTATACCATTGGTAACCCCAGAGGGACCCTTTATCAGGGAGAAAATGTAGGAAACTTTGCATTATGGGTTTTAGATGAAGATGAACAGGGTGATAGGGCCTGGAATATTTATGGCGAAGAGATCAGTGGTACCTGGGTGCGAATTTCTGAACATTATGTACCCATTCCCGTCGGATTGGCGCCTATTGAGTATGTTCCGTTGGGAGTAAAAGGAGATGAAGCCTACATGTTTCCACAAACACCCGGATACACTAAACCTGTACGCTGGTTTCGCTACGAAGCTCTTTCAGGAATAGAATCTGTGAATAATATTCCTTATGCAGGTACAAGATCTAATTGTTTGTCTGAAATTACACTTTTCGGAATGCCCAAAGGAAGTATTGACGATAAAGATGTGATTATTAAATAGAACATACTTTAAAACATGGAATTTCATGAAAAAATATATTTTTATATTTATATCTATAGCGATATCTATAGTCTCCTGTGAATCCGGGTTTGAGCACATCGATAAATTTGCAAGCTCGGAAACAGTTTATCCCGGCAGGTTTGATACAATTGTAGTTTCTTTAGGTTACAATAGGGTTGAGCTTGACTTATTCAAAGCTAATTTTGAATTAGTTGATGATATATTAATCAGGAAAAAAACACCGTTAGCTCCTGATGAAATCAGATTGGGCAAGGCGGTTAAAACTGTAGTGGAAGTTGCAGGTGAAGATGAGCCTCGCGTTTGGAATAAGCTTCTCTCAAGAGTAAGCATTGATGGGCTAGATGAAGGTAAATTGTACCATTTCAAGGCATATACTGAGGATGAATTTGGAAACAAGTCTGTCCCACAAGAAGCAGCAGAAGTACCGTTTACTGACAGTGAACTGGAAGTTTATGATGAAATTCCTGTGCCAAGAATCTCTCCTTCCCCATTTTCAGCAACCCTGAGTTGGATTGAAATCTCCAATCCATTAATGAGATATGCCGGTATGGATTTCGAATATTTTGATCAGGACAATGTCCTAAGAAAGGGTTCATTGCATGCAGATGATGAATTAAACTTTCATATGCAAAATCTAAAAGGTGAATCAAATTATTCAGTTGATGTATATATGCATGTTGTTCCTTTTAGAGGTGAAGTTCAGATTATTGATACCATTAACTTTAAGCGTACTTATAAGACCACTACATTAAATGAAGAAACTTATCGAGAGTGGTGTAGGGATAAAGGTCGAAAAGTTGCAACTGTTGGCTGGACACAAGGTCCTACAGTCTTTTGGCAAGTAGAATCAGATCCAACCCAGATTTATTCAATTGTTAAGTACACCAACTATGAAAATCCCGAAAATCCTGTACAGGCACAGGTTATTGCCAGCAGATCGGATGTGATTTCTGTCTTACCAGGTGCTAAATCAGGTGAGCCAATTACCATTCATTCCATATATCAACCACCCGGATCAATTGCCGAAGTGTCTACGGACGAAAGATCGTATATCTCCTTGCCGTTTGTTGATGGAATGATAGATATTGATAGAACATTTTGGACAAATGTATATACATCGGTACAACCGGCATCCGATGGTAATCCACAGAATGGTAGATCTTTTCAAGATGCTCTTTATGATGGTTCTGATTTAAATATCAATTCAAAACTGTCTCTGGCAAAGCCAAGTAAAAGTTCGGGAGGATCCGATAACAGAGCAGGAGGTGGGCGAACCGTATATTTTGTTCTTGATATGGGTTTTACAACTACTTTTAATTCCTTTTACTGGATTCATAGAACCCCAAGTGGAGATGGGCAGGGATTGATGTGGTGGGGTGTGAAATTATACGGGTGTAATGAGTACCTCGGACTTAATCAGTTTACAAATCCTGTTAGTGGCACTGATGATCCTGACGCATCTGAATGGACATTAATAAAGGACGTTAACTTTGGAGCTGATGAAAATGGAGTGCTATTCCCGGATAATAGACCCCCGTTAAATTACAATCCAACATATGGGCCAACACATCATGGAAGGCAAACGCCTGTTTACGATCTTCCTGAGTGTAATTACAGATATGTTAAAGTAGAACTCACAAAATATGATATAGCTAGAAACAGTAACGTAGGCGTTAAATCATTTAATTTGTGTTATAAATCAAACTGAGTATAAGTAACTATTAATGAATAGATATAATGAAACGCAATTCATTTTTATTTTTATTTTTTATTTTTATGGTTTCGGCCTTCTCGCAGCAATTGCCTAACACATTAACTCAGAGAGAAAAGAAACAAGGATGGACGCTACTATTTAACGGAGAAAATCTTGAAGGGTGGACTTCTGTCGGTAAGAATAAGCCTCCATCAATAGGTTGGTATGTGAATGATGGCGTACTTATAGTGATGCCACAGGACGGCAAAAGAGGCGGAGATATTATAACCGCAGAAGAGTATACTGATTTTGACTTTAAGGTGGATTTCAAATTAACTGAAGGCAGCAATAGCGGAATAAAATATTTATTCACCCGATACGAGAAAGGCGGATGGCTTGGCCTGGAATATCAATTGCTTGATGATGAGGTTCATCCCGACGGAAAACTGGGTAGAAACGGCAATCGAAAGACAGCCACCCTATACGACATGCTTCCTGTTTCATCCAAAAAGAGAATGAATCCTGTGGGAGAGTGGAATACTGCAAGGATAGTTGCCAAAGGGACAAAAGTTACTCACTATCTGAATGGGAAAAAAGTCCTGACCTTTGATAGAAAGAGCAGTGTTTATAAAAATGCTTTGATATTAAGCAAATACAACAATGCCGTTCCTTCATTCGGAGATGTAAAAGAGGGATATATTTTGTTACAAGACCATGGCGATGAAGTTTCTTTCAGAAATGTAAAAATAAGAACACTAAAATGAATCAAAGTATGGAAACAAAAACAACAAGGAGGGATTTTATTAAAAAAGCAACAGTAAGCAGTATTGGCCTTGCTTTGGGGAGTACAGGCACTTTCAGCGCCAAAAGTTACAAAAACATTATAGGCTCCAATGAAAGAATTAATATGGCCGTCATGGGCACCAATGGACGCGGTGCAGGTTTGGCCCAGAACTTTGCGAAACAAAAGAATGTCGTGATGCGCTATGTTTGTGATGTGGAAGAAAAAGCGTTGGCAAAAGGCTTGGGTGCTGTTGAAAAGGCAGGAGGCAAGGCTCAGGCAGAAAGAGATATTCGTAGATTACTGGAAAAGAAAGATTTGGATGGTTTACTTATTTGCGCACCCGATCATTGGCACGCTCCCGCAACCGTTATGGCATGTCAAGCCGGGAAACACGTGTATGTCGAAAAACCTTGCAGTCATAATCCTAACGAAGGAGAACTAATGATTCAGGCTGCAAGAAAATATAACATGATTGTTCAGGTAGGAGCGCAACGTCGTTCATGGCCGGTACTAATGCAGGGGATTAAGGAATTGCATAATGGGATCATAGGGAAAGTATATTTTGCAAAGGCATGGTATACCAATAATCGTGGATCTATTGGATTAGGTAAGGAAGTACCTGTTCCCCCAACTCTTGATTTTGATCTTTGGCAAGGCCCAGCCCCTCGGAAAGCGTACCGGGATAACCTTATTCATTACAACTGGCACTGGTTCTGGCACTGGGGAACAGGTGAAGCTTTGAATAATGGGACTCATGAAATTGATGTGATTCGTTGGGGGTTAAATGTTGATTATCCCACACATGTAAGTTCAGAAGGTGGACGTTATCGTTTTAAAGATGATTGGGAGACTCCGGATACACAGATAATAGATATAAAATTTGGTGATGATTGTCTTGTTACCTGGGAAGGTCGAAGTTGTAATTCACGAGATTCAGAAGGTAGGGGTAGAGGAGTTATTTTCTATGGTGAAAATGGGGCATTTGAAACAGGTGATAACAGTTACAAAGTATATGATCTAAAGAATAAGCTTGTAAAGAAAATTACAACTGACGATATTATAGATGGAAGAGATACTTCAAGTCCGAATGTAAATTTAGATGTTGCCCATATTACTGACTTCCTGGATGCAATAAAAAACAACAGAAAACCAAATGCCGATATTGAAGAACTGCATAAGAGTACACTTCTTGTTCAACTTGGAAATATCGCATGGCTCTCAGGATACAGGTTGGAACTTGATCCCTCCAATGGGCATATTATAAATAATCCTGCAGCACAACAGTTTTGGAGTAGGACTTATGAGCCCGGATGGGAAATATCCTTGTGACGTAAACTGAATTAGTTTAGATTTAATCTGACAGTTAAGGGCAAAAACTTAAATTTGTAATTGCATAAACAAAGAAAGTTCAACCCTTAAAAACTGTCAGAAATGAATTCAGAAACGAAGTTAATCAAAAACAAGTTAGGACTGCTCAAATTAGCAGAAGAATTAGGTAATGTCTCTCAGGCATGCAAGTATTTAGGATACAGCCGGGATACCTGGTGGCGAATTAGCTCTACAGGAGATCAGCAGACGAAAGCCCATCATCAAAAATCGTATTGAACAGGAGATTGAAGATCGGGTAGTATCATTTGCAACAGAAAATCCCGCTTTTGGTCAGGTCCGTGTTTGCAATGAGCTGAAAAAGGAGGGTGTTTTTGTATCACCATCAGGTGTTCGAAGCATTTGGTTGAGAAATGATCTTGAAACATTCCGCAAGCGATTGAAAGCGCTGGAAGCAAAGGTTGCCCAGGAAGGAATCGTACTCACTGAAGCTCAGGTTGTGGCTTTGGAAAAGGCTAAAGAGGAAAAGGTGGCCAGAGGTGAAATCGAAACGTATCATCCCGGTTATCTTGGAGCCCAGGATACGTATTACGTGGGGAACATCAAGGGCGTGGGACGTATTTATCAGCAGACATTTATTGATACATACACGAAGGTGGCCACTGTTAAGCTTTATGATCGGAAGGTGGCTCTTGTTGCTGCTGATATGCTAAATGACCGGGTAATCCCTCTTTACGACCAGTACGGGATTCCATTGATGCGAGTGCTCACTGACAGGGGAACCGAATATTGCGGTGCAAGAGAGCATCACGAGTATCAACTCTACCTGGCGATCGAGGATATCGATCATACGAAGACCAAGGCAAGAAGTCCTCAAACAAACGGTATCTGTGAACGTTTTCACCGGACAATGCAGGAAGAGTTTTATGCGACTGCATTCCGGAAGAAG
>JALHIE010000253.1 GCA_022840285.1 Porphyromonadaceae bacterium
GCGAACGAGGTTGGTTCTCTCCTTGTTTTTTAGCGTTTTGCGCAACTCTTCGCGCCACAACTGTGCTCTTTCTGCTTGCAGATATTCTTGTGTAGGCATCTATTTTCTGTTCTTTGCTCTATGTTACTTGTACTTTATCCTGATCAATTATACGCTTTCAGCCGCATCAGCATCTCATCGAAATCTACCTGATGGGCATCGAACTCCGGCCCGTCCACGCAGACGAACTTGGTGACCCCACCCACCGTCACCCGGCAGGCACCGCACATCCCGGTACCGTCCACCATAATCGTGTTGAGCGAGGCAACGGTAGGCACACTGTATTTTTTCGTCAGCTCCGATACGAACTTCATCATGATTGCCGGGCCGATAGTAACGCACAGGTCAACCGGTTCGCGCAGAATTACCTGCTTGTCCGTATGAGCCGTCGTCGGTCATAACGATCACTTCGTCTGAAAATTTTCGTACCTGATCTTCCAGGATGATCAGGTCTTTGTTTCTGGCGGCAAGGACGGTAATTACCCGGTTGCCCGCATTTTTCATGGCTTCAATTATCGGAAGCATGGGAGCAACACCCACGCCTCCTCCGGCACAAAGGACCGTACCGAAATTTTCGATGTGGGTGGCCTTTCCCAACGGGCCGACCAAATCCGTAATATAGTCTCCCGGCTCCAGTTGGCAAACTTTTTCTGAAGATTTTCCAACCCGCTGAATCACCAGGGTTATGGTGCCATTCACGGGGTCTGACGAGGCGATGGTGTAAGGCACCCTTTCCCCTTTCTTGCCTACCCTGACCATCACAAAGTGACCGGCTTTACGGCTTCTGGCAATCAACGGGGCTTCAATCTCAAACTTGACAACTTTGTCGGAAAAATTCTCCTTCGCTATAATTTTGTTCATTCGATCTGGTAATTTTTTACAAAAATATAGATTTTAATTCTGGCAACTCCTCTTTCCCTTGCATGCTTGAACTTATACAGGTGTTATAAAAATCGCTAAACCGTTCACTGAGGTTGGATGTTTGCTGTTGATAAGTACATGCGTATTTGCGGGGCATTATACACTGAAAAGAAAAATTTGTTCGTTTTAAACCAATTCATTAACTTTGTGTCGAATTACACGATTCAATTATGGGCTTGACCGGTTTTGACAGCGGGCAGAAGTGGTTTGTAAGCATGCAGTGCGTTGTTGGTTTGCACTTTAATATCAATCTTCAAAGCTATAACTGGCAATAATAACAATTACGCTCTTGCTGCGTAACCGAAGTACAGTAGGTTAATCGCTTAATCCCGGCCAAGGTGCCGGGACAGGA
>JALHIE010000014.1 GCA_022840285.1 Porphyromonadaceae bacterium
TATTGCAAACAAATTTATTTTCAACAAGAACAATCAAAACTGTCCGGCGAAATCGTTTTTTTCAGCAATTTGAAAAAAAGGGTTTTCAGAGCGGACTCAACATTGGTACTTTCACTTCCGTCCAGAAACTTGGGCGTATCCGGGAGATTTACCTACTCCTATGACAGCCGTTATTTTACCGAATTCAATTTTGGGTATAACGGTTCGGAGCGGTTTGCCAAGAACCAACGCTTCGGATTCTTTCCCTCCGTTGGTACAGCATGGATAGTATCCAATGAAAAGTTCTGGGGAAACAACATCAATAAAATTATCCATAACCTCAAATTAAAGGCCACCTACGGGCTTGCAGGAAACGATGCGATTGGACAATTGCAAGACCGTTTCTTCTATCTATCCGAAGTAAACCTGAATAACACCGGAAGAAGTTTCACCTGGGGTGAGAACTATGATTATACGGTAAACGGAGTGGGAACTTCCCGCTATGCCAACGATAGAATTACCTGGGAGATTTCAAAAAAATTGAATACGGGTATTGAAATCGGACTGTTTAAAGCTTTGGATATACAAGCAGATTTTTATACTGAACACCGGTCAAATATTTTAATGAGTCGGGCAGATATTCCCACAACGATGGGACTGCAGACCACTCCACAAACAAATGTGGGAGAAGCAAAAGGAAAAGGGATTGACTTGTCCGCAGATTATCAGCATTTCATCAATAAAGATTTCTGGATTACCGGAAGGGCCAATTTTACCTATGCAACATCAAAATATGAAGTATATGAAGAGGTAGACAATACGCTTACACCGTGGCTTTCCAGAATCGGAGAACCTCTTTCACAGACATGGGGCTACGTTGCCGAGCGGTTATTCGTGGATAATTATGAAGTGGCGAACTCACCCGTTCAGACCTTTGGGGAATATATGGGAGGAGATATCAAGTACAGGGACATCAACGAAGACGGACAAATTAATTCGTTAGACAGGGTCCCCATCGGTTATCCTACACACCCGGAAATAATTTATGGTTTTGGAATCTCCACCGGATACAAAAATTTTGACTTGTCATGCTTCTTTCAGGGATTGGCAAGGGAATCTTTTTGGATAAATGCTTACGCCACATCACCTTTTATCGACACAGACGACAATTCGGCCGTTATTTCAAAAAATGCGCTATTAAAGGTATATGCCGACAATCATTTTTCAGAAAACAATCCCGATATTTATGCTTTATGGCCCCGATTATCAGATAGGCACATCCAAAATAACACCCAAACCAGTACCTGGTTTATGCGGGATGGTTCTTTCTTGAGGCTGAAATCGCTCGAATTTGGATACACGCTCCCCAAGACATTGACAGCACAGGCTGGGGTTACGAATCTTCGCCTTTATTTCTCCGGCACAAATTTATTGACTTTTAGCAAATTTAAACTTTGGGATCCAGAGATGGCAGGAAATGGATTGGGTTATCCCATTCAGAAAATATTAAACTTTGGATTTCAAGTTTCATTTTAATAAAAAAATACAATGAAAAAATTTAAACTTATTTCAATAGCATATCTTTTTATATTTTCTTTCGCATGTGAAGATTATTTAGATGTGGTACCGGATAATGTGCCGACAATAGATCATGCATTTCTTGACAGGACCAGCGCAGAAAGGTATTTAGCTACCTGCTATACATATTTTCCTGAACTATCTGCTCCGAGTGGAGACCCGGCTATACTGGGAAGCGATGAATGGTGGGCAATAGAAGATCAATACTATAACGGACAAAATCAAAGCTATGCCGGATTAAAAATAAAAAAGGGTGAATTGAATTCCAATGATCCGTTGTTTAACTTCTGGGATGGTCTTAACGGTGGAAGAGCCTGTTACCGTGCAATACGTGACTGCAATGTTTTTTTGGAAAATATTCATAAAGTGGGTAACGACCTGAGTGAAGAGGAGTCAAGAAGATGGATTGCAGAGGTTAAAACCCTGAAAGCTTACTATCATTATTATTTAATGCGGATGTATGGCCCTGTTCCCATTGTAAAAGAAAATCTTCCAATCTCCGCAGGCATTGAAGAGGTACGAGTTTACAGAGATCCTTTCGACGAGGGAATAGATTACATAGTCGGTTTGTTGAATGAGGCTGTTCCGGATCTACCGCTGCAAATCCTCAACATAAGTTCTGAACTGGGAAGGATAACACAACCTATTGCGTTGGCATTGAAAGCTGAAATTCTGGTGATGGCCGCGAGCCCTTTGTTCAATGGAAATCCCGACTACAAATCTTTTACCGACAACAGGGGAATCCCGTTATTTTCTCAGGAATATAGCCGGGAAAAGTGGGAAAAAGCGGCCGTTGCTTGTAAAAATGCAATCGATACATCTCTGCTGGCAGGTCATGACCTGTATGAATTTACAAAACAGACAAATGTTTCCGACTCCACAAAACTGTTGATGTCTCTTCGACATGTGGTTACCGACCGATGGAATAAAGAAATCATCTGGACAGAGGCCAAGCTATCCATGAATGCATACCAGAGAGCGACTACTCCAATGTTCTTTATAGAACAACATCAATGGATGCCAACAGATCCATACATGTGCCCTACATTAAGAATGGCAGAGCTCTTCTATACGAAAAACGGAGTCCCGATAGACGAAGATAAACAGTTTGATTATGCCAACAGATTTTCCACGGAACCAGCACCTCTAGATCATAAATACTACATCCAACCCGGTTATCAAACGGCAAAGCTAAACATTGGAAGAGAAACACGTTACTATGCTACCTTTGCTTTCGACGGTGCAACCTGGTTTGGAAACGGACGCTTTAAGGATGTTGGAGACGGTGCGGCAAATGATCAACCGTGGATCATTAAAACAAAAAAAGGAGAACCTCAAGGGAAAGTATCCAACTTAAGGTACTCCCTTTCGGGATTTTGGGTAAGAAAAACAAGTCATTTTGAAAGTGTGAGTACCTCCTCTTCTTCCAACGTAATCGTACGCTCGACGTTCCCAATTATTCGTCTGGCAGATTTGTACCTGCTATATGCTGAAGCCCTCAATGAATCACTGGAGACCCCTTCACAAGAAGTATTTCAATACGTTGATCTTGTTCGTGAAAGGGCAGGACTGGAAGGTGTTGTTGGAAGCTGGCAGGCTTCTTCCAGGTATCCTTCAAAACCATCCACCAAAGAGGGGATGAGGGAGATAATCCAAAAAGAACGGATGATTGAACTGGCTTTCGAAGGGAAACGGTTTTGGGATATCCGCAGGTGGAAAACGGCCCATCTCTGGTTAAATCAACCTATACGAGGGTTAAATCCGGACGGACGAACTCCTGAAGAATTCAATACAATTCGTGTACTTTACACACCTGAATTTTCCACGAAAGATTATCTTTTCCCAATACGCCAATACAACCTTAGGGTTAATACAAATTTGGTTCAGAATCCATATTGGAAATAATTTTCAATACACTTTAAAAAATGACAAAAATGAAAATAAAAACAACAAAAAAGGTTTCATTCATCAAAAGAACTTCTTCTGAAAGAAAGAAACAGGTTTTGAGCTTTTATATGCCAATACTTTTCTTAATGCTGGTTTGTTCCATCCTCCTTACATCGTGTAAGGAAGAAGTAATTGGGCAATATCCCGTTGACAGTACTCCTCCCCAGAAAATTGCAAATCCCCTTGTTACAAATACAAAGGGAGGAGCTACCATAAAATATGATCTGCCGCAAGACAAGGATTTGTTATACGTGAAAGCTATCTATAAGCTTCCAAACGGTGAGCAAAAAGAGACATTGGCGTCTGCTTTCGTTAATGAACTGACAATAAGAGGATTTGCCCGATCAACGAAAACGAACGTTCAATTGGTTACAGTTGACAGAAGTCAAAATGAATCAGACCCCGTCACAGTCGAAATAGAGCCTTTCGATTCTTCAATCTTTGATATTTATGAGAGTCTCTCGGTTATAGCCAGTTTCGGCGGAATAAAGCTTAATTGGGAAAATACAACCAATGAGGAGGTTATGGTCGGGGTTTTATACAAGGATGAGGAAAACTCTTTCGTGCCGTTGGAAAATTTTTACACATCGGTTGACTTGGGAGATGTGGCAGTACGTGGTATGGAGAGTGAAGAGACAGAATTTGGCATATATATCCGGGATATCTTTAATAATTATACGGACACGCTTGTTTTGAAGCTAACCCCCTGGGAAGAGTCGGAACTTGACAAATCGTTGTGGAGAGGAATGACTTTATGTCCTTCGTTTACAGTATCACAGTATGGAAAAGCCATGCCGGTCCTTTGGAATGGCGTAACTGTTATTGATGCGCCAGAAGTGTATTACCTAAATACAACATCTGCTGTAAGGACATTTTTCACTATCGATTTTGGAGTATCAGCCAAGTTGTCAAGGTTTAAATTCTGGGGAAGAAACAACTGGTATTTTAATCTGCACCATCCCAAAGAGATTGAAATATGGGGAACGAACGACCCCGCTGTTGCCAATGGAGATGCTTGTTCGTGGGATGGATGGGAGTTATTGCTCTCTGCCACATCCGTAAAACCATCGGGACCTGACCCGACAGCGTTTGCCAATTTAACAACTGAAGACCTTGCCCTAGCACACGCCGGGGAGGAATTTGAATTTCCGCTTGAAGTCCCTGATGTCCGCTACATCCGATTCCGGACTGTTCGATCTTGGACGGATTCCAACAGTTCATTCATGGCTGAGTTAACATTCTGGGGACAAGTAAATTAATTATTAACGTGTAAAAATAAACTTATGAAACATAAAATACAGATAGCGTTAATGCTTTTATCTTTGTCGGTGGTTTTTAGTTGTTCAAAAATGAATGACAAACACGACTTTTATCTGGAAGATGGGGAGATCATTTACCTCGGTCGGGTTGACTCTGCAAAGATACTTCCCGGTAAAAACAGGTTTCTCCTTCGCTATTGGATAACCGATAACCGGGCGAAAGAGTTGAACATTTATTGGAATCAAATGGCGAATTCATTCAGTACGCCAATTCCCGCTCATCAACCGACTGACTCTATTGATGTAATTATTGGCGATGAAGCCAATAGCATACCCGAGGGTAGTTACACGTTTCAGTTGATTTCCAATGATGGAAGTGAATTAGAGTCGATAGTTTTTGAAAGCTTAGGAAACGTATATGGAGAACAGTTTTCCTTGCTTATGAGCGATCGATATGTAAAGAGCGTCGGCTATAATCCCGACCTCCAGGAAGTAAGCGTGGAATGGGGTGAACCCTCCTCTTCCAGAGATATAGGAGTTGAATTGACCTACTATAAGGGAGATACCAAAAATGTGATTAAAGTTCCAACGAAACAGTTGACTTCAAAAACAATACTCGACAGCGTCAATGTCGAAAAAGGAGTAACTTATCGAACCATGTTCCTGCCGGAACCCGTGGCTATTGACACTTTTTACACAGCACCGGTATCGTTGACCATACTTCAAAACGTGGCTCTTGGCAAACCGGTTAAGACCAGCAGTGATGTAAATAGCACTTACCCAGGCGCAAAGGCGGTTGATGGTATCGTTTCGGCAGATTCAAGATGGATCAGCAGTTCAGCTTCAGGACTCGAACACTGGATTGAAATTGACCTGGAAAAAGAGTACAGCCTATATTCATTCAAATTTCATAAACACCTGTACAATAATTTTTTAATCCCCAATTTTACCTTTCAGATAAATAAAAACGGAGAGTGGGTAGATTTAGTGGAAGTAGAAAATTATTTGGGGGAAATTTATGAAAGTATGTTTTCCGATGAGGTCATCACAGACAAAGTAAGAATTTTTATTCCTTCTTACCTGAATAATCAAGCGAGAGTGTATGAATTTGCTGTATATGTGAAATATTAAACCTGTAGTAATGTAATAGTAATTGAATTCTACAAAATACATTTAATAAATTAACAGCCCGGTAAATCTTTATCCGTAACTTAAAGAATCGAACGATTACGCGCTTTAGCTCGAGAACCTCCTTGCAAGTAGTAGTCAGACGGTTATAAGTTTTGAAGAGATACCGGGCTGTTACCTTAAGAAAAGCACACCCTCGAGAAGCTATTGGGCAAATATGGTTTTACTTACATTCATATTTGACTTTTTTCAGCAAATAGGAGGAACTAAGATTCATTGCCGGGGAAAAAAAATTAAAATTATGACGAAGATATGGTCACTGATGTTGTTTGCATGCACTTTAGTGTCATGCACAATACAATCACCTGAAGAGCGAAGGAATCTGAAATTATGGTATGACAAACCCGCTGCCAGATGGGAAGAAGCATTGCCTTTGGGTAATGGTCGTTTGGGAGCGATGGTTTTTGGAGGTGTTGCACATGAACACATCCAATTGAACGAAGAGTCAGTATGGACTGGAGGACCTATTGAACGTGCCAATCCTGAATCCAGAGAATATCTGGACAAAGTGAGACAGTTGTTGTTTGAAAGTAATTTTGCCGACGGTGAGAAGATGGCCCAGGAGAAAATCATGGGAAAACGCCTGGATATCGGAAAACATACCTATCAGACCCTGGGTGACCTCTACTTCAATTTTGAAGGTATCGGGGAAGTTGCAGATTACCAGAGGGAGCTGGACCTGCGAACAGCCATCACAACAACACGTTTCACCTCAAACGGAATTGTCTATACCCGCGAACTCTTTGCGTCCTCGCCCGACCAGGTGATTGTTGCCAAAATTGCCGCCTCCAAAAAGGGTAAAGTCAGTTTCACAACACACATGGGTCGACCGGGTGATGCCGAAACGGTTACGGTATCCGGAAACCAGTTAAAGATGGATGGTTTTGCGGCATACGATGGACAAGGCACCCATTTCTCATCATTGGTGAAAGTCATAAATTGCGGAGGGAACTTGCTGTCCACAGACAGTTCAATTACGGTTAAGGATGCCGATGAGGTGCTTATCCACATTGTTGCCCGCACCGATTTCCTGGGTGATAACGAAAAACTGAAAGTTGAAGAAGACATAAAGGCTGTCACTTCACGCTCATTTAAACAGTTACGGAAAAAACATATCAACGATTACCGGCAGCTGTTTAATCGGGTTGATTTTGCCATCAACCAAGTCGACACACTAGCCCTTCCTACCAATGAACGGTTGGAAAGAATCAAACAGGGTGAGATGGACAATCACCTCACTGAACTTTATTTTCAGTTTGGAAGATACCTGCTCATCAGCTCATCGCGCCCCGGAGGATTACCCGCAAACCTGCAAGGTATATGGGATGGCACACTCTCCCCTCCCTGGAATGCTGATTATCACATCAATGTAAATATTCAAATGAACTATTGGCCAGCGTTGGTTACCAACCTGGTAGAAACACAGGAACCCTTTTTCCGCTTTGTGGATGATCTGCGTAAACAGGGTGCGATCACCGCCCGTAAAGTATATGGTTGCCGTGGATTTGTGGCCCATCACACCACCGATGTATGGAAATTCACCGATCCAATCGGCAGTACCGGTTATGGGATGTGGCCACTGGGAGCTGCGTGGTGTGCAGATCATTTCTGGGAACATTATGATTTCACGGGTGACACACAATTTCTGAAAGAGAGTGCATACCCGGTATTAAAAGATGCAGCCCTTTTCTTTGTGGATTTTCTCGTAGAAAATCCGCAAACAGGGTTGTTGATCTCCGGACCAAGCATATCTCCCGAAAACAAATTCATCGCTTCCAACAACGACCGGGCTTCCGTATGCATGGGCCCCGCCATGGATCACCAGATTATCCGTGAACTGTTTACCAACTGCATCAACGCCGCCGAAGTATTAGATATTGACCATGTTTTTGCGGATACGTTGAGGATGATGGTTGAGCGTCTCACTCCAACACAGATTGGTTCTGACGGACGCATATTGGAATGGTCGGAAGAGGTGCCGGAAGCTGAACCCGGTCACCGTCACATGTCACATCTATACGGACTCTATCCAGGTGATGAATTTTCCGACCCTGCAGATCAAAAATGGATGGAAGCATCTCGAAAATCAATCGATGCCCGACTGCAACAGGGAGGAGGGCATACTGGCTGGAGCCGGGCATGGATCATCAACTTTTTTGCACGATTGAAAGATGGAGAAAAAGCACATGAGAACCTCCAGGCATTGTATGCCAAATCCACATTGCCCAATCTGTTTGATAACCATCCCCCTTTTCAAATCGACGGTAACTTCGGGGCTACTGCCGGTATTGCAGAGATGCTACTGCAAAGTCACAACGGGGTACTGCAATTACTACCGGCTCTTCCTCCTGCTTGGGTTAAAGGGCATATAAAGGGTCTGTTGGCCCGGGGTGGCTTCGAGGTTGATTTGGAATGGGAAAACGGTCTTCTCAAAGAGGCTGTGATCTGTTCACGGTTAGGCAACCCCTGTACCCTTATATATGGAGAGAAAAGGATAACCATTCAACCTGCAGCAGGTAAGAAAGTCAAACTGAATATGAAATTGGAACAGTATATTTGAGTCGCATGAAAGTGTCAATTTTTATCCAGTACAGATCCTGTTTTCGAAAAGGGCACATTCAAAAAAACGTATGCACAAGATCGAAAAAATAAAACACAGATAATTATGAAAGATGTTTTTTTACTTTTTACCGTTATTCTTACCCTTTACTCAACCCCGGCACAACCATCGGTTAATGCCTTTAACCATATTGATTCAAAGACAGATAAGTTTGACATCGTCGTTTACGGTGGGACCAGTAGCGGTGTTATTGCTGCTGTTCAGGCTGCCCGGATGGGAAAAACAGTCGTCCTGATAGAACCGGGGAAGCATCTTGGCGGACTGACCAGTGGAGGGCTTGGATGGGTAGATGTTGGAAATCCCCAAACTATCGGGGGGCTTGCACGCGATTACTTCCACAGGGTTTGGAAATACTATCAAGACGATACAGCATGGAAATGGGAGAAGAAGCGAAAAATAAGCGGACAACATGCCCCTTTGCCTATAGGTGATCAAACCATGTGGGTGGTTGAACCTTCGGTAGCCGAAAGGTTGTTCAATCAATTCTTAGCAGAAACTAACGTTGTGGTCGTCTTAAATGAGCGGCTAGATCGAAAAGATGGCGTAAAAAAGAAAAATAAAAAGATCGTCAGCGTTACGATGGAATCGGGGCGCACATTTCAAGCCAAAATATTTCTCGACACAACTTACGAAGGCGATCTGATGGCCGCAGCCGGAGTCTCCTATGTTGTAGGACGTGAGTCAAACGATTTATACAACGAAACAATCAATGGGATTCGCCCCCTGCCTCCTCCTGGACGATTTCCCAAAGGGATAGACCCTTATCGCGTTAAGGGTGACCCCAAAAGTGGATTATTACCGCGCATATATCCCGAATGGGGTGGAATGATAGGGGAAGGCGACAAAGGGGTACAAGCGTATAATTACAGAATGTGTCTCACAAAAATTCCTGAAAATCGTATTGACATTGAAAAACCGGCAAATTACGATGAAGAACAGTATGAATTACTGTTCCGATTCATAGAAGTAGGTGGGATGAATGGGGATTTTTTCAAATCCAGCCAAACAGGGAAGTTTGATTTTCTTAAATCAGATTTCTTGCCAAATGGCAAAACTGACACAAATAACAACGGTTATATCTCTACTGATTTTGTTGGAATGAACTGGAACTATCCTGAAGCGGATTATGTAACCAGAGCACAAATTGAAAAAGAACACGAAGAATGGCAGAGAGGTTTAATTTGGACATTGCAGAACCATCCGCGTATTCCTGATGAAACCCGTAGATATTATGCCCAATGGGGATTAACTAAAGATGAATTTACAGATAATGACCATTGGCCTTATCAGCTATACATCCGGGAAGCACGCCGTATGACTGGTGAATACGTAATAACCGAACATACTGCACTTGGAAAGGAGTTGATTGCTGATCCGATTGGGTTAGGTTCTTACCATATGGATTCACATGCCATCAAACTGTTTGTTTCTCCCGAGGGTTCTGTCTCAAGTGAAGGAGGTATGTTTGTACACATACCTAAACCATTTGGAATCAGCTACAGGGCAATTATCCCCAAAAGCAATGAATGTATAAACCTGATCGTTCCAGTTTGTTCTTCTGCATCTCATGCAGCTTACGGGTCTATAAGAATGGAACCTGTTTTTATGGCATTAGGGCATTCTGCTGCAACAGCAGCATGTTTAGCAATTGACTTAAAGATCAACGTGCAAGAAGTTCCCTACAATAAATTACGCAAGCTTCTATTGAAGGATAAACAAATAGTGGATTGGCCACCAAAAGACTTCTAAAATTTTGCGGGTAAAGCCGATAAGATTGAGCATATGAACATACCAAAATATTATTTCCAAGGCAAGATCATCCTGTTGTGTCTCTCCTTTTTTACTGCCAGTAGCCTCATGCTTTCCCAACCACTTGTTTGGATAGAAACGGAACTGTTCCAAGACAAAGGAGGATGGACATCTGATACACAGTTTATTGATCAAATGGGATCGCCGTTTCTCCTGGCTCACGGGCTAGGGAAACCCGTTAAAGATGCGACTACATCCGTGGATTTCGAAGAAACGGGAGATTATCATTTTTGGATTAGGACACGCGATTGGATACCACCGGGGCAGGGTCCGGGCCCTGGAAAATTCAACATCCTTATAAACGATGAAGTAACCGGTCCCGTATTTGGGGCGGATGAAATATTTTTCTGGCATTGGGTGTATGGCGGTACTGTCAAAATCAATGCACACAAGATCAAACTTTCTCTAAAAGACTTGACAGGTTTTGGGGGGCGTTGCGATATTATCTGCTTCTCCAAAGATAAAATAGACTTACCTGATAATTTGAAAGAGATAGACGGATTGAGAAGAAAACATGCCAACATCCCCGGTAAGCTAAATGAACACGGAAAATTTGATTTCGTGGTAATAGGAGGAGGGGTTGCCGGTATCTGTGCTGCCGTTCAAGCAGCTCGTTTGGGTTCTAAAGTGGCACTTATTCAAAACAGGCCGGTTCTTGGAGGAAACAGTAGTTCTGAAGTAAGGGTCTCGACAACGGGAAGTACTTTTGTGAATAGATATCCTTCAATTGGTAAGATTGTACGGGAAATCGATAATCAGGAAGCCGGCATGGGAGGTCCTCCCGGATTATACAAAGATGATCTCAGGAAAAACGTAGTGTTAAACGAGAAAAACATTACCCTGTTACCCAACCTGCACCTCTACGATGTAGTCATGGACAAAAATAGAATAAAAGGCGTAAGAGCGGTAAATGTAACTACATTGGAAGATAATTACATAGAAGGGGATTTATTTGCAGACTGTACAGGTGATGCGACACTGGGTATCTTGTCCGGGGCCGATCATCGTTATGGAAGAGAGAGCAAAAACATCACACATGAGGCCTCAGCCCCCCCGGAGAATGACAACCTGGTAATGGGGTCTTCAAATCAATGGAATGCCATACGAATAAGCGAAGCTACTGATTTTCCTGTTGAACCCTGGATGTTCGGGTTTACCGACGATTACCACTTCCCTTTGACTTCTTCAAGCTGGAATTGGGAAAGCGGATTTAATAATTATCACACAGTACATCAGGCAGAGGAAATCAGGGATTTGAACATTCGGGCAATATACAGCAATTGGGCATTTTTGAAAACTAAAAAATACGAACAATTTAAATTTTATAAATTAAATGAACTGCAGTTTGTAACGGGAAAAAGAGAATCATTCCGTTTAATGGGGGACCATATACTTACCGAAGAAGATGTTGTAAATAAAGTGGAGTACCCCGATGCTGTTGTAACGACAAACTGGGGTATCGACTTGCACTATCCAGATCCTGAGAACTCGAAAAGATTTCCCGGAACGGAGTTTATTGCTTATGCAGTACACAACTCAAAAGAAAAGGACATCTACACTTTTCCTTATCGGTGCTTATATTCCAGAAACATATCAAACTTGTTTATGGCAGGTAGAAATATTAGCGTCACCCACATCGCTTTAGGAACAGTCCGTGTTCAACGAACAACAGGAATGATGGGTGAGGTTATCGGCTTGGCCGCTTCCTTGTGTAAAGAAAGAAAGTGTTTACCTCGAGATATTTACAATTATTATTTGGGAGATTTGTTTAATTTAATAGATACCGGATGCCTCTGACATTTTTTTGTAAACTCCCGCCAAAAAGTGCTGAAGAGTATGCTTCATACCGGAGGCCGTTGGCAATGACAGAAATTAAAAAAAATACATGATGAAAAAAATTTGGATAATTATTTGCGTACTAAGCCTATCGTTCTTTAACGGTAGCTCCTCCAACGGTAAAAACGTAGAAAAGAAAACAGAGGAGAAGGAAATACCGGCAAAAAAAATTCAATTGTCGGATCAATCAGGGGATAAGATTCCCATTTTAGCATGGGGAGGCATTAACTGTTCAGGCACTGTTGATATGTATAAGGATATGGCAGATGCAGGCTTTACCATTAATTATGCCGACGATTTATCAACAAAACCAGCTGCGGATAATATCCCGCATTTGTTCACAGCGCTCGACAGGGCAGATGAAGCCAATTTAAAGCAGATGGTGGGTGCCTCCTGGTTGGATTTTTTGAATGACCAAGATCTGAGACGATTAAAGAGTCACCCGGCTCTTGCAGGATATTTCTTTAAGGACGAACCCACTACCTATGAATGGCTGGACTCTTTAAATCGCTGGGTAGATCGCGTACGAAAAATAGACAGTGAACATTTTGGTTACATCAATCTGGCAGGAGCAGACTGCCGAGGTTCTAATTGGGCGCCGGAACTTATCGGCTGCACCGGTAAGGAACCATCGCCTTATACCCGTTTTGTAAAAAGATATGCGGAAATAGATATTCCCATGATTTCGGTAGATCGATATCCTGTAGTCGTTGATACTGTTACTCAACAGAGAAAGCTTTTTCCCGGCTGGTATTACACCCTGGAACGGACAAGTAGCGAAGCAAGAAGAACAGGAAAAGATCTATGGGCCTTTGCCTTATCCACGCAACTGTTCCTTCCTAATGGTATCATCTACCCCATCCCTACAGTGGATGATTTACGTCTTCAAATGTATAGCAATCTTGCGTACGGGGCGCAGGTACTTCAGTATTACACGTATGTACCATCCGGCAATTCAGCGGTTTGGGGACAACCCCCCTTGACCAGCGAGGGTTTAAAAACTTCCACTTGGTATCTTCTGCAAGAGATGAACCGGGAATTTCAGGCTTTAGCTCCTGTATTCTTGAGGGCAAAGGTTGATTGGATTGCACATACCGGAGAAATTCCCGACGGATGTGTTGAATTGGATAAATCTCAACTTCCAAGCGTATTTAAGACCCTTGATATTTCAGGGGGACGCGGCGCATTGGTATCACTGTTGGAGAAAGGGGAAGATAACTTTTTGGTTGTGGTAAATCACGACATCAATGAGAATATTGAAGTCAAAGCTACTGGCAACAGGAATTTATACCGGCTAAACAGACAGGCGATTCCGCTGAAGTTAGGCAAGAGCGCACGGACGCTAACACCCGGAGACATATGTATATTTTTTTGGAAAGACTAAAATGACTTATAAGGAAAAACCTATCTAAAATCACATAAGCATAAAAACGGATTTCCAAGTTCAACAGGATTATTTTGAAGTAAATCAAAAAAATCGTAAATTTGTCCTGCCACCTTTTTTTAAGGCCAAATATTCATCAAACGATCAAGTATATGAAAACAAATTATGAACTGCGCTATGCTGCGCATCCGGAAGATGCGAAATCTTACGACACGCAACGGCTGCGAAGGGATTTTTTAATTGAAAAAGTATTCGCTGCCGACGAAGTGAACATGGTCTATTCCATGTACGACCGCATGGTAGTTGGGGGGGCGATGCCGGTGAAAGAGGCACTGCGACTGGAAGCAATAGATCCGTTGAAACAGCCCGTCTTTCTTCGCAACCGTGAGCTGGGAATCTTTAACGTGGGGGGCAAGGGAAAGGTAAAAGTGGGGGAAACCGTATTCGAACTCGATTACAAGGAGGCTCTTTATCTTGGGGCGGGCGACCGTGAAGTCTATTTTGAGAGTGACGATGCCGAAAAACCGGCCAAGTTCTATTTCAACTCGGCCAATGCCCACCGCAACTACCCCGACAAGAAAGTGACAAAGGCAGATGCCATAGTGGCCGGGATGGGCTCATTGGAAACTTCCAACCACCGGAACATCAACAAGATGATAGTGAATCAGGTGCTGCCTACCTGCCAGCTGCAAATGGGCATGACAGAACTCGCGCCGGGCAGCGTATGGAACACCATGCCGGCGCATGTCCATTCCCGCAGAATGGAGGCTTATTTCTATTTTGAGGTTCCCGACGGTCAGGCCGTTTGCCATTTTATGGGAGAGGTGGATGAAACCCGACACATATGGATGAAAGGCGACCAGGCCGTGCTCTCGCCCGAATGGTCCATACATTCTGCCGCCGCCACCAGTAACTACACCTTTATCTGGGGCATGGCAGGAGAAAACCTCGACTACGGCGACCAGGATTTTTCAAAAATTGTCGAACTAAAATAAAAAATTCAAATGGTTAATTTCTCGTTGGAAGGAAAAATAGCGCTCGTCACAGGAGCTTCCTACGGTATCGGGTTCGCAATGGCAACGGCTTATGCGGAGGCAGGAGCGACCATTGTCTTTAATGACATCAACCGGGAGCTGGTGGACAGGGGACTTGCAGCATACAGGGAAAGGGGCATCGAAGCCGGCGGTTACGTGTGCGACGTGACCGACGAAGATGCGGTAAACAAATTCGTTGCACAGGTAACGGAGGAGATAGGGGTGATCGACATCCTGGTAAATAACGCGGGCATCATCAAGCGTGTCCCCATGCACGAGATGCCGGCTGCCGAATTCCGCCGGGTCATCGACATTGACCTGAACGGGCCGTTTATCGTCTCAAAAGCAGTCATCCCGCACATGATCAAAAAGGGACACGGCAAGATCATCAACGTTTGCTCCATGATGAGCGAGCTGGGACGTGAAACCGTTTCTGCATACGCCGCCGCAAAGGGAGGATTGAAAATGCTTACAAAAAACATCTGCTCCGAATACGGAGCGTACAACATCCAGTGTAACGGGATCGGCCCGGGATATATTGCTACGCCGCAAACCGCTCCGCTACGGGAAAAACAGGCCGATGGATCACGGCACCCGTTCGATTCATTCATCATCGCCAAGACCCCGGCCGCCCGCTGGGGAACACCCGAGGACCTCGCGGGTCCCGCAGTATTCCTCGCTTCAGAAGCTTCGAACTTTGTGAATGGCCATATCCTGTACGTGGATGGAGGCATATTGGCATATATCGGCAAGCAGCCCTGACACATCTATCTCCCACCGCACAAACCTGCAGGTAAAAAGTGTGCTTAAAACAGTTGACAACAATGAAAATCAAATATATGGGAACGTTCCTGATTGCCGCCCTGCTGACGGGATGCGCCTCTTCCGGGAACAAAGTGGTACTGACAGTACAGAACCCGGGAGCAACCGCAAGGAAGAACCAGATGGCTGAAGTGCCCTGGAGCAAGGTTGAAGCAAAGCTGGGGGCAACGGAGGGCAAAAGCCTGAAAGTCACGGATGGGAACGGAACGCAATTGCCCTGGCAGATTGTCACCGGCGACACCGGCAGTGAATCAATCATCTTTCCCGTATCGCTGGAAGCGGGCGAAGCACAAACATTCCGCATCACGAAAGGAGAATCGGCGGAGTTTGAACCGCTGGTCTACGGACGGCTGGTTCCGGAGAGGAAGGACGACTTCACCTGGGAGAACAACCGTACTGCTTTCCGGGTCTACGGACCCGCACTGAAAGCTACCGGGGAAATCAGCAACGGAATGGATTTCTGGGCCAAGCGCACCGAGTCGCTGATCATCGACAAGTGGTACCGGGAAGACCTTTCCGGCACTGCCTCCTACCACAAGGATCACGGCGAAGGGCTCGATTTCTACAAGGTGGGCAGGACCCTCGGTCTGGGCATGACCGCTCCCGTCGATCACGACACCCTGTGCCTGGGCGACAATTTCATCACTGCCGAGGTTATCGACAACGGACCGCTGCGCCTCTCGTTCAGGCTGACCTACGAACCCTACAGGGTGGGAGAACGCACGGTAACGGAGACCCGCATCATCTCTCTTGACGCCCATAGCCTGTTCAACAAGGTCACCAATATCTTTGAAGCCGAAACGGGGGAGCTGACCTTGGCCACCGGCATCGTAATGGATATGTCGAAAACTTCCGCCACCTTCGGTGACAAGGAGGGGATCATCGCCTACGAAACTCCGGGAACCGAAACGGACGGGACCATCTACACGGCAGCTATCCATCCCGCGGGATTCGGGGACGTCAGGGTGCTGGATGGCCATTATGCAGGTCTGAACGGATACCAGCCGGGGAAAAGGTATACCTACTATGCCGGAGGCGGATGGAGCAAAGCCGGGTTCAACAGCTTCGAGGACTGGACACAATTTGTAAAATCCGAGAAAGAAAAAATCGATCAACCCCTAAAAATTGAAATCCAATAAGATAAGTTTCATATGCATTCATCACCCGCATAAATAGCAAAACAATGAAACAGATGGAAGCTGATAATAGGTCTGAACGAAACGAACATGCAAATCAATTACATACAAGCAGATGATTAGAAGCGAGTTCTGTCCGACACATTTGAAAAAACAATATCTATCGTATGAAAAAGGAATATTTGTTTACACTCGTCGTTGCCGCTTTATGTAATTTCACTTGGGCATCCTGTCAAATCACATCAGATAATCGGGTTCAACCGGACGAAACTGAGAAAACAACTAAAAGTGAAATACCGTCTCAGAAAGATATTCAGCGGTTTAAATCAAAAGGATGGGTTTGTTACGGCGACTTCGGTGCCAAAGGTGATGGAATAACCAATGATATCGTGGCCATTGCTGCTACACACGAATTTGCCAATAAGCACAGCCTGACAGTAAAGGCGGATAAGGCTACTTATTACATAGGAGGGAAAAGATGCACAGTCAGTATACAGACCAATACCGAATTTGGTGAAGCTGCATTTATCATTGACGATACCGATGTGGAAGACAGGAATGCCCACATCTTCTCCGTCAACTCTGTCAAACAATCTTTCAAGCCAATAAATATAACTTCATTGAAAAAAAATCAGGATAAACTGGATATTACTTTACCAGGAGCCTCTCTTGTTACGGTTACCGATTCCAACGTAAAGCGTTATATCCGGTTTGGAGCCAACCAAAACAACGGTTCTTCGCAGACAGATATATTTATTGTCGATAAAAACGGCACGGTGGATAAAAATACACCCATAATCTGGGATTTTGAACGGATTACGGAAATTACGGTCCTCCCGGTTGATGAAACGATACTAACCATTTCCGGAGGGAAATTTACCACAATTGCCAACAGGGAGGAATCCAAATACAGTTACTTTGCCCGGGGTATCGCAATCAAACGGTCCAATGTTATTGTCGACGGGCTGGAACACAGGATCACCGGTGAAGGAGACCAGGGTGCGCCCTACGGTGGTTTCATCAGTATCAGCAACTGCTCCAACGTGACTGTCAGAAACACCCTGCTTACCGGTCACAAAGTCTACCGTACCATCGGTTCGGCGGGGACTCCCGTATCCATGGGTACCTACGATATAAACATCAACCGGGCGCTAAACATTACATTCGAGAACTGCAGCCAGACTAATGATATCAACAACACTGAGTATTGGGGGATCATGGGATCCAATTACTGCAAGAACGTCGTATATGATCATTGTACCTTTTCCAGATTTGATGCCCATATGGGGGTTGCCAATGCCACCATTCGTCATTCAACACTTGGACACCAGGGAATAAACGCTATTGGCAGCGGCGTTTTCACCGTTGAGAATTCTACCATAAACGGTACAAACCTGATCAACCTGCGTTCCGATTACGGAAGTACGTGGGAAGGTGAATTCTTTATCCGCAATTGTATCTTTGCCCCCAGAGGTGTAAAGTCGGGCAACGTAAACCTGATAGGCGGATCCAACACAGGTCAACATGATTTCGGCTATACATGCTACATGCCGGAAAGGATTACCATTGAAAACCTGCAAATTGACGATTCCAGCCATCCGGAGAAATATCGGGGTCCCGCCATTTTTGCGAATTTCAATAAAGAAATGACCGATGAGGCTTACCTCGAAAAGTTCCCATTCATCAAAACCAGGGAGGTTATCCTGACTAACGTATCCACAGCAAGTAAACTGCCTCTACGAATCAGCGACAATACCTATATGTTCAAAGACGTGGTTATAGTCAAATAATTCGGGTTCAATTCACCTTTACCGGTTTTTCGAAATCGGTTTTCATCTCATACGGGAGTTGCCATACATTTCCTTTGAAATCACCAAAGTAAAGTTGTGACTTGCTGAAACGATGAGCATCACCGTCCGACCAGAAGAAAGCATGATTAAAACGACTGTTTGAAGTTACCGTTCTCCTCTTTTTCCAGCAGGTGCCTTTGTCTGTGGAGGCCCATATCGTAGTTGTGATCCGGTTATCGTAAAGTCCGCTAACCTGATAATGTCCCGCTTGTTCCCCATCTCTTTGCGGCATGGCTGCCAACAACCGATCCTCTGACCAGTGTATGCCGTCGTCACTGGTTTCAAAGTACAGCAACCTGTATCCCTGATATTTGGTAAAAAAGTGAAAATATCCCTATCCGTGTTCCAGGGCTACGGATAGGTCATCTCCTCGCTGCTAATTTCGTCGAAACGGTCGATATTGAAAGGAAGCCTACTCCTGTATTTGAATCCGGGTCGTTTCTGTCCTCGCCCGCTGACGAATACCCAGATATAACCTTCATCATCTATCATCAGAGAAGGATTATCGTGGGGATCGTTTACTCCTTTCTTGTCATATACCACGGTAGGTCTCGGCACCATTCCGGTTTCATGGTCAAAATATCCGATCATGCAAAGCAGGTAACGCTCCGTTTCGCCGGTGCATTGCGTGCTTCTATTTCTCCAGGTCTCTCTTGCGTTTCAATGCTTCCAGAAAATAATAGTCGGCGTAGTTCAGGGGCACATCGACCTCCGAGTTGTGGGGGAGACTTCCAACGGAATGCATCAGCAGAAAATCGCCGTTTTCACCCAACGCAGCACGGTAGGCCGGACTTGACAGGGAAGCAACGATCCTGTCCGCCCAGGCCTTGTAGTCCGTTTTATCGGAGTAGGTCGACAGCTCGTACAGTGCAGAAGCCAGGATTGCGCCCGCAGAAGCGTCACGGTAGGTATCCGGAATATCCGGTGAATCAAAGTCCCAGTACGGCACCCCGTCTTCCGGATAATTGGGATGGTTGGTAATGAAATTCAGCGCCTTTTCTGCCTGGTCCAGGTATTTCCGGTCACCCGTCTCACGGTAGCAAAGGATAAACCCGTAAACGCCCCAGGCCTGTCCACGTGACCAGGAACTTTCATCCGAATATCCCTGGTGAGTATTTCTGTGGACGGTAATGGTTTTTAATGGTATTATCGGCATGGGAAACAGCGATGTGATAAAAAGAGGAGTCGCCGGAGAGCTTCGTCGCTTCGAACAGCAGCTCCAGGTTCATCATGTTGTCGATGATCACCGGACATTCCCAGTCTTTCGATTTGTTGGCATTCCACGACTGGATGATGCCCGCTTCGGGAATATAACGGGTTGAGAGGGATTTTGCAGCATTCAGAATAACTTCCTTGTAAGCTTCAGTTCCAGCTAAACGAAGTCCGTTCCCGTAGCTGCAATAGATCATGAATCCCACATCGTGATTGCCGGTATAATACTGGATGGTATCCAACGCTTCGGTATATTTGACGGCCATCGGTTTCCATTTGTCATCCCCCGTCAATTCGTACAGGTACCAGAGGCTTCCCGGAAAGAAACCCGAAGTCCATTCCTGCGGAGGGATATACTTCATTTTCCCGTCGATTATTGATTTGGGATTCACTATCCCTGCCGAGTCTTCCACCTTATCGAGCATGCGCGAGTATTGCTCCGCGGCAAAGGATACGGTTTCTTCCATGAAATCAGCACTGTTGTCCTGGTTTTTTTGTTGGGTGTTTGTGCAAGATTGCGTTGTAAACAGGATGGAAATAGCTAAAATAAACAGGATAGGTAACTTTTTCATTTTCGTTGTCTTTGTTCGTTCGTATTTTTTTGTTTAATTTTCCACAAGTCTCACCCGGATGACGGGGCGCTTCAATCCGGCAACCTTGTCCTGTTGTGCAGGCGGTACTGCGGTGTTAGAGCGCGGCGACCATTTTCGATTATTTCCAGTTTCATCCTTAACATGGTTTGTCCTCCGATTCGTCTCTGGATCGAAGTAACGTAGAAAGAATCCACAGGTATCTTCCAAAAGCGCTGTTGAAGTCTTTGTATGCAGCAAGTATCTCATTGACGGACAAAACTCATCTTGGAATCTTATTCAAGAAAACAAAATTTCAAATAATATCCGCAAATATATTTCTTTTAACTTAGAAATAAAAATAAAATTAATCAAACAGCTCCATTCAGTTCATCCTTTCACTTGTGCAAGACCGGATAATGTCTCTTCAAGCGCAGGCATTTTTATCAATAATTGTTAAATCTCTTTTTTTTTAGCAATTTTATCATTTTCTTGAATTATTCCTTTATCTTTGCAACATATTAAGACGTTGCGATGAACTTTTCATATTCAACATACACTACTCCTTTCACAATGACTATGACCCCCTGGGGGGTTATATAATATTTTACATCCACGCGGCAACGCCGTTTGCCACCCGCAAATCAACCGGTTTGCCTCTTGCCATCCATTTTTTATTTCATTAGAACCGTTCGTTACGGTAAAAATATATTCATACAGATGAAAGTTATGAAATTCGGAGGGACATCCGCAGGGACTCCCGAAAGTATGCTTTTGGTTAAAAATATCATAGAAGCTGAAAAAGAGCCTGTGATTGTTGTGGTATCCGCTCTTGGAGGCGTGACCGATCGTCTTCTACTGGCAGCAGATTTTGCTTTAAATACAAACCCGGGATACCAATCGATTTTGGAAGAAATCATCTTCCGCCACGAAGAAATGATCGGCGAAATGGTGGCTTCCGATGTCGATAGAAAGGAACTGAAACAAAAAATCACCCCGATGTTCGAAGACCTGCGTAACATCTTGCGGGGAGTCTACCTGATTGGCGATCTGTCGCAAAAGACATCGGACAAGATCGTCAGTTACGGCGAACGTTTTTCAGCTCTTATCGTAAGCAAAATTATCGGGGGGGCCAAGGTTTATGATTCCACCCGGTTTATCAAGACCACGAAACAATTCAGCCACCACATTCCCGACATCGCATATTCCAACGAGCTGATCAGGCAGGCATTTTTAAATGAACCGCTGCCTAAAGTGGCCATAGTTCCGGGATTTATCTCTTCGGGTAAAGAAGGGGACGATATCACTAACCTGGGACGCGGAGGATCGGACTATACCGCAGCCATTATTGCTGCTGCGCTTGATGCTTCGGTACTGGAAATATGGACGGACGTGGATGGCTTCATGACAGCCGACCCCAAAATCATCAATTCTGCTTATGTCATTGAAGAGCTCTCGTTTACCGAGGCGATTGAACTCTCCAACTTCGGGGCAAAAGTGATCTATCCTCCAACCATTTTCCCTGTATACCACAAAAGCATACCTATCCGCGTGAAAAACACCTTCAAGCCCGGTTCAGAAGGAACACTTATACGCGATATAAAACCTACCCCCAACGGGAAAATAATTAAGGGCATTTCGTCGATCAACGATACCGCCCTGATTACCATACAGGGACTTGGCATGGTAGGAGTCATCGGCGTAAACAAACGTATCTTCACGGCATTGGCGGATAACGGCATCAGCGTTTTTTTGGTCTCCCAGGCATCCTCAGAAAACAGTACATCCATCGGAGTCCGCACGCAGGATGCTCCGCTTTCCCAGAAAGTGCTCAGCAAAGAATTTGCGAAAGAGATAGAGAGGGGAAGCATCAACGAGATCATTGTCGAATACGACCTGGCAACCATCGCCGTGGTGGGGCAAAACATGAAACATGTGCCGGGCGTTGCCGGTAAATTTTTCGGAACATTGGGAAGGGGAGGTATCAGCGTTGTTGCACTGGCTCAGGGAGCATCGGAAACCAACATCTCCTGTGTGATCTCCAAAAGCAACCTGAAAAAAGCACTCAACATCATTCACGATTCGTTTTTCTTGTCGCCTTACCAGGAATTAAACCTCTTTGTTATCGGAACAGGAACGGTAGGCAGCAAGCTGCTGGCACAGATCAAGCAACAAAAACATGTTCTTGAAGAACAAAATAAACTGAAAATAAACATTGTAGGAATCGCAAACGGACGAAAAGCATTGTTCTCCCGCGACGGCATCTCCCTCGAGAATTACTTCGAAAACCTGATGTCAAGAGGGGTTAAAAGCTCTCCCGAACTGATAAGGGATGAGATACTCAAAATGAATATCTTCAATTCCGTCTTCGTGGATTGTACAGCCAGCCAGGCCATTTCCAATTTGTACGAAAGCCTGATTTCCAGCAACATATCGGTAGTGACGGCAAACAAGATTGCCGCCTCATCCGACTACAAAAACTACCATCACTTGAAAGAAACTGCCCGGAAAACCGGTACAAAATTCCTTTTCGAAACCAATGTAGGCGCAGGATTGCCCATTATCAACACGATGAACTCCCTTACCAACTCGGGAGATAAGATTGTCAAACTTCAGGCGGTGCTGTCGGGAACACTTAACTTTATTTTCAATACGTTTAGCGAAGAGGTTCCGTTTAGTAAAGCCATAAAAATGGCGGTGGAGGCACAATTTGCCGAGCCCGATCCGCGTATCGACCTGAGCGGACTGGATGTTACCCGAAAATTGGTGATCCTTTCCCGGGAAGCCGGAGCTCAAGTGGAACAGGAAAATGTACAAAAGCACCTGTTCATACCGCAAAAGTATTTCGAAAGCACCCTCGACGAGTTTTGGTCAACCATCCCCGAAATGGATGAAACTTTTGAAAACCGGAGAAAAAAACTCGATAAGGAGGGGAAAAAACTCCGTTTTATTGCCACGTACGACAACGGCCAATGCGAGGTCGGGTTGCATGAGGTGGAAAAAGGACATCCTTTCTACGACTTGGAAGGTAGCAACAACATCATTATGATTACTACCGAACGCTACAACGAGTATCCGATGGTAATCAAAGGCTATGGCGCAGGGGCAAGCGTTACCGCTGCCGGCGTTTTCTCCGACATCATTTCCATTGCAAATATACGATAAAGGAAGAAATATGAAATACATCATCATCCTCGGCGATGGCATGGCAGACGAACCCATTGCAAAACTTGGCAACAAAACCCCTCTCCAGGCAGCAAAAACACCCTATTTGGATAAGCTGGCACAAAAAGGACGCAGCGGTATGCTCGACACCATTCCCGAAGGCATGTCCCCGGGAAGCGAGATTGCCAATCTTTCCGTGCTGGGATACGATGTCCCCCGGGTATATGAAGGTCGGGGTGTGCTGGAAGCCGCCAGTATGGGCGTAGATATTCTGCCGGATGAAATGGCTATGCGGTGTAATCTGGTGAGTATCAACGGTGATCTACTGAAGAATCACTCGGCCGGACACATCTCCACAGCAGAAGCTGCTGAGTTGATTTATTTTCTGAACGACAAGCTCGGAAGTAATCTGTTTCGTTTCTATCCCGGCGTTTCTTACCGCCATTTATTAAAAATGAAGAACGGTAACAAGAACATTGTTTGTACCCCACCTCACGATGTTCCCGACAAGCCTTTTTTACCGTTACTGATTAAACCGATCGACGGGTCTGCTCAAAACACCGCCGATAAACTGAATAAGCTGATCCTTGCTTCTCAAGAAATACTTCCGGACCATCCCGTAAATCAAAAGAGAATAGCCATGGGTAAAGATCCGGCAAACAGCATTTGGTTGTGGTCACCCGGGTACCGTCCCGGCATGCAGCCATTGAGCAAGAAGTATCCCATTCAAAAAGGAGCTGTTATTTCGGCTGTCGACCTCATCAGGGGAATTGGCGTGTACGCAGGATTGGAAGTTATCCCTGTGGAGGGAGCCACCGGATTATACAATACCAACTACGAAGGCAAAGCCCGTGCCGCACTGGATGCACTGAAAAAGAACGATTTCGTCTTCCTGCACATTGAAGCCAGTGATGAAGCCGGACACGAAGGAGATGTGGATTTGAAAGTAAAAACTATCGAGTACCTCGATTCGCGCATCGTAAAACCCATTTTTGAAGAAACCTCAACATGGGATGAAGCTGTCACCATTGCCGTTTTACCCGACCACCCCACTCCATGCGCTATCCGTACGCATACCCGTGATGCCGTTCCTTTTGTTGTTTACCACAAAGGGATTGAGCCCGACAATGTCAAAACTTACGATGAGTGTGCGGCAAAAGAAGGAGCTTTTGGCCTCCTTCGCGGAGATGAATTTATGAAAAATCTGATTTTACAAAACAAAGAGTCAGGAATCCGGACAATAGACGTTAAACTTCACGTTGCTCCTAACAACTCATAACATGAACTACTACAGCACCAACCAATCCGCGCCCATTGCATCACTACAGGAAGCAGTAGTAAAAGGGCTTGCTCCCGATAAAGGGCTTTATATGCCCGAAAATATTCCCCTCCTGACGAATTTTTTTTTCGATGAAATCGCCCATTTTGGATTGACAACCATTGCCAAAACGGTAGCCCATGCTTTTTTTGGTGAAGATATCCCAAAAGCGAAACTGGATAAGATCGTTGCCGATACACTCAATTTTGATGTTCCCCTTGTAAAAGTGGAAGACGGGATTTACGCGCTGGAACTTTTTCACGGGCCGACTTTTGCTTTCAAAGATGTGGGTGCCCGGTTCATGGCGCGCGTGTTATCCTATTTCGTGCAGGAGAAAAAACAGGAGGAAGTAAAGGTGCTGGTCGCCACGTCGGGCGATACGGGCAGCGCTGTTGCCAATGGTTTTCTGGGAGTGAGAGGGATCCGGGTTTTTGTATTGTATCCATCGGGTAAGGTGAGCGATATTCAGGAAGCTCAATTCACAACGCTGGGACAAAATATCGTGGCGTTAGAAATCGACGGGACGTTCGACGATTGTCAGGCATTGGTAAAAACGGCGTTTATGGATGAAGAATTAAACCTGCAGATGAACCTCACATCGGCTAACTCCATCAATGTTGCCCGGTTTCTTCCTCAGTCTTTTTATTATTTTTACGCTTATGCGCAACTGGCCAGGCAAGGAATCTCCGCCGATGTGACCTTGTCCGTTCCCAGCGGGAACCTGGGCAACCTTACCGCGGGGCTTTTCGCCAAACGGATGGGATTACCGATAAAACGGTTCATTGCCGCCAACAACCGCAACGATGTGTTCCGGGAATACCTGCAGTCGGGGAAATACACCCCCCGGCCTTCTGTACAAACCATTGCCAACGCCATGGATGTAGGTTCACCCAGCAATTTCGACCGCATCCTCAACCTTTACGGACATTCTCACGAGGCTATTTCAAAAGATATTTCCGGATACCGGTTTTCCGACGAAGAGATACAATCGGCCATCAAACGGGTATATGAAGAATCGGATTATCTCCTTGACCCACACGGTGCCTGTGCATACATGGCATTGAAAGAAAGCAGGAAAGTCGGCGAAACAGGTATTTTTCTTGCCACAGCTCATCCTGCCAAGTTTAAGGAAACCGTGGAAAATTGTATCGGAAAGGAGATTGAAATTCCCAAGGGTTTAAAGGCATTCACGAAGCAAAAAAAACAATCTCTTCCACTTCCCCGGGAGTTCGCTCCATTTAAAAAAGCGTTAATAAACTTGTCTTAAGTTTTATTTTGGATAATTTTTAACGCTATTAAACCTAAATTGATTAGTTTTGCGCTTAAAATCAATAGAGATTGGGGCTTTTCGTTGATGAAACAACTCATAACCGTTTTATATTTTCTAATCGCAACCACGCTGCTTTCTCAACATTCTTTCTCTCAAACAAGAACGCTGAGCGGTGACTCGTTGCTTCAACCGACCGACTCTGTAGCATCAGATTCCCTGTCCATAAAAGAAAGGCTAACGGCACCGGTATTCTACACAGCCCAGGATTCCATGGTTTTTACCAAGGGAAACATGGGTTACCTGTACGGTGAAGCCGATGTGAAATACGGCGATCTGGCCATCAAGGGGGAACAGATCACGATGAACCTGGACAGCAGCATCATCTCATCCACTTTCGGGCTTGATTCGGTCGGGAAAGAATTCGGTTATCCCGTATTTACCCAGGGAGGCACCGAATACGAAATGAAAAAGGTGCGCTACAACTTCGATACCGGTAAAGCATTTATATCGAACGTCATAACACAGCAAGGAGAAGGGCACATCGTCGCTAACACGGCTAAAAAGAATGCCGACAACTCTTTCTATATGGTGAACGCCAAGTATACCACCTGTGACCTGCACGACCATCCGCACTTTTACCTGAATTTATCGAAAGCAAAGGTCCGTCCTGAAAAAGACGTTGTTACTGGCCCGGCCTGGCTGGTGGTGGCCGATGTGCCTCTTTTCCCGATTGTCCTGCCCTTTGCTTTTTTCCCTTTCACCAAAACCTATTCTTCAGGAATAATTATGCCGTCATACGGCGACGAGATGGAGCGTGGGTTTTATCTTCAAAATGGCGGATATTACTTTGCCATAAACGATTATGTCGATTTAGCACTGACAGGTGAGGTGTATACCAAAGGGACCTGGGGAGTGACTGCACGGTCCAACTACCGCAAGCGGTACAAATTTTCCGGCAGCGTAAACGGCAGCTACCTGAATACCGTCATCGGAGACAAGGGATTGAAAGACCTGAATATCCCCGGTGCTTACTCGGTATCCAAAGATTTCAGAATTAACTGGACCCACTCACAGGATCCGAAAGCCAACATGTACCGAACATTTTCAGCCAGTGTAAACTTCTCAACAAGTCGTGCCAACTTGAATGACTTATCCCGGCTCTATTCCCGCGAGGCGTCCAACAATACCAAAAGCTCGAGTGTCAACATTACGCAACGCTTCCCTGATTCTCCCTGGAGCTTATCGGCATCAATGAATATCAATCAGGTTTCACGCGACTCCACCATCTCGGCAACCCTGCCCAACATCTCCATTACCATGAACCGTATCTACCCGTTTAAGCGTAAAAAAATGGTAGGTGCCGAAAGGTGGTATGAAAAAATATCGATGAGCTATTCGGGTGAATTCCGTAACTCCGTAAACGCAATCAAGGAGAACAGGTTCTTTAAATCAAACCTCATTAAAGACTGGCAGAACGGCATGCGCCACAACATACCGGTGAGTGCCACCTTTTCACTGTTTGATGTGATCCAGATATCTCCATCTGTAAACTACACCGAACGGTGGTATACCGGAGGAATAAAAGAGGCCTGGGATCCTGTGGGAAAGAAGAACGTGGTTGTGGATACCATAAACGGGTTCAAAAGGGTGTATGACTACGGCGCCTCCATTAGTGCTAATACGAAACTGTACGGAATGTACGTTCCCTGGAAGATTTTTGGAGATAACGTCCAAGCCATCCGTCACGTCTTTTCACCCAGTATCAGCCTGAGTTATAAACCCGATTTTGGAGATCCCCGGTACGGATTTTACGAAAAATATACGTATCGAAACGAATTTGGAGAGGATGTGGAGTACTCTTACTCGCCCTATTCCCGAATGATGTTCGGAACGGCCCCTGCAGGACAAAGCGGGAGCATCGGATTCGACTTCAAGAACAACCTTGAAATGAAGGTGAAAAGCGAAAGTGACAGTACCGGATTCAAAAAGATAAGCCTGATTGATGACCTGGGAGTCAATTTCAGCTACAACATGATGGCCGACTCCATGAAATGGAGCATGATCAATACCAACGTCCGTCTAAAATTGTCGAAATCCTATACCCTCAGCCTGAATGCTACCTGGGATCCTTACATCTATCAACTCGACAAGAACGGGAGACCGGTTGCGGTGGATAAACTTCGTGTTTTTAACGGGAAAGGGATCGGGAAGCTACAAAGCACCGGCACATCGTTTTCTTATTCTGTCAACCAGGATACCTTTAAAAAACTGTTTGGCAAAAAAGACGAAAGCGATAAGGACAACGAAAGCAGTGAAGATCCCAATGCCAATCTTCCCGATGACGGCACAATGGGACGGAATCCCAACGAAACCGCTACAAAAGGGAGTGTTTTTGATACAGGTAGCCAGTCCATAGGCGAATTTGACGATGACGGTTACCTGAAAAATGAAATCCAGTGGAACCTCTCGTTTAACTATTCGGTGAGGTACGGGTACGACATGCAAAACTTCAATTTTGATCGAATGGAATATCCGGGAAAACTGACACACAGTCTAGGCTTCAGCGGCTCTATCCAGCCGACAAAAAACTGGAACTTTACTTTCAATACCGACTATAATTTCGATTATAAAAAGTTCACAAGCATCAACTGCTCGCTTACCCGAAACCTGCACTGCTGGAGCATGTCGGCAAGCTTTATCCCCATCGGGCCGTATAAATCGTACAACTTCGTCATTCGTGCTAACGCATCCATGCTGCAGGATCTCAAATACGAGCAGCGAAACTCTCCGTACGACAAAGGAATGGATTGGTATTGACCGTTATTTTTTGTCCTCCCACAATCTTTTCATCAGCTCTTTCATCTTCGCCTCCGAAGGATTAGACTGAGCATGCCAGAATGTACTGTTCTGCAACTCCCGGGGCAGGTATTCCTGTTTGACAAAGTTATTCTCGTAATCGTGGGAATATTTGTAAGCTTTCCCGTAATCGAGTTCTTTCATCAGCGAAGTGGGCGCGTTACGCAAATGAAGCGGTACAGGCAGGTTACCCGTTTGTTCCACTTTCGAAATGGCACCGTCGATGGCCAGGTACGCGGAATTGCTCTTAGGAGAGGTGGCTAAATAAATGGCCGTTTGAGCCAAAACGATGCGCCCTTCGGGCCATCCGATTTTCTGAAGGGTGTCGAAACAGGCGTTGGCCAACAACAGGGCGTTAGGGTTCGCCAACCCGATATCTTCCGCCGCTGAAATAACTAGCCTGCGTGCAATAAATTTAGGATCTTCCCCTCCCGCAACCATACGTGCCAGCCAGTAAACCGCTGCATCAGGATCACTCCCGCGAATGGATTTTATAAACGCCGAAATGATATCATAATGCATTTCTCCGCCCTTGTCGTATGCCGCCGGATTTTCCTGTAAGCGTTCCGTTACGCCTTTATCCGTGATAACGATTCTTCCTCCGGTCTCTTCCGCGGCAATAACCAACTCCAATATGTTCAGCAGCTTGCGTGCATCACCCCCGGAGAAACGGAAAAGAGCATCGGTTTCTTCAATCTCGATCTCTTTTCCTCTCAGGATATCGTCTTCGGTCAACGCACGTTCCATTAAAACCTGAAGATCTTTCACATCCATCGGCTTCAGTACATAAACCTGACAACGTGAAAGCAACGGGCGGATCACTTCAAACGACGGGTTTTCCGTCGTAGCACCAATGAGCGTAATGATTCCGGTTTCTACAGCATGAAGCAGTGAATCCTGTTGCGATTTGCTGAACCGGTGGATCTCATCAATAAATAAAATGGGAGCAGCTGTTTCGAAAAAACGGTTGTTTTTTGCCTTTTCAATTACGTCCCGCACATCTTTTACGCCCGAATTAATAGCGCTCAGCTTGTAAAATGGAGCATGCAACGTGTTGGCAATGATGTTTGCCAAAGTTGTTTTGCCAACTCCGGGTGGACCCCAGAAAATGATGGAGGGAATCCGGCCCGAATCGATCATCTTGCGCAAAACGGCCCCTTTACCGACCAAATGTGTTTGCCCGATAAATTCGTCCAGATTCCGTGGACGTAGCCGTTCTGCCAAAGGTGTACCCATACTTTTCTACCGGATCAAATCAATATCTGCCGACAATATTCCATACTGGTCTTCACTTCCTTTACCGAAGTTGACCAAGCTGCAACCGGATACTCCAATTCGATATCGCAATATATCGGCCACTTCTCTTTTTGAATTAACCGCAACACTTCGCCAATGGGTGTTTCTCCCTGTCCAAATACCTGGTTCGCATTTTTCTGTGTAACGTTGGTTGCACTCGTCTTATCCTTTACATGGATGCTAGCAATCCTGTTGTAATATTTCCGGATAAAATCGGCCGGGTTTAAACCGGTCGATCCCAGGTAATGACCAATATCGAAATTCAGCATGTTGGCCGGGGAGTACGCCAACAACCGGTCCACATCGAAACCGGGCTCTCCATATTGATAGTGATTGTGTAAAATAGCATACATGCCATTCCTGGCGGCAACGGGCCCCATCAGACGGGCATTGTTGTCGTTCAACTCGGCAGAGATACCAATTGCACCAAGTGCTTTGGCCACCTTGAATGAATAATCGAGTTCTTCTTCCGTGTTGCCGGCCACCCATTTATAGATATGAATGTTAACACCTGCATCATTAAATTTTTTTCTGAGCTGAGCATATTTTTCCGGTGTTCCGCTTACCTTTCGCCATTCTTTCAAGTCGCGGTCATACTGATCTTGCGTTTTCTTTTCTGCGCCGGAAAGCTTGCGCGGAGCTCCCAGGTAGTCTTCCACGCCTGTGCCCATCAGCTCAACGGAGCTCAAGCCAGCATCAATACAGGCTTTTAAAACGGTTTCAAGGCCACCGGGCAGATCGCGGAAACTGTAAGTGATGGCTCCAATCTGCACTCCGCCAAATTTCGAATTCGGAGTTCCTGCCCCTCGAACCAATGACTGAGCACTCCCGCAAGAGGTGGAAAATGGAATCACCGAAGCTGCCGTCACAGCGGCAGCAGCACCCAGAAAACCTCTTCTTGAAAGTCTTTCTGTAAAAATCTCTTTGTCTTTCATTTTTTTGTTTTTATTTAATAAACAGATAATTGTGTTTGTCAGGAATTATTCCGTGTCGTTAGTTTCGTTTTCTTTCCGTGCACCAGCTTTTGCTGCCTGCTTTTCCTGTACCCGCCGGGCAATTTCTTCGGGACTCATTTTCGGAATTTTTGCCGGTTCGGCAGGTGTCACTTGTTTTTTCCCACTACGGAGGACTAAAGTGCCCGGAAGAATTACATCGATAAGGTGTTTCCCCAACATACCCAGTTGAACGGCAGTGGCGAGCGATCCGAGTGAAAGAAGCAGAAAGTACCAGGGATAGCTCTCTTTCCTGAAAACTATCACCTGAATAGCTGCAAGTGTAATTATGATAACGCTGAGAATGATCTTCTTTAACAGCAAAGGGGTGGTTATCGTTTTAAAACGCACAAGCCCGTCTGCATAACCGGATATGGCAGATAGAACGAGGGTGAACGGAAACAGATAAACCGAAAAAGCAATCACCGAGTGAATGACCGTTGGCTCAAAATCCGGAAAGAGATGGTGGAATATGATGAGAAGGGGTACAAGAGCTACGAACGTCTGCGACAGGTGAATAGCAATGGGATGAATATCGAGGGCTAGAAACCGCAAACGCCCGGGAGAAACTTTTTCCCGGTAGGGCTCAAACACATCTCTTGGCAAACCGCAAGCAGGGCAAACATCACCCAACTCGCTCTCCTTCATTACATAACCGCAAGGACGACAGCGGACCAACTTCTCTTCTTTCATGCTTTGGTGAAACTAACTGATTATTATTTGCAAAAATAGCAATTAATTTTGATTGGATATTTTATTAAATGAATTTAAAACGAATTTATCGGGACCGACTTTGCGTTTCTTTTCAAAAAAGTTACCTTTGCGACTGGAAATCATAAAGTACTCCCTATGCAACACTTACCGCTTTTGTCACTATTCGGAAATCTGGAACAGCTGAACACGGTACAACTCAATTTCAATCAAAATTCGTTAAACATGATGAACATCGCCATCGCATTCATTATGTTTGGCGTGGCATTGGGCATTAGGCCCAAACATTTCAAGGACCTCGCAATGAATCCCAAGCCGGCTGTGGTGGGAGTTGTCTCACAATACTTTTTGCTGCCGGCATTAACCTACCTGCTGGTTCTCGTTATCAAACCAAGCGTTCCGGTAGCTATGGGAATGATTCTTGTAGCGTCCTGTCCCGGAGGGAATGTCTCAAACATGATTTCTGCGTTGTCGAAGTCGAACGTAGCGTTGTCCGTGAGCCTCACGGCAACCACCACCGTATTGAGCTTGTTCATGACACCCCTTAACTTTGCTTTCTGGGGAGGGCTTTACGCCAGCAAATCCCCTCTACTGGTTCCCATCACCATCGATCCTGTAGAAATGTTCCGTACCGTTTTTATCATCCTGGGAATCCCAGTGATAGTGGGAATGATGGTCGGAATGAAGTTCCCTGTATTTGTAAAAAAAGTAGAAAAGTACGTGCAGATTGCATCGGTTTTATTTTTTATCGCTTTCCTGACAGGAGCACTTGCCGGAAATTTCAGCCTTTTTCTGAAATACATCCACCTGGTGTTTCTGATTGTTTTGCTGCATAACGGAATCGCCTTTTTAGGCGGATACTTGTTTCCCAGAGCACTCAAAGTAAATGAATTAAACTCCCGGACCATTTCGATCGAGACGGGAATACAGAATTCGGGGCTGGGGTTGGCCTTAATTTTTAACCCCCGGGTTTTTCCTCCCGAACTGGAGCTTGGAGGAATGGCATTCATTGCTGCCTGGTGGGGGATCTGGCACATTGTGGCCGGCTTGATGCTGGCTTTTTACTGGCGGAGAAAATACATTAAACTGGTTGCTGTTCCATCATGAAGTACGAATACAGTAAGGGATACGAAATTGTGCGTTTTTTCGAACGAATTGTCCTCAACCTGCACTACAGGAAAATAATATACAAGGGAACCGAAAACATCAACGAAGATCATCCGGTAATTTTTGCATCAAACCACCGCAACGCCGTTATTGATCCTTTTTTGTTGCTGAATGCCTGCAAGAAGGAGCCGGTTTTTCTGGCCCGCGCGGATGTATTCATAAAGCCTGCCGTTGCCGCCATAATGAAGTGGCTTCACATCATGCCGGTGTACCGCATCCGGGACGGAGTGGAAAACTTGGGGAACAACAACGAATCGTTTCGGTTGAGCGGAGAACTGCTGAAAAAAAGAATCCCGATGGCGCTTTATCCCGAAGGAAAGCACAACCCCAACATGTCATTACTGCCTGTTCAAAAAGCCATTTCCCGGATTGTACTGCCCATAGAAGCAAGCGAGGACTTCACCCTGAACAGCGAAGTGATTCCCGTAGGGGTATATTATCCGGATATTTTCGGATTTCTTTCCGATGCATACATAGTTTTCGGAAAACCCATCAAGGTGGCGGATTACCGGAAACAATACGAGGAAAATCCCAGCCTGGCAGCTAACTCTTTGCGGCGCGAGCTGGAAAACAGGATGAAAGAGCTGATCGTGAATATATGGAACGACGTGTATTACGACGAATACGTTTGGGCCATCGATTGGAATGCTCCCCGGTTGGCAAAGGGAAAAGAAGATTACCTGCAGGCTTCGCGGAAGGTCGTTCATACGTTGGATGAGATGTATCACCGGGACAGACCCTCTTTCGACATGCACATTGATAATTTTCGCAAGGCTGTGAGCATACTCGAAAAACAGCGGTTAACCTCCAGGGACAATGTCACAAAACCGGCCTCAACGACCGCTATCGTTTTACACCTGCTGTTCCTGACCGTTTCACTGCCAGTGACTGTTTTCGGGTTTGTAAACGGAATCTTTCCCATAATTGGTTATAAGAAACTGCTCGGGTTTTTTAAAGATCCCCAGTTTATCCCGACGGTCCGTGTAGTTTCCGGAATGTTTATCGTTCCCGCTTTTGTTGTTATTCAATCCCTCATTGTCGGCCTTGCTTTCAACGGATGGTGGGCATCCGCCTATTTTTTTCTAATGCCCGCAACGTTCTATTTTGCTTGCTGGTGGCGTAAATGGGCAAAATCACTTGTCCGAAAATGGCACGTAAACCGGTTTGTGAAAAAGTTTCCCAACAGTTGGAGAGAATTGATCGGGCTGATAAAAATCAACAACATCTGACTCAATATTGGTTATCCTTTCCTCTCTTTCAGATAAAAAACAATTTTTTTTGCCGTTGAGAGCTGCCCGTGCGAAATGCGATAGCTGTTGACTTTTTTCCCGTCGATCACAATCTTGTCGATGAACCGGGCATTTTTTCCGGGACGGACGACTTCCATCTCCAATACCCTGCCTCCGTAATGATCCGGATTCAACTGCAACGTTATTCTATCGAAAACCGGGGTGGTAAAGGTGTAAAATGGCTCTGTGGCGTCGTCGGGATAAAAACCCATCATCGAGAAAACGGCCCAGGCAGACATGGTGCCCGTATCATCGTTCCCGGGGAGTCCGTCGGGAGAATTCTTAAAATACCGGGCCAACAACTCCTGCGTGAGTTGTTGAGTACGCCACTCCTCTCCTTTCACATAACTGAATAGATACGGATAGCCGATATTTGGCTCGTTGGTAGGGTCGTAATGCCCCTCATCAAACACCTCCTGAAGCTTGTTCGTAAATTTCCTGTTGCCGCCGTGCAATTTAATCAGTCCCGGCACGTCGTGCGGGACCATAAACGAATAGTTCCATGAACTGCCTTCGTGAAATCCGGGTACCTCTTCAAAGTTTTCACCCTGTTTGGGGTTGAAAGGCGACAGGAAAGTACCGTCGGGCAATATCGGGCGAAACACCCCGTATTCGGGCGAGTAATAGCGGGAATAGTTCAGCGACTGGGCGCGGAAGCGGGCAGCGTCTTCTTTTTTTCCCAAGGCGGCAGCAAATTTAGACAAGGCGTTGTCGGCAATATAGTATTCGAGCGCATGGGAAACGGAATTGTCGTATTTTTCACGAAGCGCCACATAACCCAATCTGAGGTAATCGTCGTTATCCGGACGCAGAAAGTTGTCTCTCCCGCCTGTAGTGGCCGATTTATACATGGCTTCGTAAGCCGCTTCCACATCGAAATCGCGTAACCCTTTCATCCAGCTGTCCACAATAACCGGAATAGCCGGATCGCCCTCCATCGTAAGTGTTTCGCGACCATACAACTCCCATTTGGGCAACCATCCGCTCTCCTTGTACATACCCACCATCGAATGAACCATGTTCAATTGTTTTTCGGGATAGAGCAAGGCAAGCAACTGATGTACATTTCTATAGGTATCCCAAAGCGAGAAAACCGTGTACCGGTCTGTTCCGGAAGTAAGGACTTTGTCGCTTTCCATTGCCGGATACTGGCCATTCACATCATTAAGCAGGTTGGGATGGATAAGCGCATGATAAAGTGCAGTATAAAAAATTACTTTCTGGTCGCCCGTTCCGCCCTCAATCCGTACACGGGCAAGCTCCTTTTCCCAGCTCTCGCGGGCAGCAGTCCGGATCTTGTCAAACTGAAAGCCGTTTTGTTCGGCCTCCAGGTTTTCACGGGCATTGGCAGTACTTACAAATGAGACCCCGATCTGTACTTCAATGGTTTCATCGGCTTCAACATCGTAAGAAAAGTAAGCCCCAATATCGTCTCCGGCAATATCCCGCCCATAGCGGGTGTAAATTTTCCGAGTGCCGGCCGTGCTGTCCCAGGCCGCCTCGGTAGCCATTTCGCGTTGTTTCTTCCAATATCCGGCAGCCACCGGTTGTTTGTTGACACGCATCACAAAGTAAATGGGAAAAACCGCCTGTGGGTTGTAACAGAAAGTCCCCAACACTTTCATCCCTTCAATCTCCGTATCACTTATGCGGCGCATCCAGGCACCGCTTTCGTTGGTGAGCCCTTCCCCCAGGTTCATTAGGATATTTGCCCGCCCTTTAGGGAAGATAAACCGGGCAATACTTGTGCGGGTAGTGGCTGAAACTTCGGTCACGATACCGTACTTGGTCAACCGGTTGGTATAATAACCGGGCGATGCCTGTTCACCGGAATAGCCGCTGCCATATTCTTCGTAATTGACATTCAATTCCCCCGATGTGGGCATCAGCAAAAGAGAACCGGATTCGGGACACCCCACCCCGCTGAGGTTAACATGTGAAAACCCGGTGAAAAACTTATTCTCGTGCGAGTAGGGTGTCGACCACCATTGTTTGTCCTTATCGAACCTGTTTTCTTCCGATCCCATCACATTAAACGGAGCTATCGACATCATTCCGTTAGGCAGTACCGCTCCGGGATTGGTGGTGCCGTAGTTGGTTGTGCCGATAAAAGGATTGACAAAACCGGCAAGGTCTTGACCGAAAAGATTCAAAGAAATCACAGAAAAAAGGATAAGGAACAGTCCGGATCGCATACGATAAATGATTTTTCACGCAAAAATAACCATAATCACCCAACATAGCATAAATTCTCCTGCAAATAATTTTTGGAACCGAATGCTTCGTGTATTTTTGCAAAAAATAAACCGGAAACAGTATGGACGAAAACCTAAAAAGATACATTCAATTACTTCCCAAGGCAGAGCTGCACGTACATATCGAAGGCACGTTTGAACCCGAACTGATTTTCGAAATTGCGACAAGAAACAAGGTTTCCCTTAAGTACAACTCCGTGGAGGAGCTGCGTAAAGCATATAACTTCAATAACCTGCAGGATTTCCTGGACATCTACTACGGGGCGGCCAACGTACTTTTATACGAACAGGATTTTTATGACCTCACGGTGAACTACCTGCGGAAAGCACATGCCGACAATGTTGTCCATACCGAAATTTTTTTCGATCCGCAAACGCATACCGCCCGCGGAGTAAGCTTCGAAACGGTTGTCAACGGCATTACCCGGGCGATGGATGACGCCAAAATCGAATGGGGGATTTCATCAAAACTGATCCTGTGTTTTCTCCGCCACCTGAGCGAGAAATCAGCCGAGGAAACCCTAAAATCCGCCTTGTTACACAAAGATAAGATCATTGCCGTAGGGCTCGATTCTTCGGAAAACGGACATCCTCCGGGAAAGTTTTTCCATGTTTTCAACCGGGTACGGGAGGAAGGTTTTTTTGTGGTTGCCCACGCCGGGGAAGAAGGTCCTGCGGAATACGTTTGGGAAGCCATCGATTTACTGGAGGCAGAACGGGTTGACCACGGGGTCAGCTCCATAGATGATCCCGATTTATTGGAAGAGCTGCGTGAACGGGAAATTCCCCTGACCGTATGTCCGCTATCAAATCTCAAACTAAAGGTGGTGGAAGAGCTAAAAAATGTTCCTGTTAAGGTCTTCCTCGAAAAAGGGATCCGCGTTACCCTCAATTCCGACGACCCATCCTATTTCGGAGGATACATTAACGACAACTACCTGCAAACGGCCGAAGCGCTCCGGCTGTCGAGAAACGACATCTATACCTTGGCTAAAAACTCCTTCCTGGCATCGTTCATCACCGAGAACGAAAGGAATATATTCCTGGAGAAGCTCCTGAATTTCGAAAACGCGTTTGTTTAGCTTAATTTAATTGAACTTTCGCATGTTCACTGATTACAGCTAAATCCTCATTCAAGGTAACTATCTGTCCTGCTTTCAGATCCAGCAAAGTCGACTTTCCGTTAGCGGATATACGCAGGGGGTTCCCTACCAGCGAGAGAACGGTTGCCGTCTTGAGTCTCCCCGATTCCCAGGCGATGTCTACCTCGAATCCTCCGCGAGCCAGCAACCCCTTTACACTTCCTTTGTCCCAGGCTGCCGGGAGCGCCGGAAGCAGGAGGATCTCGTCCGTATGCGACTGCAGCAGCATCTCGGCTATGCCTGCCGTACCTCCAAAGTTCCCGTCAATCTGGAAAGGAGGATGGTTGTCAAACAGGTTGGGCAGAGTGGATTTGGCAAGCAATTCCTGGATATGATTGGCCGCTTTGTTCCCTTGCCCGAGGCGAGCGTAGAAGTTGATGATCCAGGCCCTGCTCCAACCGGTATGCCCGCCGCCGTGGCGCAGCCGGCTTTCGATGGTTTTTTTGGCCGCCTCAAACAGTTCGGGGGTATCCTCAGTGATCTGAGTCCCGGGATGCAACCCCAGCAAATGCGATACATGACGGTGACCAGGCTCGGCCTCCTCGTACTCCTCCACCCATTCCAGAATGGTTCCTTTTGTCGGTGAAATTCTTATGGGAGGGAGTTCCTTAAGCACCTGTCTGAGTGTATCTGCGAACAGTTCATCCTGTTTTAACACCTCTGCTGCACGGACACAATATTTGAAAAGCTCCGTAATGATCTGCACATCCATCGTTGCAGAATAGGTCATGTGGTGAGATTCACCGGTTAGTGGCAATATGTACCTGTTTTCCGGTGAGTTGGAAGGAGCAATGGCCCATCTCCCTTGTTTGTCCCTGATGAGAAAATCAAGCACAAACTGGGCAGACCCTTTCATCAGGGGATATGCTTCCTCTCTCAGGTAACGATCATCGCAGGTGAATGCAAAGTGTTCATAGAGAGGAAAGGTCATCCAGGGACCTCCCATAGGGTATAATCCCCAGATACCGTCCATCACACCGGTACGACCAAAAAGATCGGTCAGGTGGTGAAAAGTCCATCCCCTGGCGTTATACATCTCGGCGGCGGTCACTGCTCCCGGCTTGGCCACCCGTTGCATGAAGCGTGACAGAGGCTTTACCGTTTCGCTCAGGTTACATACTTCCGCCGGCCAGTAGTTCATCTGCAAGTTGATGTTGGTATGATAATCCGAATTCCACGGCGCATCGAAATCTTTGCACCATATACCTTGAAGATTTGCCGGGAGTTTTCCCGGGTACCGTGAACTGCTCATCAATAGGTAGCGACCGTACTGAAAGTAAAGTGCTGTCAGTTGCGGGTCCCCTTTTCCCTCACCTACTTCCTGGAGGCGTTCATCGGTCGGTTTGGCAGAGCGATTCTCTCCTCCCAGATCGAGGGAGACACGGTGGAACAACCCTTGATATTCTTTCAGGTGATCTTCACGGATATTCCTGAAACTTTTTACAGAAGCTCTGTCGAGTACTTTCGTACATGTCGCGACGGGGTTCAACGACCGGTCGAAATCCATTTTCTCCAAACAGTAATCGGTCGCCGCGGTAAGCAAGAGCGTCAACTCATCGGCACCGCTGACGACAAGCTGTTTCCCGTCACTGGTGATGGATCCTCCTCGGTTCATCGCCCTCAATTCCGCGGCAAACTTCATGTGTGCACCGGAGGGTCCCCTTGCGGGATCCTCCTCATCCACGATCTGACCGCTGAGGACGATCCGGTTTCCCTTTGCCCGGATCGTCACATCCTTTTCCCTTAGCAGGTTCAGCGTCACGTTGATTTTTTGCTTCCGGGAAGCGGAGATCCGCACCGCAATCAAATTATCCGGGGCTGAAGCCAGCACTTCCTGAGTAAACCGTGTTCCCTCGTGGTTGTATGAGGTCCTGACAATGCCGGTATGCAGATCGAGCTCCCTTTGGTAACTTTCTACCGCTCGCTCTCCGAAATTGAGCTGGAGATCTCCCAGGGTCTGGTAGGAGCGGATCCGGGGAGGTGTGCCCACCATACTTTTCTCGGCTACCTTGACGGCTTCTGCCACCTTGTTTTCCAGGATGAGGCGTTGTATCTCCGGAAGGTTGGCCAATGCTTCAGTATTGTTATTGTTAACCGGAGCTCCTGCCCAGAGGCTTTCTTCGTTCAACTGTATCCGCTCTTTTGAAGGATTACCAAAAATCATCGCGCCCAACCGTCCGTTACCCACAGGAAGTGCCTCATTCCAGTTACCGGCAGGTTGTTTATACCAGAGACGCAGATCGTTCGAAGACGACTGTCTGTCGCATGCTGTGGAGGCCAGCACAGGAAACTCTCCTTCCCAGGTCACCTCCTGTTGAGAAATATACCAGCTTTTTCCTTTATCGTTGTTCCCCTGAAAGAAGAGGTAGGTTCTTTCATCTTCATCCGTGAAGATGTGGGGATGTCCTGACTCACTCTCGTTCCACTCCCCCGGCTTGCCGTTAGGGAGAAAAGGCTTGTCGAACAAACGCTTCCACATTAGTCCGTCTTCACTGACGGCCACCCCCACCTGCTGGGGCCAGTTGTTGTAAGCTCCTGCATAAAACATATACATCCGGCCCTCCCTGATTGCGATGGAGGCACCTTCGATACATTCCCCTTCCCAAGGCAATTCAGGGAACAGGATGGGACCATCCACGGCCTGGCGCCACTCTCCGCGGTTAAAGCTACTGTTCTTAGGTGCCACAGCAACGCCCAGCATCTGCTTTTTGTAGTCGGGATCCCTCGTGGCAAAAAAGAGGTAATAGCGGTCCCTGAAGAGACAAACCTCCGCATCGATGGCACGTCCGCAGTTCCACTCACCCGTTGGCCGGAAAATGGGATTTGTGCGGTTTCGTTCAAAATGAATGCCATCGGCAGAAACAGCATGACAAATGGCATCGTCGGGACCATTTCCGTAAGTCTGGTAGAACAGGTGAACTTTCCCATCCCTTACCAGGGCTCCCGGAGCACAAAGGCCTTTTGCTTCATACGCAGCTTCGGGATGCGGATTGATCTCTCCCACCTTGGTCCAGGTGACAAGATCCCTACTTTCTGCGATGCCGATGTTCCATCCTGCGTTGACCGCTCCTCTCTTGGGAGGGATAGAAAAATAGAGCAGGTAGCGGTCGTTGAAGCGCACCACGTGCGGATCTTTCGAGAAAGGCGTGCCCGTCCGGGAAGTGTCACCAAACATCATTTGCTGTTGCCTGACCGGTTGTGCGAAAGTAAAGGAAACGAGAAAAATGGAAAAAGCTAAAAACAGGTATTTCTTCATACGTTCAACACACATTTTATTCAATCATCTCATGCATCGTTCAGAGTTTCCATCCGCTCCTGTATTCGTAATGGAGGAATTGATCCGCCTCCGGCATGTTGGGGAAAGAAAGCTTTTCAGGATCGAAATTCAGGCTTTGGTAACTCATTTTCTCCCTCAATTCGGGCCTTAATGCGATATTTCCCAGCAATACGGTCTCTGTCAACGGTCCTGCCCAGTCGAAATTCGATCCGGCGGGATCACCCCCTTTGCAGGCAAGAATCCACTCCTGACGATGACCGGGCGAAGATTTGATATACGGCTCCGGCCTCTTATAGGCATCATCCAGCGATTGGGGCAGGAGACGGTCGCCCAGAATAACTCCCTTACTGCCTATGTAGAGTACGCCACCGGCCCCCATCTGAACACCGGCCCCCATTTCGGCCAATCGCGGAGGACGAAGTCCTCCGTCATACCACGTCAGGCGCAACGGGGGCATGTTTTCCCGTGCGGGGAAATCATAGGTGACGATGGATCCAAGCGGGAACGAATCTCCATTAACCAGAGTGGAGGTGCCTTGAATGCTTGTGGGGTATTTCAGCTTCAGTATCCTGAATATCGAATCGAACGAATGGCAACCGATATCACCAAGCGCTCCCGTGCCGTAATCGAGCCAACCGCGCCACCTGAATGGGTGATAGGAGGGATGATACGGACGTAGTGGCGCCGGGCCTGTAAACAAATCCCAGTCAAGGGTTTCAGGTACCGGAGGACTATCTGTCGGTCGCTTGACTCCCTGCGGCCAGTATGTATCGGATAACCCCCGGTTGGGTCGGTCGGTCCACACATGAACCTCCTCAATGGTTCCGATGGCTCCATCGTGGATCATCTCCTTCAATCTTCTCGGACCATCGCCGGCCTGCCCCTGGTTTCCCATTTGGGTAGCGACGTTATACTTACGGGCTGCTTCCGTCAGCATTCTCGCTTCATATACCGTATGTGTAAGCGGCTTCTCCGTGTAAACGTGCTTGCCCCTTCTGATCGCCTCCATGCTGATAACGGCGTGTGTATGATCGGGGGTAGCGACGATAACTGCATCGATCTCTTTTTCCTGATCCAACATGACGCGATAGTCCTTGTATTTTTTGGCTTTCGGGTAGAGTTTAAATACATTTTCCACCGAATTGTTCCAGTCGACATCACAGAGTGCTACGATATTTTCTGTTTTGGCTACATCTTCCAGATCACCGCGTCCCATTCCGCCGATCCCTATTCCAGCAACATTCAGCTTATCACTCGGAGCCACATGCCCCAGTCCGGTGACAGCATGAGCCGGAACAAGGGTCAGTCCACCAATAGCCAGTGCTGAGGTTCCTATAAACTCTCTCCGGCTGATTTTTTTTGAGTTTTCTGATTTCATGACAAAGGATATTTATTAACAATTAATTGATTATAGGAGTCAGCACTATGTTTCTGTAAGAAACAGCCGTATGGTCTCCCTGAAGGTAGATCGGACCCGGAGCGGTAATGTCCGACTGGATAGCCCCGCCTGTAGGTCCGTCCACGGGTTGATTATCAATAACGGTCACACCGTTCAGTTTAACGGTAACGTGACGCTTGTACAGTGTAATGTCGAGATCCTGCCATTCGCCGGCCGGCTTTTCAGCTTTCACCGTGGGAGTGATCCTTGTGTATATTGCTCCCATACTGCCTCCCCAGTTGAGAGGCCGATCGTAGGAGTCTGCAACCTGCACTTCATACATCCCGCGAAGGTATACCCCGCTGTTGCTTTTCGGAGGAACGTTAACCTCAAGCTTAAGGTTAAAATCCTCAAACAGATCTTCTGTACGGAGATTTCCGTATCGAACATGTTCCTCTCCTTCTGTTTGCACCGGATTATTTGTAAGTACGCCCTCATTCATCGTCCAGCCATTCTTCAAGTCATCTTCTATCAGCTTCCATCCGGTCAGGTCGCCGTTATTCTTGATTAACGGGACAGGTTCGCCGAAACTTAACTTGCCCATATCCGGCGCAGGCGGCATTTCGGGTAGCTTAGCTCCTTTTATGTAGACGGAATCAAGTCCGGTCCCATCGATTTTTGGACTCAAGTGGTAACCCGAAATACTGTCCCCATGCCTTGTCAGCTCAATCCAGACAGGATAACCTCTCGATAACAGCGGTTGACCTTCTGCGTCTCTGGTCAGGACCACATTTCGGGGATTTCTTCCCAGGAACAGGTTCTCTCCTGCGACGTAAACATAAGGTAATCCATAAAAAACGCCTCCGCCCCCCCACATCAGATCGGCATCCAAATAACCTTCTTCCTGTCTTACTTTCAACCAGCCAACGGATCGTTGACCGAAACCGAAAGTCCATTGCCCCAAATAGGAAGAAACACCTTTTTGAGGAGCAGTTGCATCGGAATCCTGCCTCTTTTCGCTGCACGATACCCAAAAGCATCCCAACGCAACGACAGTCATTAAAATTGAAGTTGTAAATGATTTCATAGGATATAAGTATTAAAAAGTTCACTTTTGTTTCTCGAGTGGTATATCTGAACAAGCCCTCCATGACGGTTCATCGCAGCCGGGTTGTCAGGATAAATACCGGCTAGGAGCTTGACTGAGCAGGTTGAACGGTATGGTTAAGAATTCCGGTTACGACAAAATCAGTCCGATATTTTCGAACCGTTCGTTGTAGTCTTGGACGGCGTAGCGAATAACTTCAAGGGCTTCATCGCGTCCGTAAACGTGGGTGATCTCGGTGTTGCGGTCCTCGCCCGGCATATCCTTATAAGTAAGGAAATAGTGTTCCAGGCGTTGGATAACAATTTTTGGGACATCGTCAATATTGTCGTAATGTCCGTAAACGGTATCGTTCTTCAGGATGGCGATAATCTTATCGTCTGCCTGATTACCGTCGATCATCCGGAAACCTCCAATAGGAATAGCATTTACCAGCAAATCGCCGTGCGAGAGGTCTTTTTCCGTTAACACGCAAATATCCATAGGATCTCCATCACCCAGGATGTCTGTTCTTCCGGTCTTTTTGTTGCAGAAATCACCTACTCGTTTTCCACAATAGGTTTGTGGAATGAATCCATACAAAGCTGGCACCACATTCGAAAATTTTTGCGGTCGATCCACCCGCAGGTACCCGCTTATTTTATCTATTTCGTATTTTACCGTATCGGTAGGAACCACTTCGATAAATGCCGTTACTTCTTCGGGAGCATGATCACCGATAGATATGCCGTGCCACGGATGAGATTTGTACCGCAATCCCATCAACCTGCCAATCGGGTCTGAAAGTTTATCAACCATCTTTATTTTCTTTTATTTGCAAAAGTATAAAAACTATTTCGAATTTGGGATTCCGGGTCAGGGATTTCGGATCTAAAGCCCATTTCTTCTCAAGCCCCCCAGAGCCCATCATTCTTCGTATAACAGATAGGGACGGCGTTGCCGTTTGAACTTCAATACGTCACAGAACCACTTCTCTTTTATTTCCTGAGCGGATTTTCCGGCAATAATTTCTTGACGTATGTAATCCACTCCAACTAATTTTTCAAAGAAGTTGGTGAAGAACTTATCGCCCATTTTCAAGTTTCTGTAGGCATCGATCACGTAGGAGAGATCGAAGCCGTTTTCCCAAATGTATTCCTGCGAAACATTCCGGAGGTCAACACCGTAACATTTTTTGTCGAGTAACGGCGGGTTTTTAGCTCCCGGAACGCTGCGGGGTGTAAAGGAAAAACCGGAGCCCTCGAAGTTCGGATGTCCGTAGGCCTGAAATGGAAAAGAGGTCCCGCGGCCCAAGCTCATAACCGTACCTTCAAAAAGGCAGGTCGAGGGATAAAGATAAACAGACCGCATGTTCGGCAGGTTGGGAGAAGGGGCTATGGGTAATTCGTATTTTGTTTGATGTGTATAATTTTCACACGGGATAACCGTCACATCGCAGATCCGGCCTTGCGGCAGCCATTTTTCGCCGTTTATCATCAGGGCCAGTTCGCCCAGTGTCATTCCGTGAACCACGGGGATGGGCAACCACCCTACACCCGACTTGTGTTTCATATCCAAAAGCGGCCCATCCACATAAAACCCATTTGGGTTGGGACGGTCGAGCACGATCATTTTCTTGTCGTGCTCAGCACAGGCTTCCATTAAACGGGCCATACTGGCGTAGTAGGTATAAAACCGTAATCCGACATCCTGGAGGTCGAAAAGAAGTACATCGAACCCTTTCATTTTTCCGGTAGACGGCTTACCTCCTCCACTACCGTATAGCGACCATACGGGAACCCCTGTCTTCTCATCCACCGAACTTGCCACGTGCTCCCCCGCATCGGCCATCCCGCGAAACCCGTGTTCGGGGGAGAAAATTCCGACCAGGTCAACTTTATTTCGGATAAGCAGATCCACCAGGTGTTCGTCTCCTACCCTTCCGGTCTGGTTGGTCATCACCGCCACCCGTTTCCCCCGGATGAGCGGGAGATATGCTCCGGTCAATTCGGCCCCTGCTTTAACGGTTTGCGCTGGTAGGCCAAAAGAGGAAAAGAGTAATGTCGCAATAAAAAGTACTTTCTTTACCCTCATTCTATTTCCGTTTTGCTGTATTTTTGCTGCTCGTGAAGCCGGTCAAACGCTTCTTCCAGCGAGAGCAGTTCCCTCTTTATTTCCTTGAGTTTTTCCAACGCTTCCACACGCTTTACCTCATCGTCCTTTTTCGACTTCAACGACTGGCGTGCGCCTTCCAGCGTCAATCCTTTCTCCTTTACCAAATGATATACAATCTCCACCTGTTGAATGTCTTCCCGGGTATACTGACGCGTTCCTCCGGCCGTTTTTTTCGGGTTGATGTTCTCAAATTCTTTTTCCCAGAACCTTAAAAGCGAGACGTTTACAGCAAAATGATCGGCTACCTCCTGAATGGAGTAGTAAAGCCGCTTATCGTTGAACTGGATTGGTTTTCTTCGCTTGCCCATTTCTCTACCAAAGTTTTGAACCTTGACAAAGATACAAATTAGAATCAAAAGACAATGGTTTTTGCTTATGTTTTGACGCAAGAAAATTGTATCTTTGCACCTCAAAAACAAAACTTCGGATTTCCCGCTCGAAATTCAAAAAATTCGAAACCCGTATATGACTTCAAAAGAAATTCGCCAATCGTTTAAAGATTTTTTTGCGTCCAAGGATCACCAGGTTGTGCCTTCGGCTCCGATGGTGATCAAGGACGATCCTACGCTGATGTTTACCAATGCCGGCATGAATCAGTTTAAAGATATCATTCTGGGAAATGCCCCTGTTAAATACCCGCGGGTGGCAGATTCACAAAAATGTTTGAGAGTGAGCGGCAAGCACAACGATCTGGAAGAGGTGGGACACGATACTTATCACCATACCATGTTTGAAATGTTGGGAAACTGGTCGTTCGGCGACTATTTCAAGAAAGAGGCCATCGCCTGGGCCTGGGAATATCTTGTAGAGGTACTGAAGCTTGACCCGGACCGCCTTTATGCAACCGTTTTTGAAGGAAGCCCCGAAGAGAAACTGGAACGCGACAACGAAGCAGCCGGTTACTGGCAGCACTACCTTCCCAACGAACGTATCATCGATGGAAACAAAAAGGACAACTTCTGGGAAATGGGCGATACAGGGCCGTGCGGTCCTTGTTCCGAAATTCATATCGACATCCGATCCGAGGAGGAGCGTGCCAAGGTAGACGGGCTTCTGCTCGTCAACCAAAGCCACCCTCAAGTTATCGAGATCTGGAACCTGGTGTTCATGCAATACAACCGCAAGGCTGATGGTTCGTTAGAACCGCTTCCTGCCAAAGTGATTGACACCGGTATGGGGTTTGAGCGTCTTACAATGGCCGTACAAGGAAAAACATCGAATTACGACACCGATGTTTTCCAGCCAATCATCGCAAAAATCGGAGAAATTACAGGCGTGGCGTATGGCAATGACACCCGGAAAGACATAGCAAAGCGTGTAATTGCCGATCATATCCGCACCATTGCTTTTTCGATCACCGACGGGCAATTGCCCTCTAATGCCAAAGCCGGATACGTTATCCGACGCATTTTACGCCGTGCCGTCCGTTACGGATACACGTTTCTCAACATGCACGACGCGTTTATGCATAAGCTTGTGCCCACACTTATTGACGTTATGGGAGACGCCTATCCCGAATTGGAGGTCCAAAAGACCTTGATCGAAAAGGTGATCAAAGAAGAAGAGAACGCGTTCTTGAGAACGCTCGAAACCGGAATTCGCTTACTTGACAAGGAAATTGCTGAGCACAAGGGATCGGACAGAAATGAACTGGAGGGGGGGATTGCTTTTCAGTTATACGACACATTCGGCTTCCCGCTCGACCTGACTGAACTTATTCTTCGCGAACACGGTATGTCTGTCGACCACAAAGGTTTTAACGTCGAAATGCAAAAACAGAAAGAACGTGCCCGTAACGCAGCTGCCGTTGAAACGGGAGACTGGGTTAAAGTACGGGACGGCGGGACCGAATTTGTGGGTTACGACGAAACAGAATGCGAGACACAGGTGATCCGTTACCGGAAAGTGAAACAGGGAATATTACCAGGTTGTCCTTTCCAAGTCGCCGTTTTATGCCGAAATGGGAGGCCAGATCGGAGATAGCGGTTGGCTTGTTGACGAAAACGGCGAGGCGACCAGCATCTTCGACACCAAACGTGAGAACAACCTGCCGGTCCATCTAACAAATAACTTACCGGAACAGATAGAAAGTACATTTGTTGCTAAAATAGATACAGACAAACGCACTGCCACTGAAAGCAACCACACGGCAACTCACCTGATGCACGAAGCGCTTCGTGAAGTACTGGGCGTGCATGTGGAACAGAAAGGTTCGTACGTTTCGCCCGAAGTATTGCGATTCGATTTCTCGCATTTCCAGAAAATGACACCCGAGGAAATCCGCGAAGTGGAAAAGCGCGTAACTGAAAAAATCCGCTCCGATTTCCGCATTGAAGAGCATCGCCACGTACCCATAGAAGAAGCAAAAGCACAAGGCGCCATGGCGCTTTTTGGTGAGAAATACGGCGATGACGTTCGTACTGTCCGATTTGGTTCGTCCATCGAGCTTTGCGGGGGAACGCATATCTCTTCCACCGGACGTATCGGCACGTTCCGTATCGTGAGTGAGGGCGCCATTGCCGCCGGTGTCCGCCGTATTGAGGCCGTCACGGCTAAAGGCTGCGAAGATTATTTGTACATGATGGAAGACATGCTCCGAAACATAAAAGAAGCGTTGTCGGGCAACGCTCCCGAAATCATGGTGGGCTTGCGCAAACTGATGAGCGAAAACGAGGAGATGCGGCAAAAAATTGAAGCATTCACCAAAGAGCGAACCCTACAGGTAAAGAACCTCATTATTCAGAAAAAGAAGATCATTAACGGCATCACGCTGTTTAAACTTGAGGAGATGGTGGTAACCCCCGAGATTGTAAAGGACATTGCCTTTCAACTGAGAGGTGAATTTCCGGAAAAGATGGCTTTCATGGCGGCAACCAGTGGCAACAACAAACCAGGCCTGACGGTGATGTTGAGCGATGATTTAGTGTCAGAAGGACTGAATGCCGGAGCTATTGTACGTGAAGCAGCCAAACATATCCAGGGAGGAGGAGGAGGCCAACCACACTTTGCGACTGCCGGAGGTAAAAATGCCGATGGGTTAAAGATGGCGATGGAGACAATGTTGCAATATTTACCGTAAACTGAAAAAACTCCGAAGTTTTGCCGTTTAGGACTCTTTTTTTCATATATTTGAGACGTTTAAAAATCTCAACGATATGGATAAGCGACAAATTACCCTGAAAGACATTGCCAAAGAGTTAAAATTATCACCCTCAACCGTATCCCGGGCGCTAAGGAATCATCCTGCCATCAGCAAGGAAACCAAAGCGCTTGTTCGAGACTATGCCGTAAAACATAAATACAAGCCCAACACGCTCGCGCTTCAGCTTCGTACGAACCGGAACAACACCATTGGCGTTATTGTTCCTGAAATTGTACACTATTTCTTTTCTACGGTGATTGCGGGTATTCAGGAGGAAGCGGAGAAAGAGAATCATAACCTGATCATATGCCAGTCCAACGAGAATTACGAACGCGAAGTAAAGAGCGTGGAAACCCTTCTTGACGCGAGGGTGCGGGGCATTCTGGCTTCTCAATCCAAATCGACCGAAGAGTTTTCTCACTTCCAGGACATTATAGACAACGGGACACATCTCGTATTTTTCGACCGTATCTGCACCGGGATCAATACCGACAAGGTGGTTATAGACGATTACGCCGGTGCTTACAATGCCGTTGATTATCTGATCAGGAGTGGATGTACACGCATTGCATTTCTTGGATCCAACCCGCACTTGCCCATTGCCAACAACAGAAGGATGGGTTACGAAGATGCGTTGCGGAATCACAATATCTCCGTGGATAAAGCCCTTATACAGGTATGCGATACCATTGAACTTGCACGCGAAATAGTGCCTGTCATGTTGAAGATTGCTCCTGCTCCCGATGCTTTTTTCTGTATCAACGACGAAGTGGCCTCTTATTGTCTTCAGATTTGCAAATCAGCAGGATACAAGATTCCTCAGGACATATCGGTTTGCGGATTTACCAATTCATACATTACTGAAATGACCGATCCAACGCTTACCAGCGTAGATCAACACGGTTTCGAGATGGGAAAAGCTGCAGCACGCCTGCTTATCAACCGCATAAAAGGTATCGAAAAGAAGACGGGTATCGTGAGCAAAGTCATTAAAACCAAGTTGGTGGTCAGGAACTCCACAAGAAATTGACAACGAGTGACGCCCTCAGTTGTTACGTCACAGATTCCAATGCATTCGATTGCATACATTTTTCAACTTTTTTACTTAAAATACGGTTCTTCGATGTTCAAAGCATTGTAAATTTGCTTATTAACAGAAGAAAAACATCACAACATGAAGAAAAGACACCTCTCTTTTTGGGAAATCTGGAACATGAGCTTCGGATTTTTGGGAATTCAATTCGGCTTTGCGCTTCAAAACGCGAATGTCAGCCGTATCTTCGAGACACTGGGCGCTCGGGTGGAAGATATCCCCATACTCTGGATTGCCGCCCCGCTTACCGGACTCATCGTTCAGCCCATCATCGGACACCTCAGCGATAAAACCTGGAACCGGTTCGGCAGGCGTCGTCCCTATTTTACCATCGGAGCCATTTTTACTACGCTGGCGTTGTTCGTCATGCCCAACTCCCCTGCACTGTGGATTGCGGCCGGAATGTTATGGATCATGGATGCTTCCATCAATATTTCCATGGAACCGTTCCGCGCTTTTGTGGGAGACAATCTTCCTTCGGAGCAGCGGACCATGGGATTTGCCATGCAGAGCTTTTTTATCGGTTTAGGCGCCGTCATTGCTTCGGCATTACCTTATATCTTAACCAACTGGTTCGGTGTGCCCAATACGGCCGGTGAGGGCATAATACCCCAGTCGGTTAAACTCTCGTTCTATATCGGAGGGGTTGTTTTGCTGGCCTCGGTCTTATACACGGTCTTTACCTCCAAAGAATACTCTCCCGAAGAATTGGCTGCGTTTGAGCAGGAAAAGGAGAAAATATCCGGTATTAAAGCCGGGCTGAAATCGCCGGTCACCCCGGATCAATTTCTTAAAAACGGTTCCGTCTGGACAGTGGCAGGGATCGCTGCAACTGCAATAATCGTTTTGTTGAGGCTTGAAGCTCAGCTCTACATTGTTTCGGGATTGTTATTGACCTTTGGAATTATTTTACTGGTATCGGGTGCGTTGACTAAAAAAGGAAGTACCCAAAACGGCATGGTGGGCATCATGAACGACTTGCTTCATATGCCGAAAACCATGGGACAACTCGCCGTGGTCCAGTTTTTCTCGTGGTTGTCGTTTTACGCCATGTGGATTTATACTACGCCGGCCATAACCCAACATGTCTTTGGGACGAACGAGACAGCTTCCGAACTTTACAACCAGGGTGCCGACTGGGTGGGGGTTCTTTTTGCCGTTTACAATGCCGTGTCGGCCCTGTCGGCATTCCTGCTTCCGGTGCTTGCCCGTCAGATCGGGCGCAAGGCAACCCATTCCATTGCACTGGCTGTGGGTGGGGTCTCATTTATCTCGTTCTTCTTTATCCAGGATCCCCAAGTTCTTCTTCTGCCCATGATCGGCATAGGGTTCACCTGGGGAAGCATTCTCTCCATGCCGTATGCCATTCTCACGGGCGCCCTTCCGGCAGATAAAATGGGAACGTATATGGGGATTTTCAATTTTTTTATCGTTATTCCACAGATCCTGGCTGCCAGTATCCTGGGATTTGTCACGAAAGATATTTTTGGAGGGCAAGTTATCTTCACGATGGTGCTTGCCGGATGTTCGCTTATTCTCGGGGCTTTATCCGTCTTCTTCGTTCAGGACCGGGACGATGTGTACCGATTTAAAAAAAGTGTACAAAAACAAAGATAAAAAATTTAAACCGGTTTCTAAGTTTCGCAAAACAGTATTGCAATGAAAAAAACAATTTTTCTTTTATGGATTGTGCCGCTCCTGTTCTCGTGCGGGAGCAAAAAGCAGGAAGCAACAACAAGTGTCCACCCCGAATGGGTTTACGATGCCACGATATACGAAGTAAACACACGACAATTCACGCCGGAGGGAACATTCAATGCCTTTACCGCTCATTTACCCCGGCTGAAAGAACTGGGCGTGGACCTGTTGTGGTTCATGCCTGTTCAACCTATCGGGGAAAAAGACAGAAAAGGAACGTTGGGGAGTTATTACTCCATCAGGAACTACACGGAGATAAACCCCGAATTCGGTACCATGGACGACTTTATAACCGTGGTAAAAGAAGCACACGGCATGGGCATGAAAGTAATTCTGGATTGGGTGCCCAACCACACCTCGCGCGATCACAAGTGGATAACGGAACATTCCGACTGGTACAAGAGAGACAGCTTGGGAAATCCGGTAATTATGTATGACTGGACGGATATCGCGCCACTGGATTACGGCAAGAACGAAATGCGCAAGGCGATGATTGACGCCATGGCGTTTTGGGTGCGTGAGGCCGATATCGACGGTTTCCGCCGCTGTGATGTAGCCTATGAAGTCCCGATTGATTTTTGGGAAACGGCAAAGGATTCACTCATAACGCTGAAACCGGATATTTTCATGCTTGCCGAAGCTGAAAAACCGGAACTCAACGAATCAATTTTTGATGCCTATTATGCGTGGGATCTCCACCACAAAATGAATATGGTGGCTCAGGGAAAAGAAAACGTGGATTCTCTACGGCTATCGCTCAAGCGAATGAACGAACGTTTTTCCTCCCATGCCATACCGATGTATTTCACCTCGAACCACGATGAAAACTCGTGGAACGGTTGCCGTACTCACCTATATGCTTCCCGGCATGCCCTTGATATACAGCGGACAGGAGGCCGGATTAAACCGCAGGCTGCAGTTCTTTGAAAAGGACAGCATCGATTGGACAGACAAGGACGGTTTTACCGGTTTATACAGATCGCTTAACACGTTGAAAAAAACGAATAAAGCATTGCTTTCCCAGGAAAGAGGGGGAAAGGTGACCGAAATAGGGAATAACAATCCGGCAAGCATTTTTTCTTTCAAACGTGCCCATGAAAGGAATGAAATAGTTTGTGTTTTCAATCTCAGTAAGGACAGTGTAAAAACTGTTTTCAACGAAGCCGTGCCGGGCAGAGGTTTCACCGCTTTCCTTTCTGACGAGACAGTAACTCCTGTCAACGAAATGGAACTGGCCCCCTGGGAATACCGGATATTTGTAAAATAACCGGTGGGTGATAACTTTACAGCCACTTCCTTTTCTTGAAATACAACAGGATGGCCAGTGATGAAAGCACCATCAACCCGATGGATACGGGATATCCCCATTTCATGTTCAGTTCCGGCATGGCAGTGAAATTCATCCCGTAAATACTGGCGATAAGTGTGGGCGGCATAAAGATCACCGACACAATGGTAAAGATCTTGATGATGTTGTTCTGTTCAATATTTACATAACCCAAAAACGTATCCTGCAGGTAGTCCAACCGGTCAAAACTGAACTTGATATGCTCTACCAGCGAGTTGATGTCGCGGATCATCATGGATAGTTTCGGCTGTAGTTCCTTGGGAATAAAATCGCTGCGTAACATGCTCGAAACCGTACGTTGCTTATCGATAATGTTCTCGCGAAGCATCATGGTCTTTTCCTGTAGGTTCTTGATCTCACCCAACAACTCCTTATCGGCCTCCTGCAGACTCAGGCTGTTGCTGAGCTGAGTAATCTTGTGCGTCATGTTCTCGATCATGTCGGCGTCAAACTCCACCCGGGTTTCAAGTAAAGCCACCAAGACATCCGCACCGGTATTGTACCCTTTAGGGTTTGCCGATATCTTTTTCACCGTTTCGTGAAACGAAATGAGTTCTTCGCTGCGAACCGTAACCAATATATTGTTTTTGAGTATAAACGACACCGGATCACTTTCGAAGTTCGACAAAAGGAAGTTCGAGTTAACCACCAGCGTATCCTGCGTCTCGATGTAACGCGACGACATCTCGATCTCGATCATTTCCTCCTCTTCCTGAATGTAGATTTTCAGAAAGTCTTCGAGTTCGTTTTCCACCTCTTCGTCAACGTCGTTAAGGTCTATCCAGAGAAAACTCTGGATAGGATTTGATTTGAGAAAATCAAGGCTGCGGCTGAGTCTAACCACGCCGTCTTTGTGGTAAAAGAGTTTGATTTCCGCCATGATGTTTCGGTTTTTAATCGAT
>JALHIE010000254.1 GCA_022840285.1 Porphyromonadaceae bacterium
CCAGGGTCTGGCGGATGCCCTCCTGGATGTGGTCGGACCAGGCGTACCCGTTGTGGTACGAGTTCAGGTACAGCACGCTCTTGCGCGAGCCCTCCGGGGCGCCGAGCGAACCGGCCGCGCCGGTGGTGGAGTGCGCCGTGCCCGGCACCTCGGACGGGATGGCCCAGGCAGGCGCGGGGCCGGACGGCAGGGCCCCGCCCGGCCGGGTGAACGGAGCCGGTGCCGACGCCAGGCACAGCAGCAGGAGCACCGCCGCCAGCAGGAACGGCAGGCGGCGGAATTGGGCACGGACCGGGGTACGGGCCGGGGTACGGCGTGGGGCGCGGCGCGGGGGCCGGGCCGGCGGGAACAGGCTGGTATGCATGCGGGGGGACCGCCGAAAGGCTGTGGTGCGCGGAAGGGCGGGAACGCCGGGTCTGGCCGGGTCTGGGCGGCTCGGGCCGGGGCATGTCCGGTCGGGCCGAATCGGGACATGCCAGCAGGGCGACGGCCTTGCGGGTGGCTCCGCCGGAGTGTGTTTGACCGCACAGTTTGCAGTGTTGCCACCGTGAGTGCAACTAATGCTGGACTTCCCCGCCAAGGTCGCTGGACTTCCCCGCCAAGGTCAAGGCCCGCATGGACGCAACGGACGGTGCGCCGGAATGGCGGCGCCGGATGGCGCCGGGCGGTGTCGTATTCTCGACATGGTCCGGAGCTTTTTTATGTAACCTGCCAAGATTCAAGAGGGTGCATGTTCGGCAAGGCTCTTGCAACGCGGGGTGGCGTGGCGGTATTCCGCCGGATTCAACGCAAGGAGGCTTCCCCATGCTGTTTCTGCTTGGCGGCAACGACAAAAAGACCCGCAAGGCCGAGGCCGCGCAGACCGAAAACCTCGAACGGGTGCGTGAGCTGTTTCTTTCCGGGCGGTTCCCCGTGGTCACCACCGATGGCGTCGAGGACCGCAGGATCGGCCGCGTGCTGGGCCTGGTGGCCTGCCGGGGCTACGATTCCGACGAAACGTTTTTCGGCATGGCGGCCCGCGCCGTGAACAAGGGCGCCCAGGCCATCGTGGGCTATCAGGAGAACGTGGCCTTCCATCCCGACGGTTCCAAGTATTTCTCCTGTTACGGCACCGCCGTGCAGTTCTGCCGCGACGAAAAGGACGGCGGCAACGGCAGCGGGCCGTTGCGGTTGCAGGCGTGACCGGCTGGAACTTTACCCATG
>JALHIE010000255.1 GCA_022840285.1 Porphyromonadaceae bacterium
GATCTACAAGAACACAACGGCCACATACAAATTTTATTGGTTTGCCTCCATCCTGGACATATTGGTAAAAGAAGGCAAAACCAGCATGTCATTTTGGGAGATTATCATTGGGATGATTGCCGAGGCCTGGTACCCCGTTCATTATTTCCGCATATCTTTTGGCAAATCCGACTCACTCAGCGGACAGATCATTCAACTGCAGCAGGCACTCAACCTACCCATTGACTCCGATAAAGAACTGCTCAAAAGGGATCTTGCCCAAAATATGAACAGTCCGGAAATAAAGAACTTGCTTAACGTTTTTACCATCAATGTGCCCTACAGGTTCCTATCTCCCTGGATCAATCACATTACCAATAACCAGGTGGAAGCACAGTCCCAGACCTTTTACAACAACTGTATGTATGCCATACAGGGTGAACACATACATGTCAATCCCCTCTGGCTCCCCTACCTGAGAGACAATTATGTTATCCTGAAAGAGTTCACCTTCTGGAATCTGACCCTTTTCTTGCAAAAGCGCAATCCCAATGTACCGGACCTGTCCTCAAAACTGGTGAAACCCATACAACGCGATTCACTGCTAAAACAGCGCAGGTACTGGGACAATTTCATTGAGGTAAACGGCCCCATCAGATGTATCTACAGTGGAACCTGCTACCGGTTGACCCGGGCGTCAATTCAGCCAAAAGCAATGATTTGCCTCGGCTCGATATCTTTCTAAGGCCCTTTGCGCAAGTGCACAACAAGGTCCTCAAAACTGCCTATTACAACAACCCCAACAACAAATTGCTGGAAGATTACCTGGTTCTTTACGGCTCTGTTTATGAGCTAGTTGAACTTTCCCCGGATGATTTTTACAGCGTGTACAAAAAAACTTTTTCCCCGTTAGTGCAGATTGCTGAAAACATGGGATTTAAATATTGGGAAACATAGCATGACCGGCATGAAAACAGATAATAAATGTCCGTTCTGCACCATTGCAGAGGAAAGAGAAGTGATTTGCGAATCAACAGGAGCCCTGGCCATCCCCGACCACTACCCCGTCAGCCCGGGGCATACGCTGATCATCCCAAGAAAGCACGTTTCCGATTATTTTGAACTTGCCGAGTCGGAGCAGCAGGAACTTTGGAATCTGGTGAACCGCTGTAAAGCAATCCTGACTGAAAAATACCATCCCGATGGATTCAATGTAGGCATTAACGTGGGCCCGGCGGCAGGCCAGACCATTTTCCA
>JALHIE010000114.1 GCA_022840285.1 Porphyromonadaceae bacterium
CAATCGGATGCACGGACGTTTATCTTCTTCAGCTCGGTGAAAGCGGCTGCGGACAGTGTGCCGGGGGATGTGCTGACGGAGGAGGTTGTTCCGGCGCCGGTGGGTCCCTACGGTGAATCGAAAATCAGGGCGGAGGAATATATATTAAACAAGTTTTCAGCTGTTAGCGATCATCTATTAGCTAAAAGAGTATATATTTTGAGGCCCTGTATGATTCATGGGCCGGGGAACAAGGGGAATCTGAACCTGCTGTACAACGTGGTGAAGAAGGGGATCCCCTGGCCATTGGGTGCGTATGAGAACCGTCGTTCGTTCTGTTCCATCGATAACATCTCCTATGTGGTGGAGCAGCTGATTGTGAAGGAGAGCATCGAGAGCGGGATCTATCACGTGGGTGATGATGAGTCGTTATCGACCAATGAACTGATCAAGCTGATCGGTGAGTCAGTAGGTAGGAGGTCGCATATCTGGCAACTGCCGAAAGGGTTTATGAACGGTGCTGCTGCCATTGGCGGGGCTTTGAAGCTGCCACTGAACAAAGAACGTTTGCGCAAGCTTACTGAGAACTACGTGGTGAGCAATGCCAAGATAAAGAATGCGCTGGGTATCGACAAGATGCCGGTATCGGCAAAGGAGGGGATGCGCAAAACGCTGGATAGTTTCAGTTAAAATTGAATATGGGTACATTGTTATCATAACATAATTGACAAACCAAACGATCGGAGTTCGCACAATTACATTACCATAAGGGGTGGAGGGGTCATCTGGTGGGTAGCCGCCCTACTCTACCTGTTGTTTAACCTATCCGTAACGGCCGGGTGGTTTTTGGCTGGAATCACGTTAATTGCAGGTGTAAGCTTTGTGGATGACGTAAAAGGGCTGGGACAGAAAATGCGCTTGCTCTTTCACCTTCTGGCAATGAGCTGTGCATTCTACCTGGCAGGTGTCTTCGGGAGCTATCCTTGGTGGGCTATAGTTATCGGCTACGTAGTGTTTATTGGCATCGTCAACGCGTACAATTTTATGGATGGCATCAACGGGATCACAGGACTCTATAGTATAGCAGTACTGGCTTCGCTGCAGTATGTTAACCTGTCGTACGGAAATTTTGTGCCACCGGACCTGATCTGGTACCCGATGATTGCTTCTCTAGTATTCCTTTTCTTCAATTTCCGGAAGAGAGCCCGGTGCTTTGCCGGGGATGTGGGAAGCGTGGCCATCGCTTTCTGGATTGTGACACTACTGCTAATATTGATCATAAAAACGGAGAACCTGATATGGATTGGCTTTCTGATGGTTTACGGAGTAGATGCAGTAATGACTATTCTGCATCGTATCTACTTGAAACAAAATATCATGGAGGCGCACCGGCTCCATTTCTACCAGATACTGGCGAATGAAAAGAAAATACCTCATCGATTGGTATCGCTGATCTATTTCACGGTTCAGCTGCTCTGCTCGGCGCTTATCATCCTGTTTTATCCTGTGCTGGGATGGGGTATCTTTGTAATCCTATTGCTGGTTTTGATGGGACTTTACATGATCAAGTTCCCGATGATGAACGCAAAAAAGTGTGATGTATGCTGATTGACGATGATTTACTCGATAAAGTTACGGAACAGGCAAAAGCCAGTCCCCGACTCCGCATGAATTACAACCTGCACGATTCGCTGGATGCGAAAGCGCAGCGGCTACTGAACGCGTTGGAACCCGGAACAGTCTTGTCGGTTCACCGTCATAGCCATACCGCGGAGACCTATATCGTGCTGAGGGGCAATATTAAGGTCTTGTTTTATAATGACGACAAAGTGCTTACAGCAGAATTCCTGATTGATCCCAATGAGAAGGAATACGGCATCCAAATCCCTGCCGGACAGTGGCATACGCTGGAAGTACTGGAAAGCGGAACCGTGATCTTTGAAGTGAAAGACGGCCCCTATGCTCCCCTGCAACCGGAGGATATCCTGGAGCCAAAGACTTAATCAGACTTAGAAGTTTAAACCCCAATTAAAGACCTTTTGTGCTTCAACATAAAAAACAGAATTGATTTATACTCGGAACCAATTGATTTTTACTATCTTTGCAATAGACGGTTTTTTTGATTCTTGCCGACTTTGTATCTAACATATCAAAAAATAATAAGATGGTGGCTGAAACTACAGACAAACTAAGGAAAAGACATACCGGACGGAACGTGCAGAGAGTCCGGATGTATTTTGGTGTGAAACAGCAGGAAGAAATTGAAGAAGAAATGTTATCGCAGATTGCCAATGTGCTGGGAGTCTCCTCAGAAGTAATCCGGGATTTTGACGTGGAAAGGGCTATTTACAATATCAACAATATCAGAGACAATACGTTTGAGCAGGGAGCGACATCCATTGCCCAACAGTTCAATCCTATAGAAAAAATAATTGAACTATACGAACGCTTGTTACAAAGTGAAAGAGAAAAAGTTGACTTATTGAAAAACAAATAAAATTTACCGTCTGTAATTACATTAAATTGATCTATTTAATATGGAAATGGAGAACTATACCAATACTTTACATATAGGCAGAAAGATCGAAAGAGTACGCCGCCTACGGGGGATGACACAGGCTGATTTGGGGGATATTTTGGGTGTAACCAAGCAGGCAGTCTCTAAAATGGAGCAGACTGAACAAATGGAAGATGAGAGAATAAAGCAGGTTGCTGAAGCTTTGGGCGTCACTGAGGAAGGATTGAAAAAATTTACTGAAGAAACAGTTTTATATTATACGAATAATTTTTACGAAAACTCAAACGCAACCGCGACAAATATCGGAACAGTTTCCAGTATTGAAAATATTAACCACTTCTCCATGGAACAGGCCATCAAGCTTTTCGAAGAACTGATAAAAATTGAAAGGAAAAAGTTCGAATCTTTAAAAAAAGAGAAAGAATAGAACTGCTCAACATCCTGCAGGTTTTCTCCACCCATTATATTTCCAAAAAAGCAGCGGATGAACTGACCGCTGCCAAAGACCGGGAAATCACCTGGCTGAAAGAAGAAATCCTATACCTGAGAACGAAAATGGACCGGTTGCTGGAAGTACGTCACGAAGCAATCCACCTAGTCAATATTTGCAGAATTGCTACAGATTGAGTAATTTTATCAGTCGAAAAGGGGTTTTGATTTCATGAAAGTGAAGCATAACATAGCGAGAATTGAATTCATGATGTCGTTGTACAAGATGACAGTGGACGAATTGTTGCTTCATATAAACATGGGGCTGAAAAAGCTTATTACTGCTGATGACCTGTTCGGAGAGGAGATCGAGATCAATCACCTGAAAAGAATAGACAAAATCTTCAATAAGGGACTTCATTATTACCTCGATGAGAAACCTCCTGTAAAAACTGAGGATGCAAGCATCTTTTTCAGAAAAGAAAATTTTATTTCCGACCTTAATCTGGAGTCACTGAAAATTGTCAATCGGTTCGAGGAACTGAAATTATCGCTGGAAGCGATTTCCAATCTTGCCGATATAAAGCGGGACCGATTATTGCCCATCTTCTCGACAAATGATAATCCGAATGATGTAGCCCTTGCACTTTCGAAACACTTGTATCCTGCTTTTGAACGTAATAAAAGAGATTTTCTGAAAGCATTGATCAATCGATTTGCAGAATACAATATCCTGGTATTTGAGTTCATCGAAACATGGAACAAGAAAGAAAACGCCAATATCGATGGTTTCTATCTTCGTCCCAACGTGATCGTGCTGAAAAGACAACAGAACGCATTCAGCAGAGAGATTTTTACACTGATTCACGAGCTGGGACACTATCTGTTAAACATCGAAGAGGTTGAACAGATTGATGTACTAAATTTGTCCAGAAAAGAGCTATCGGCTGTTGAAAGGTGGTGCAACGAATTCGCCTTTTATTTCCTTGCCGGAGATCGTGCGAAAGAAATTTCCGAACTGGGGCGGTTGGATGAACGGAACGACTATCACTTCGACAACGTAACCCGGATATCAAGCGAGACCCACCTCAGCAAGCTGGCAATATACACCCGCCTCTTATTCAGTGGCCAGATTTCTCAGTCAAATTACGACCGTGTTAGGAGCGATCTGGAAGAAAAGTATCGGTTAAGGCAAGAGGAAAAGGCGAGACAAAAAGAGATTGACAAAATGTTGGGGGTAAAAAGCAAAGGTTCTGCACCCAAACCCATCAACTCTCCCTTGTTTATCTCAACGGTTCAAATCGCCTATTATGAGGGTATCATGAACGAAGCTGACGTGTGTAGAACACTTAATGCTTGATGTCAGCTCACTTTTATCTATTATTACAAAGTGCTGATATAGAGCTAAAATGTCTCAAAAGAGAATAAGGATTTATCACCGGCAAATATAATTACCTCCGAAAAAGTGGTCCTGTTCAATATGAACAACTATTAATGGGAACTGTAAAATCAAAACAAGTACGGACAATGGCAAAATACCGGAGAGATATCCGACAGGTAGCAAAAAAGTTTGAGGAGAAACTGACCGATCTTTTGTGGATGTGTTCCCGGGAGGAACTCCAACAATTTATCATCGGTTACGCTAAAGAACAACCGGACATTCACGATGCGCTGCAGAACTTTCTACTGCCGGACGTGGGGAGCACAGGATATCCGGACTACAAAAAAAGGGTGACGCAGTTATTGAAAGCCGGACAAGATGACAGGGGTTTTCGCAAGGGAGCTGATGACGGGCTAACCTCTATTGTAGATGAGCTGGACAGGATGATTTGGAAAGCGGAACGCTATGCCGGTAAAAGGCAATACAAAGAGGCACTCGGTATCACCCTGACGGTGATGGAGCAGATAGCACTCTCCGTGGACAATATTTATGATCATGACGGCGAACTGGTTTATACCTGCAACGAGGCCGAATCGGTCGTAGAGGAGATTATTAAAGGTGATATTCCAGATGCATTGCTCGAAACCATCGTTCCCAGATTAAAGGAGCTTCGGGAAATAGATACTTTTGAAGCATACGGACTGGCCGATATCGACTTTCTGCTCCTTTCCGCCTCTCTCAAAACATCGGATGCCGATACGGCACTAAATCTGCTTTCCAACGCTATCAAAGAGGAGAATAATCCCTATCGATGTACCGAAATGGTGAAAACCATGCTCCGTATCCTGAAGAAAGAGGGGAGAACTAAAGAGTACCGTCAAACAGTAGATAAATACTCGTTTCTGCCGGATATCATGAGAATGAGGTTTGAATGGCTCGCGGAAAAGAATGACTGGACGGGTATTCTCAAAATGCTGGATAAGAACATGGCGCTTGCTGAACAGGAGCACTGGAGAGGTGATGTGATAAACCTGAAAGAGAGCAAACTGGAGGTGTATCAACTGATGAACGACACGGAGAATGTACGCGAGATGGCGACCGAGCTGTTCTATACAGGCCGTGAACCAATGGTGCAGTATCATCTTCTTAAGAAAACGGTTCCCGAAAATGAATGGCCCGATTTCCTCGACCGGCTGTTGAGCAACAGTAAAAATTATCCGGGGCGGAGTGTGAATGCGGAGATATTTATCGAGGAAAGGCAGTGGGAAAAATTGATGGATTGGGTGTGGGAACACACCCGGCTGTCCTCATCTTACGATTCTGCCGAACCTTATGAGAAATACCTGGTGAAGCACCGTCCGGAGAGGCTACTGGACATGTACCGCCTACGGCTGATCAATTACGCCTATGGACACACCGGAAGAAAGCATTACCGCCTGATTGCCAAAACCATGCAACGGCTGCAAAACTATCCGGGCGGAGAAGCACTGGTGAAAGAACTTGCCGAGGTCTTCCACACTTACTACCGCAATCGCCCGGCAATGATGGAGGAGTTAAAGCTATTTATTTGTAAGAGGTGAAGTTCGCCGGCGGTAACAGTCCATTTTTAAAAACCCAAAAAATCATAGAATCAAATACGGACTTCACCGAATGTTTACGTGTAATAGTTCAGACTTGATCTGACAGTGGGCATTTTTTAATTTATGGATTTGAGTTTTTTGAGACATAGCTGACCGGAATGGGAAAGTGGTAAGAGGGGGTATTTTCACCCCCTCGGCCATTCCAGCCAGTCGGATTATTTCTGACAAGTTGCTCTCCAGCAGCGCCTGTTTCCTCTTCATTCGACGGAGTCAAAGATACAAAATTTTGATTCAGAGTATCCAACAATTTCTCTTTTGTCAGATGAAGGCTATCTTTCCAGGTCTGCATTGGCGTCTTACCGTAACAATATTTGCCCGAATGAGGCCTTTCGTTGTTGTAGTACTTCAACCAGATATCCACATCGATTTGCAGTTCTTCGATCGTTTTGTAAATCTTCTTCCGGAATGCAGTCGCATAAAACTCT
>JALHIE010000115.1 GCA_022840285.1 Porphyromonadaceae bacterium
TACGGTAGGGGTGCTCAACCAGATCACCACCATCTTCACGCGCCGGCAACTGAACATCGAGACCCTCTCGGTCTCGCCCTCGGCCCTGGCAGGCATCCATAAGTTCACCATCACCGTTTTTGCGGAATCCGAAGAAGCGATGAAGAAGCTGGTGCGCCAGATCGACAAACGCATCGATGTGCTGAAAGCCTACTTCAACGTGGACGACGAACTGATCCACCAGGAGCTGGCCCTCTACAAGCTGGCTACCGACAAGATCCTGGAACACGGGTCCATCGAATACCTGATCCGGAAATACAACATCCGGGTGCTCGAGGTCTCCAACGACTGCGTGGTGTTCCTCAAGGCCGGCCACTACGCCGAGACGCAGGGCCTCTTCGACGAGCTGGCCGAGAAGATCGGCGTGCTCCAGTTCATCCGCTCCGGATCGCCATCACCAAGTCGAAGGTGGAACGCCTGAGCGACATGCTCGCGCAGCGGGAAGAGATGAAGCAAGAATAAAAATGTAAATAATCAGACCGGGGAGGCAAGGGCCGGATGTGTCTTTGTTCCCGGTTTTAAAATCAATAAAAAATATGGCAAAAATGAATTTTGGCGGGGTAGAAGAAAATGTAGTTACCCGCGAAGAATTTCCATTAAGTAAAGCACAGGAAGTTCTTAAAAACGAAACAATAGCAGTAATCGGCTACGGTGTTCAAGGTCCGGGCCAATCGTTAAACCTGCGTGACAACGGCTTTAACGTAATCGTCGGACAACGCAAAGGAGGAAAAACCTGGGACAAGGCTGTTGCTGATGGCTGGGTTCCGGGTGAAACGCTTTTCGAAAAGCAACCATTATTCAATATTTGCTTTCAGATGCAGCACAAATTGAAGTTTGGCCAACGGTGAAAAAGCATCTTACTCCCGGTAAAGCATTGTACTTCTCACACGGATTTGGAATTACTTACAAAGAACGCACGGGAATTATTCCGCCCGCCGATGTGGATGTAATCCTTGTAGCACCAAAAGGATCGGGAACTTCGTTGAGAACAATGTTCCTGGAAGGACGCGGGTTGAACTCTTCTTACGCCATTTTCCAGGACGCTACCGGACGCGCTTTCGACCGTGTTGTTGCATTGGGAATTGGTGTTGGATCGGGTTATCTGTTCGAAACAACATTTAAACGCGAAGTATACTCAGACCTCACCGGTGAACGCGGAACATTAATGGGTGCCATCCAGGGACTCTTACTGGCTCAGTACGAAGTACTCCGCGAAAACGGACACACCCCGTCGGAAGCGTTCAACGAAACGGTAGAAGAGCTCACACAGTCGTTGATGCCTATGCCAACTGCTCAACAACTGCTCAGCGCGGTGCGTTGGACTGGATGACACCATTCCACGATGCAACAAAGCCCGTCTTCGAAAAACTTTACAAAGAAGTGGCCAGCGGGAATGAAGCGCAACGCTCCATCGACACCAACTCCAAAGCCAACTATCGTGAAGGTTTGGAAAAAGAGCTGAAAGCCCTCCGCGAAAGCGAGATGTGGCAGACCGGAGCCGTAGTAAGGAAATTACGTCCGGAGAACAACTGAGGGTTCTATTATTTTTATAAAGAAGGTTTATTTTTATAAAGAAGGTTGTCTCAAAATAAAAAATTACCTTTTGAGAAATGAATATTTGAATCTGTTCTCAGATCAAATCAGATAAGTAATAAGTATCCGAATAAAAAGAGGGTGAAATCATATCTGTGATACACCCCTTTTTTTATTATACGTAATCACTAGTGTCCTAGTTTTATTGATTAAAAAATGATATCTTTGTGTTGTTTTTCATTCACTATACATAAAATATTTCTATTATGAATGATATATCACGCAACGATTGGAATGCAATGAGTGATGACCGCATTCTCAGTCAAATCGGAGAATTTGTAAAACATCACCGTATGGAGCAAAATAAAACCCAGGCGATGCTTGCTGAAGATGCAGGAATAAGCCGCTCCACACTCAGTTTGCTGGAAAGAGGTGACACAGTAACGGTCGCAACACTCATTCGGGTATTGCGGGTATTGGATCAATTACATATCATGGATGTTTTTGTGGTTGTCCGCCGGCAAAGTCCGTTAGCCCTGGCCCAAGCCGAGAGAAAAAAAAAACAGCGGGTTTCTTTTCCTAAAAGGAGGAAAACAGATAAATCAGATAATGAGAATATTGATTGGTAAAATTGGTAAATGATGAATACCGCCATCGTGAATATATGGGGCAAAATGGCAGGAGCCGTTGCCTGGGATGAAAAATCCGGATGGGCTTCTTTTGAATACGATCCTGCTTTTAAAAGACTTGGATGGGAACTGTCTCCCTTAAAGATGCCGTTGTCCCCGGAACAACGAATTTACTCCTTCCCTGAATTACGCAAAGAAACCGGTTCTTCTTTCGATACTTTTAAAGGGTTGCCCGGATTGCTTGCGGACATGCTGCCCGACCGTTACGGGAATGAATTGATCAATTTGTGGCTGGCGCAGCAAGGACGGCCGGAAAACAGTATGAATCCCATAGAAATGCTTTATTTTATAGGTAAACGGGGAATGGGAGCATTGGAGATTGAGCCGGCCATTTTAAAACAAAATGTAAATACCTTTTCGGTGGAAATAGATAGCCTGGTGGAAATTGCGAGCAAGATGCTTTCGAAGAAAGAGGCTTTTGTAGCCAATTTAAAATCCGAGGAAGAAAAGGCCATGCGGGAGCTGAAGCTGACTTATGCCGAAGCCGAACAGATGTTCCGTCGTATGGTGTTTAATGTGATAGCCCGCAACTGTGATGACCATAGCAAGAACTTCTCTTTTATTCTTAAACAGGGAGACCGGTGGAGATTGGCCCCGGCATACGACCTCTGTCATGCTTATCGTCCCGGAAGCGAATGGGTAAGCCGTCACGCGTTGAGTGTTAACGGGAAGCGGGAAAATATTACACGGGAAGATCTGATCGTGATAGGACGTTCCATCCGCAATAAAAAGGCGGAGGAAATTATTGATCAGGTTAACGATACGGTACACAACTGGAATTATTATGCAGACAAGGCAGGTGTGGATAAAGACAAAAAAGAGTCAATTGATAAGACACTTTTCTCCTTATAAGTTTTTGTCGGAAAGACTAAATAATTATAGAATTTAGAATACTCTTCACCGGACAGCCTATCCCGTCCTCTATATCGAGCATGGAGTTGATGAGGTAAACGTGCTCGTACTCGTGCAGGTTGTCGACAGTGATGTCCGCCTCCTTGATAATCAAATTCCGCAGCAACCTCTGCCGTTTTGTCCCGTTCAACAGGTACGTGCCGGGCGTGAAGAACTCCCCCTTTTTCCGGAAGACCACGTTGCTGTAGGTGGTATCGGTGATGCAACCGTTTTGCGCGATCAGCGCCTCATCGCCCTTTCCTCCCCGGCTGTTCAGCACCTCCAGCCGCCCCCTGTCGGAATACTTGAACGGCCACAAACCCGACGGTACGGATCGTCTCCCTGTACCCGATGCTGCATTTCACTTTCTTGTCGCGGAGCGACCCGGGGAGCAACGATTCGATGCAAGGCAGTCCGGGAGCGGTAAAGCCAAAACGGTCTGCCGTCTGCCGCATCCGCTCCGCGTGGTCCTCCAGGCTCACTGCGACGCCGTTCTTTATGCAAATGGTTTCGAGAAACATCGGTTTGATTTTTTTTAGTTAAAGGGCAAATAAATTTTCCGGACAGCCTCCGCATACTCTTTCTCACATGCGCTGTTGACCGTGATACCGCCTCCGCTCCGGAAGTACAAGCCGTCTTCCGCCTGCTCGACATACCGGATCAGCACGCAGGAGTCGAGGGCCGTACCGTCGAAATACCCGGCCACCCCGGTGTAGAAGCCGCGCGGTTCCTGTTCCGCCTCGCGGATAAGGGCCAACGTGGCCTCCTTGGGCGCCCCCGAGACCGACCCGGCAGGCAGCAGTTCAAAGAAAAGCGTCCCGAGGTTTTCGGGGTAGTCGTCAGGCAGCGTCCCCTCAATCTCGGAGCTGACCTGCAAGATGGTCCCCCCGTTCGTCTCCACCCGATCGATGTAGCGAAAACGGTTCACCCTCACCCCGCTGGCAATCCGGCTTAGGTCGTTGCGGATCAGGTCGACAATCGTGCTGTGTTCGGCTTTCTCCTTGTAATCGTTCAGGATCGCCTCTTCCGCATGCTCCACCGAAGCATCGATCGTCCCTTTCATGGGATGGGAGAACACCTTTCCCTTGTCGATCCGCACGAACCGTTCGGGGGAGAAGCAGACAAACCGGCCGGGCACATAGAGCCGGTACTTCGCCCGGCTGCGGAGGAAGATCTCCTTCAGCGACAACCCGGTCCCGACCGGCGTTCTGATCGTCAGGTTCGTCAGGAACGAGTTCCCGTAACGCAGCCCCTCCATCACGCGGGAGAACCTCTCCGCATACCGGCAGTATCCCTCGGGGGAGGCAACAAAAGTAAAAGGTCCCTCCTCCGCTTCCCCCGTTCCGTTTCCCGTCCCCGCCATATCGAAAAGGATCATCGACTGCTGCAAGGGGTTTTCAATGAAAAACCCTTCGCTCAGCTCGAAATCGAGGCCGAACAAAAAGGGCGTCTTTGTCCGTCCGGCTGCGTTCATGCTTCGCTTTACGATCTTTTTCCGCTATTTTTGTGTAAAAATTAGAAAATTGTACCGAAATGGATAAAAAAGAGTTACGCATCGTTTTTATGGGGACGCCCGAATTCGCCGTGGAGTCGCTGCGCGCACTGGTGGAGAACGGCTACAATGTGGTTGGTGTCATCACCGCGCCCGACAAGCCCGCCGGGAGAGGATACAAGCTCCAGCCGCCGGCCGTTAAAGTGTATGCCCTGTCGGCAGGATTAACCGTTCTGCAACCCGAAAACCTGAAGAACGAGGTGTTCCTGGGCGAGTTGAGGCGACTGAAGGCCGACATCCAGGTGGTGGTGGCATTCCGTATGCTGCCCGAGGTGGTCTGGAGCATGCCTCCCCGGGGGACGTTCAACCTGCACGCCTCGCTGCTGCCCCAGTACCGGGGTGCGGCACCCATCAACTGGGCGATAATCAACGGAGAAAAGGAGACGGGGGTCACCACGTTCTTCCTCAAGCACGAGATCGATACCGGAGAAATTATTTTTCAGGAGAAAGTGGCCATCGGGGAGAACGACGATGCGGGCACCCTGCACGACAGCCTGATGACCCTGGGGGCACGGCTGGTGGTAAGGACCATCAACGCCGTGATCGGCGGAACGGTCCGGTCGCTGCCGCAAAGTGAGTTGACGGAGGGGAACAAGGAACTAAAGCCGGCGCCCAAGATCCACAAGGAGACCTGCCGGATCAACTGGGACCGCCCCGTGGAGGAGATCCGCAACTTCGTCCGCGGGCTGTCGCCCTTTCCGGCCGCATGGACTGAGTTCGACGTAAACGGCGAGAAGATGAACTTCCGGATCTTCTCTACCAAAGCTATCCCGGAGGCGCACCGGCTGCGGCCGGGAGAGGTCGTCACCGACAACAAGGCCACCCTGCGGGTTGCCGCACAGGATGGTTTTATCGAGGTGCTGGAGATCCAGCTGTCGGGAAAAAAGCGGATGAAGACCGGCGACTTCCTCAACGGGTTCTCTTTCTGAACCCGCAACCCGCCTACCACTTGTAGTTCAGCCCGAAGCTGAGCAGCTGCGTGATCTGCAGGTACTTGAACTTCGGATCGGGCGGGACGCTGTCGTCGAACCGCAGGTTCAGGAAGAACCGGGTGGAGAAAGCATTGGTCAGCGCCATGTTCAACGTATTCTCGAACTCGGCCTCCACTTTCTCGTAGCTGGTGAAGTACTTCAGCCGCGAGTTCCAGGTGATGTACCGGTTGAAGTCGTAAATCAGGTTGGCCGTAACCGTGGACCCCAGGTCCATGGTGTGTTTCTTTCCCTCCTCGATCCCGTAACGGGTCACGCTCACCTTATCGTTGCCGATGTACCTGAAGTTAAAGCTTAAGGGCGCCAGGTGCAGGTCCAGCCGCACCCTGCGGTGCCTCACCTTTTCGAACCGCTTGTCGAGGTTGTACTTCAACCCGACACCGCCGTTCACGTATAACGGGGCGAGGAATGCCGACCGGATGGTGTTGGAGTTGGTCGGGAAGTTGTTGAAGAGCTGCGACCTCACGTCGAGGTTGGTCGAGTAGGACCACTTCTTCGCAAAGGCGTCGAGCCCGAAGTCCCCGTAGTAGCGCAACAGGTCGTCCCCGATCCTGTATTTCCGGAGGGTATCGTCGGGAGCGGTAAAGACGGAGAGCCTCCACTCGAAAGTGTTGTTGAAGCGCACCTTCTCTTTCCGGTAGTTCATCCTCAGGATGTGGTTGTTCACGAACGTGAAGTTGCTCGTCCCCCCCTTGTGCCAGTTCGGCGAGAAGTAGCTCTGGGAGAGCTGGAACGAGTGGTCGCCGTTGTAGACCCAGTACCTTCGCCTGATCTCCGTCTTCTCCACCTGCGGGGCGTTCAGCGAATAACTTGTCTCCGTGGAGATCAGCTCCTTGAACGGGTTGAACGTCTCCAGCACCTCGGTGTCCTTGCTGGACGACGGAAGCGAGTCGAGGTGAAACACCGAACGCTTCACCCGGTCGGGGTACCTCCTGTAGAAATCGCGGCGCGTCTCATCCACAAACGCGGCATGCACCAGGTCGGGCGCAAAGGTTTTCTCCCGGGGGATCAGCAACCCCCTATAGATGCTCTCCTCTTTGGGCGGGTAAAATGAGAGGTTGGACGGCAGTATTTTTCCCGTGAAGATCATCGGGAGGAACAGCGGGTTATAGAAGATGGTGTCCCTGAACGTCAGTCCGTGGAGCGAGGTGGAGCCGAACAGGTTGTCGGGCAGCTGGAGCGTACCGTTCTCTTTTCTGTAGTAGAGGGAGTCCAGCAGCACGGTAGCGGTTTCCAGTATCGCGGACTTGGAGGTATCCCGTTGTTGCGTGAGGTCGGGCACAACCGGTGGGGCCGTATCCTGAACCTGCCTCTGCTGGATCAACTTCTCTATGTCCGTGATGCTTTCGAAAAGCTTCAGGCTATCGGTCTCCTGGGCAACGGTTTCCGGCAAGATAAACGGTGCGATCAAAAAAATGATAAACAAACCAATCTGTTTCATAATTGTATTATTCGACATTCTTTTCTGTTTTAGGAGCAAAGATAAAAATAATTGTTGAATAACTGCCAACGAGTGAAAAATGCAACCGGGAGAATTTGAAAAAATTACAACATTTGTCGTTTAATTTTGTTATTTTTGTAATTGTTATGTTCATTAATAATTTGCATGTGCTTTAATTGCAACTAAATCTTCGACTGACAATGTTTCAAATTTAGCTGCTTGATTAAAAATACAACAATTGTTGTAATAAAAGAGAATAAAAATACTATATATGAAAGGAATCGTTCTTGCCGGAGGATCCGGTACCCGGCTTTATCCGATCACCAAAGGGATCTCCAAGCAACTCATCCCGGTCTACGACAAGCCGATGGTCTACTACCCCATTTCGGCCCTGATGCTTGCCGGGATCAAGGAGATCCTCATCATCTCCACCCCGCACGACCTGCCCGGGTTCCAGCGGTTGCTGGGCGACGGGTCGGATTACGGCGTCTCCTTCTCCTATGCAGAACAACCCAGTCCCGACGGGCTGGCCCAGGCGTTCATCATCGGCGAAGAGTTCATCGGCGACGATTGCGCCTGCCTGGTGCTGGGCGACAACATCTTCTACGGGCAGGGGTTCCCCAACCTGCTGAGGCAGGCCGTCAGGGACGCGGAGTCGGACAACAACGCCACCGTCTTCGGATACTGGGTGAACGACCCCGAGCGGTACGGGGTGGCCGAATTCGACAGGGAAGGCAACGTGCTAGGCATCGAAGAGAAGCCCCGGCAGCCCAAATCGAACTACGCCATCGTGGGCCTCTACTTCTACCCCAACAAGGTGGTGGAGGTGGCGAAGAGCATCCGTCCCTCCGCCCGGGGAGAACTGGAGATCACCGCGGTGAACCAGCATTTCCTGAACGAGCGGCAGCTCAAGGTGCGGCTCTTCGGACGCGGCTTCGCCTGGCTCGACACAGGCACCTTCGGTTCGTTGTCGGAAGCCTCCACCTTTATCGAGGTGCTGGAGAAGCGGCAGGGACTGAAGATCGCCTGCCTCGAGGAGATCGCCTGGCGCAACGGCTGGATTGACGACGAGAGGCTGCGAAGCCTGGCGGAGCCGATGAAAAAAAACGAGTACGGCAAGTATTTGCTGAGATTAATTGATAATGAATAGGTAGCCCCATGAACATTACAACAACAGAGATAGAGGGGCTGGTCATCCTCGAACCCAAGGTGTTCGCCGACGGGCGGGGCTACTTCTTCGAATCATTCTCTCAGCGGGAGTTTGAAGAGCAAGTATGTCGGACCGCCTTTGTCCAGGACAACGAATCCTGCTCCCGCTACGGTGTCCTGCGGGGGCTGCATTTCCAGAAACCGCCCCACGCCCAGGCAAAGCTGGTCCGCGTGGTCAAGGGGACGGTGCTCGACATCGCCCTGGATATCCGGAAAGGGTCGTCCACGTTCGGCCAGCATGTCGCCACGGAGCTGTCGGGAGAGAACAAGCGCCAGCTCTTTATCCCCCGGGGGTTCGCCCACGGTTTCGCGGCACTGAGCGGATAATCTTGTCGGAGAAAGACAAGAAAAACAAATTACTTAACGAGTTAAAACTACACTGATGGAGAGTCAATTCAAGAAAAATATCCTGATCACCGGTGGAGCCGGATTTATCGGATCACATGTGGTGAGGCTGATGGTGACCCGCTATCCCCACTACCGTATCGTGAACCTCGACAAGCTCACCTACGCCGGCAACCTGGCCAACCTGCTCGATGTCCGGGAGAAGTCCAACTACCGGTTCGTCAAAGCCGATATCTGCGACTTCGACGAGGTGCGGCGCGTGTTTGAAGAGTACCGGATCGACAGCGTCATTCACCTGGCGGCCGAAAGCCACGTGGACCGCTCCATCACCGATCCCCTTTCCTTCGCCCGGACCAACGTCATGGGCACCCTCAATTTGCTGGAAGCAGCCCGCCGGACGTGGCAGCCCCAAGCACCGCACCTCTTCTACCACGTTTCCACCGATGAAGTGTACGGCACACTCCCTTTCGGCGATGCCCTCTTCACCGAGGAGACCCGCTACGACCCGCACTCGCCCTACTCTGCCTCCAAGGCGGCTTCCGACCACTTTGTCCGGGCCTATCACGACACCTACGGGTTGCCCGTAGTACTCTCCAACTGCTCCAACAACTACGGGCCCTACCAGTTCCCCGAGAAGCTGATTCCGCTGTTCATCAACAACATCCGCCACAACAAGCCGCTTCCGGTTTACGGGAAAGGGGAGAACGTGCGCGACTGGCTCTATGTGGAAGACCACGCCCGGGCCATCGACCTGATCTTCCACCGGGGGAGAACGGGCGAGACCTACAACATCGGCGGGTTCAACGAGTGGAAGAACATCGACCTGATCCGGGTGATGATCAAGACGGTCGACCGGTTGCTGGGGCGCAAAGAGGGCGAGTCGGAAAAGCTGATCACGTTTGTTACCGACCGGGCCGGACACGACCTGCGCTACGCCATCGACTCCACCAAGCTGAAGAACGAGCTCGGCTGGGAGCCGTCGCTGCAGTTCGAGGAAGGGATCGAAAAGACCGTGCGCTGGTACCTCGACCACCAGGAGTGGCTCGACAACGTCACCAGCGGTGATTACCAGCGCTATTACCAAAAAATGTACGGCAACTGA
>JALHIE010000116.1 GCA_022840285.1 Porphyromonadaceae bacterium
GATACTGATCGGTGCCAGCGTACTCGTGGGTGCCTCCGGTGCATGATTGTTATAGGGGCGGGTGAGTCCGAACTTGGTTTTCCAATAGTGGAAGCTGGAAACCGTATAGGACTCGTTCGCACAAAAATCCTTGATGCTTAACCCGCTCTTCTGTTGGCGTTCCAGTATCGCCAGGAATTCTTCTTTGCTTACAGGCTTCATAGAAAATACGTTTGCCGGCAAAGATCGAAAAAAACCATTTACGCTAAAATGGGTATTTTATCGGGGGCTTACGATTTTCCTATTTTCACTGTATTTTTAATTCCTGTTTACAAACAAGTTTCGCCGGACGTCCGTTATTGGGACAATACATGGGGTGAGAGCTCTCTTTCAAACATCTCCCAATCAAATTTATTGGCCGGAATGAAAAACGGGTGCTTATGATTCAATATGCTTTCCAGTGAAAAGAACAATGAGTGTTGTGACCGGTCTTGTTGTTTTGACAGCATGATTTTCTGCAGGATTTATATCTCAAATATACGGAAATTTGAAAAATTAACCAAGAAAATATTTACTATCTTGCTGTATTATAAATGATTGAATGCTTTTTAAGGGACGACTAATTATTTGTTAGTGATTATATAAAATTCATTCCCTGTTCTCTTTAATAGCAAGTCAGTTGCGCCAAGTAATGACAATAATTCGGGACTGTTAGCCAATTTATTCTTTTCTATTCCCGGCTGAACAACAAATATATTAAACTCAATGTCGCAATAATTCGATAATAGCATATTTTGTATTATCAGTAATTCATCATCACTACCTTTCTCAAAACGTGAAGGATTTCCTTGCCAGAGGCGATTACTATTTCTGCGGGTCATGTGGTTCAACAACTCCATTGCATTATGCTTCCAATGATAACTTCTTTGCGCTTGCCCACATACTTCATATAAATCTTTCAATCGTCCTCCGGGTTTTTCTTTGGATGAAAATTTACAATGGTATAATTCAAATATAAGTTTATTATGTTCTGATTCGTAACTTTTTATTGCGATGATGTCACTTGCTTCGTTTGAATCATCATCATCAAAAATAATATCATACTCAGGTTCTTCCTTCAATCGTTCAAGCACCCTATACTGTATCGAATCTTCCCGTTTAGTTTTTTTCTGCGATTCCTTAGTAATATCAATGCCATCCCAATTATAAGCTAATACCTTTTCAGTATCGAAAATTGGGGATTTGTAGTTGAATAAGAAAAATATATCATTGTACATTTTTGAATTGTCCTGAAACCATATAGTAGGCGGATACTCAAAGAATAAATCAATAATGTCCTTACTTTCTTTTCTTTGATTTACGATAATTGGATTGCCTTTGATGAGGGTATATTTATATCCTCGTCCATTCTTATCTTCATCTAATTCCAACTTATATGAAGATGCTTCACTTTCCGTGATAATGTCAAATTCAACAGTATTAGGGGTAGAGGTTACTAACTCAATGTTATAGTCTATTAGCAAGTTAGAACCATAAACCGCCGATTGCGGGTCATAATAAAACTTCTCATTCCATTTGATTGATATTGGAACTTTTCCTTCGGGAAATTTAGATATTCTTTCGGGCTTTTGAATGAAGTCAAAAATGTTTTTTGTATCAATCGTTTCATCTAACAATTTAATTCCGGTCTTATCGCACCACTCACAATAATCCGGTATAGATTTAACCAACTTTGTCCACACACGTCCCTTATTCGAACATCCAATGGTTATTTTTTCTCCGTCCTCATATCCTGTTCCAAATAAATTTGAACTATGCATTCCTTTCTCAATTTCGCTTAACCCTTTGACTATACCATTTCCGGCATACATTGTAAAACTAATTGGACCATCTAAATGCGATTTTAATCCAAGATTAAACAACTCTAACTGAAATACATTATGTAAAACCCTGTATATATCACCTTCATTGTATAAAGAAATATTCTTACCGACTAATGCTTCTGCAAGTTTATCATGGGTAGAACTATTATTCGAACTGTTTATATATAAAAGTTTCTGTTCGGGATTCAAATATGCAATATACAAGTCATATTCGGTATTAATCAGGTCATCGATTTTTCCCCAAGGGACTTTCTCCGTGTTACGTGCTATGATTATCTGTAAGTTCTTTTTATTATGTTCGACTGCAACCGTCTCATATTTTTTGTTTTTGAAATAATCAATATATTTTTCTGGATGCCAAGACACATTACTATCATATAATTTAAAGACAACAGTACTCATCGCAGGCGTAATATTCCGTATAGGGATTTTGTAGGGTATCGGCACATCAGCAAAGTTTTTAAAGAAACTTTCTTCTTTAACGATATTTTCTATAATATCTTCATTTGATTGACTTATAATTTTATCCCAATCCGAATCTTTACGATACAATTCTTTTAATACACCTTTAAAATTATTATCAACGATATTAGCAATTATAGTTGCGGGGCCAAGATTATTTCCTGTTGTTCTTGTAAATCTTCCGATAAACTGAAATGTTGTAGTTATGTTTTTGTGCATTTCGTGCATTGCACAGATTTTTAATTGAGGGAGGTCAAATCCTTCTCCAAGCATATCCACACAAACAATAATTCGATGTTGTTTTTCTTTGATTCCTTCAAGTATTTCTCGCTGTATTGTTTTCGATATGCCGCTATGAATAAACACAGGGTAATACTCTGAATACTTTTTATATATCTGCTCGTAAACTTCTTCTGCTTTCTTTCTCTCATCAACACGCGCCATTAAGATATGGTCATATCCAACTTCGAGGTCTCTCTTTAGTGTTTCAATAGCCTTTTCCGCAATCTTTTCATCGGCTGTTGCAGGATTGAAATCTACAATAGGGGTAAATATGATTTTTTCGTAATACTTATCTCTCTGTGCTAAAGATAAAGGATAATTATATATGGTTTCTCCTTCAATACGACCTCCATCATTTCTGAATGGAGTTGCAGTAAATAATAATACAGGCTTTCCCGCCGCTTCGAAATTCAATTTTATCTCTTTCCATGTCTTTGCAGCGATATGATGTGCTTCATCTACAATCAAATTATTACATTGTTGAATAATTAGTTTGAAAATATCACTTTTCTCTGTTTTAAGAAGGTTTGTTAGGATTTGAGGGGTAGAAACAATCACATTGGCATCTAATATTTTCTCTGCATCTTCAATCGTATCAATGGTTGTTTTAAGTACAGATACTTTAGGATAAAGAGCAGAATCAGCAACTATTTCAAATGGTTTAACTTTAAGAATACCCAATCCAATATATTTATTAGAAATTTGTGTCCGTAATGAATCTGTTGGGACAATAACTAATGTTCTTTCGTTTTGATTTGCAATTGATAGGCAGAGCATTGTTTCTGTTTTCCCCGTCCCTGTTGGCATAATGACCAATGCTGGTTTACTTGAAATGCTCCAGTGTGCTAAAATGGAATGTAATGCACCGATTTGTGGTGGACGTAGTCCATATTGTACTATTTCGCCCATCTCGCTTCGCTTCTCTTGTTTATAATGAAACCCATTATGCCAAGAGGAAACAATTTTTGAAACAGACGGATGTTTGCCAATAAGTAGTTTCTTTTTGCAGTTTTGTACCGTTTCTAAAGTTGTTTTTTGATTTTCATCCAATTGAAGATAAAATACAGCATCATAACCTTCTTTGGGATATTTGTCTTTATTCTTCGAGAGAAAATAGATAAATCCATGTATAGTACGAAACTCATAACCGGAAAAGGTATCACCTTCATACTTTTTAAGGATGCCTTTTTCTTTCCCTATGAAGTAGGTTTTTTTATTCTTTCCAACAGGAATAGATACTTTGACTGAAAAATCAATGGATACTTGCTCGTCTGGGAATAAACTATACATAACAACTTAATTTAGAAACTATTCATTCTTCAAAGTTAAGAATTTAACAGTTGATAAATAATTATTTGTACTTTATTTGTCAACGCTGTTTCAACATGGTATCTTATGCCTGAAATAAGCATAGAAATTATTCCTCTTCTTCAATAAATGCAGTAAATGTAATTAGCAAATTTACAATGTACAAAAAATGGCAATGTTGAGTGTACAACTTTTGGCAATATCCAATGTACAGGTTTAACATTACATTAACTATCTC
>JALHIE010000117.1 GCA_022840285.1 Porphyromonadaceae bacterium
ATGGGAAATGGTCAATAAACTGCGTGACGTGATGGGCAAACGCGATGATGAGTACACCCTTGAGGGAGCCATCGAGTTGGACGACGCCTTCTTTTCCACGGAAATATCCCTTGAAGAGAGGGACAAACCGTTGAAACGCGGCCGAGGGAGCCAAAAAAAGACCAAAGTGCTGGTAATGGCTGAAAGCAAAACAGTTGAAAGCCCAAAAGCAGGCAAAAAACCAAAGAAGGTCAGATACCTGAAAATGAAAGTAATCAACGATTTGAAGTCCGATACAATCACAAAGAATGTCAAAGAACACATCGAGAACACGGCGGATTTAACCACCGATGATTCGACTTCCTATACACAATTAAAAGAACATGTCCATTCGCATACGGCATCTGTCATCCCACCCAAGGAGCTCCCCAGTGTCCTGCCCTGGGTCCATACGGCAATAAGTAATGCCAAGCGACAATTATTGGGCGTATATTACAAAATGAAACCCGAATACTTACAATATTATCTAAATCAGTTCTGTTACAAGTTCAACAGGCGTTATTTCGGTGAGAAGCAGTTTGACAGGCTTCTGGTAGCTGCCCTCACTTACACGCCCGATTTCAAATCAAGAATTTATAATAGGAACTATTGCGGATAATCATTTATTATTATTATGGCTACCTTTAGAAAAATTGCGATAGTCGGTCTGATTGTGCTTAGTCTTCTATTGAATGCATACAATACAAGAAGTTCGAATACATTTGATACAGGTAATAGCGATCAGGATATGATTGAAATCAAGGTAGGGACAAAAGTTATTAAGACAAATAAAGTCACTGGCGACGGAACTCCGGTTGTACCTATGTGGAATGCCCAGATGGCTACAGACGACCTTCGTAACGGAGCAGGTTTTCCAATATTGACTGAAGCAGAGCATGCAGCGGTATGGGGACCCGCGACAAAGGATGACGGCGCTTATAATCATTACGCCTGTCTGATCCATCACAAAGGCAGATTCTACGCTATGTGGGGCAACCATCCATTGGGTGAAGATGCGCCGGGACAACGGGTTTTGTACGCTACTTCCAACACGTGGGGGGAGTGGTCGGACGCGCGGGAGCTATTTCCGGCTCCCGGCCCGGTGCTGCCGCGTAAGGAAAAGGGCATTCACCTGAAACCCGATAGGTGGGCGGTCATCGATGATGAACTGTATGCTATCACCTACGTGCATGGTGCAGGCGTTTATCCCATCGCTCGCTCCGTCAGTGAAAATGGAGAATTGGGAGAGCCTTTTTTGGTCGAAAACCTACCTGGTAAGGGAGCATTGCCCATTTATATGCAAGGGGCAGGTGCTTCCGTTACCGCGTCACCTATAGGAGTCCGGTTATATAATTGGTATAGGGAAAACGACCATATCAGTTGGTGGGCAGGTACTGCATGGGGTGTGGAACGAAAGTCAGTCGAGGGACAAAGCCTGATAGAGAGTTTTATCTATCGGGCCAAAGATGGAGGCCTGGTGCTCATGTTACGTGACTGGGGGCATACCAACAACCCGGTACACAATAACAGGTTGTACGTTAGCTTTAATGACGGGACAGGAGGATGGGCTACTCCACATCCTACAGATATCCCAGACTCGCCAAGCAGGGCACAAGCCATTACCCTTGATGATGGAACCGTGTTGTTGATTGGCAACCAAAATGTCAACCGTTTTGATCAGGCGCTCTACTTGGACCGGGATCCTATGACTATATCAGTCAGCAAGGACGGGTATACTTTCGATCGGGTGTATGCTTTACGCACAAATGCACCGAAAAGCTATCGATTCCCGGGAATCGGAGGAAGAAACTTTGGGTATGCTTACTCCAGTTCAATTGTATTGGACGGTTGGCTATATACCCTGTATTCCGTTGGCAAGGAACATATGTCGATTACTCGTGTTCCACTATCTGCAATGGACTTATAAAATAAGGCGATCGGATGATCAAGGCCGTTTCCGATCATCTGTAGATCGAGATGTGTATTATTCCTGGAGAATATGAGCGAGCGTGTAAATTCATAAAATCACACTATGACTTTTTTAATTCGAGTGACTAATCTCATTTTATTAATGGTAACCATGTGCTTTTGTAACTGCATAGCTGGTGGATCTGCTAATCCTCCAGACAATACAGGCAATATGCTATACAATGGCATCGTTCTCCCGGATGTGTGGCCTCCGAAAACAGGCGATCCCTTTTCCTCCGCACCGATGGCTGTACCATATTTGGATAACCCACCGGAGGTTATTCCCATCGATGTTGGAAGACAGCTTTTCGTTGATAACTTTCTCGTGGAACGGACAAATCTCCAACGAGTTTTCCACCAGGCAAAGAAGTACGAAGGCAACCCTGTTATTGAGCAGGCGGCTTTCCGTCAAGGAGGGGTATTTTATGATTTTAGCAATCGGCAGTTCGTTGCTGTTTATAGAAGAGAACCTGCAGGAGGAAGTAGAAATCCCTTGACTTTTGTAGCAAGTAGTAATTTGACTGATTGGAAAGAAATACCTACACCATTTTCACCATTTGCCAGTCCAAATGCATTTTGGCTCCAATTTAACAGCCAGACACGCGAAAACAATTGGTACATCATGGGGGAGGATCGTATTGACCCGAGGCCAGCAGATGATCCGGGTGTCCCATTTATTAACGCGTTATGGGAAAACACCATGCATACGTCAACAGATGGACAGTCTTGGTTTGACGGGGTTCCCCTTGGCAGGTCGAATGACTATAGTTCCTTTTTTTATAACCCGTTTCGTGATGTATGGGTAATGAGCGTCAAACACAATGTCCCTCGTGCCGGCAAAACCCTCTACCGTTCAAGGTACTACGCCGAGAGGAGTACAATTGAACACCCGGGTAATTTCAATGACGCGGTTTTTTGGGTAAATGCCGATAGATTAGACGAGCCTCATCCCGAAGTAGGGGACGCTGCACAGCTTTATAGTTTACATGGAGTCGCTTATGAAAGTCTTATTTTAGGGGCCTTTCAGATTCATCTCGGACCTACCAATGAAATAGCGGCCGAACGAAAAATCCCAAAATACAACGAAATGAAACTGGGGTTCAGTCGTGATGGATTTCATTGGGATAGAACGAGTAGAGAGAGTTTCATAAAGGGGACGTATCAAGATGGCGATTGGGATAGAGCATTTATCAACCTACCTCAGGGTATATGCCTGGTGATGGGGGATGAACTTTGGTTCCCTTATTGTGGATATTCGGGTATTGCCCCGGACGGATCACGGGGCATGTATACTGGGGCGAGTATCGGGATGGCCACGTTACGCAGGGACGGCTTCGCGTCTATGGAGGCAGGTTCGTCACCCGGGACGCTGCTTACCAGGCCGGTAGTATTTGAAGGTAAACACTTGTTCGTCAACGTGGATTGCCCCGGTGGAGAACTCCGCGTAGAAGTTTTAGACGAAGGAGGCGAAGTGATCGACCAATTAACGGCATCAGCGTGTAAGCTTGTCAGTACGGATGCGACCTTGCAAAAAGTATCATGGAATTCTAAAAGTGATCTGTCGGGACTGGAAGGCAAACCTGTACGTTTCCGTTTTCATCTGACCAATGGAAAACTCTATTCGTTTTGGGTAAGCCCGGATGAAAGCGGGGCAAGTTACGGCTACGTTGGTGCCGGTGGCCCTGGCTTTGATACCGTGGTGGATGACAAAGGTATAAATGCCTATTGATTCTTATGAAGTTGTACTCAACAAAAACAATCGTAATATACGGAACTTATTAACACTTTCGAATCAGTATTTAAAAGATAAATGAACGCGATGGCAATTTTTCCTATCGCGTATAGCTAAAAGATCAAGTGTTGATCTGATTTTTGGAGTTCCTTGACTTTTTGATTTTCCATTCAACCCAGTTGAGAAAATGACTTTATGGAGTGTCTGACGTTAGAAACAGCAGTAGAAAACATTCAAGCAAGCTTGGCTCTGCGTGTATGGCTTCCCTTTCATGCAGTCTAAAAAATCGCTGTCAGTTGTCTTGCGGAACCCGAAGTTAGATAGCTTTTCACTGGTGTCCGGTAAAAAAAGAAACGCTAAAATGAAGGGGAACCCCTTTCGGTAATTCCCCCAGAAGGTTTACCTTTATAGTTGCAAAACAAA
>JALHIE010000256.1 GCA_022840285.1 Porphyromonadaceae bacterium
GTGGGGCTCGACCGGCCGGAGTGGGAGCAAATAAGGGATATGCAGTCGGGCGAAACCTACGAGCATACCATCACCAAATCAGAACTCTATTTTGGGGATAAGGTAACCTACCATGCACCCTTTACCAAGTGCGACCGAGTGGAGGATTACAAGAGAGCGTGGCAGTTTTTCGAGGAAAAGTTTAAATAGAATTCATTATGCTGAGCCTGCAACAAGCCATCGAGATAAAGGAGTCCATCAAGTCCTACCTGCAAGCGACATTCACCTTCCGAAAACGGGAGGTGGCCCGAGCATTTGATGAGTTTATCGAACATCCCACTCTGGGAATGTTCAAGGGTCCGTATGTGTCGCTCAAACTGCCATTTGTAAAAGCGGAACAAGGGACAATTGATCAAATTCCCCTAACCATAAAGCCAGACTGGACACCCTACGACCACCAGGTACAGTCTTGGATCAGACTTTCCACCCAGGGTAAAGAACCCGAACCAACCATCATCACCACAGGTACGGGCTCGGGAAAAACTGGACTACTGTTTCCGTCAACAACATCGCCCGGGTATCAAGGTGATTATCATGTATCCCATGAATGCATTGGCAACCGACCAGGCGAAACGAATGGCCGGCATCATATACAAAGACGAGCGATTGAGAGGGCGAGTGCGTGCCGGCCTTTTTATTGGTGAGGGAAACGGACCAAAAGGGCAATACCCGAAGGTCATGGAGGAGGATCATATCGTAGAGCATCGAGACACCATCCTTGATGCTCCTCCGGATATCCTGCTTACAAACTTCAAGATGCTCGATTATGCACTGATGAAGCACAATTTTCAGAGATTGTGGAACCACAATGTTGTCGACCCGAGCTTGCTTCGCTTTTTGGTGTTGGATGAGCTGCATACATACGATGGTGCCCAGGGAACAGATGTCGCCAACCTGATCCGCCGATTAAAACTGAAATTGACCATTGAACCCGGACAACTTTGCCCCATAGGCACTTCTGCCACCATT
>JALHIE010000118.1 GCA_022840285.1 Porphyromonadaceae bacterium
AACCTCTATAACGGTGCTGGAGGCGCGAAAAAATACCGAATAGTATTCGACGGGCGCCAGGTAGAAGGAAGAAAGCAACACTCTCCCGGTTATTTTTTTGCACTTCGAAATAACCTGTTCCACCGGATTTTTCCGTTAAGCCAGCCGTTGTCTTTTTCCAGGGAAAGCCATATCAGCATCGGTTGTCCCACGATATGGTCTTCGGGAACAAATCCCCACACGCGTGAGTCGGCCGAGTTGTGGCGGTTATCCCCCATCATGAAGTAGTAATCCATCTTAAAGGTATACGAGTCTGCTGGCTCCCCGTTTATGTATACTTTTCCGTCGCGAAAGGCAAAATCGTTCCCTTCGTAATTCTTTATACAGCGTTCGTAGGCTGCTGCTTTAAACGCCACATCGGTGTCGAACGTGAGGGTGGCACCTTTCTCCGGAATCCAGAGCGGCCCGAAGTCGGCTCGCGTCCAGTTCGTTGGATAGTCTAAGGGATAATAATAGCTCGAACCGGGTTGCTCCACATCTTTTATCACTTCCCACACGAAAGGTTTTTCTTTCAGCTTGGTGAGCATCGCTTCGGTCAAGGGAATGTTGTAATAGATCTTTCCGTTGTTTCCGTTTTGTTGTTTCAATCCGGAATGGGCCATGGTCAGGCTGTCTATACCCGTTAAATCCTGCATCTTCAGGGAGACCTGCCCGTAGCTATTCGGCATCATGTAGTCGTCCTTGTTGATGCCCAGTTCCTGGAAAATTTGTTCCGATATAACTGTTCCGTCCGTATGGATCATGTAGGTCAACTGCGATAATTTAGGGCTCGGGATGAGTTCCCCATCGATGTAAACACTGTCGTCGCGCAATTCGATGGTTTCCCCGGGAAGTCCGATACAGCGCTTTACGTAATTCTCGCGCCGGTCCACCGGGCGAAAAACCACTTCGCCGTAGGTCCTTTGGTCAGAACGTATTCCCGCGCTTCCGTTGGTGTTGTACCTGGAGAGGGTATAAAAATCAACACCCTGCTGGTTTAAAGCAACCGTATCCCCGGCGGGGAAATTAAAAACGACAATATCGTTGCGCTTTACTTCTCCGAGTCCCTTCAGCCTGCGGTATTTCCACTGCGGCTTATCGATGTATGACTTTCCGCCGATTACCGGCATGGTGTGCTGTGCCAGTGGGAACGACAAGGGGGTGATGGGTGCGCGAGGCCCGTAACTGACCTTGCTGACTGCCAGGAAATCGCCCACCAGCAAAGATTTTTCCAGTGATGAAGTGGGGATCTGGTAGTTCTGGAAGAAAAAAGTGTTGATAAAATATACAGCTATCAACGCAAACAAGATGGCATCCACCCATTCCATGGTTTTGCGGACGGCCTTATTTTCGGTTTTCTTCCACCATGACCACGGTACAAACTTCGTGATGTATACGTCGAAAAAAAGCAGGATGAAGAGCAGGATCCACGGGCTCCCGGCCCAAACGGCGAAGAGGACTGTGGAAAGTGCCCATACGCCAAACCACATCCATTGATGCTGTTGGGCAGAGGAAATGCGCGCCTTCAAATTTCCCGAAGGAGTTTGTGGAGAAGTGTTGTTGTTGTCGGCGGTTTGATTCATCTTTTTTGTATTTTTTGCAATTGTTTTAATCGGTTGAGGTTATTTACACTTCTTTTTGGGGAATTCAGGGATGGAAGTTCAGCATGTCTTTCATGCCCAGAAAGCCTTTTTTCCCTTTCGTGAATTCGGCAGCTAAAACGGCTCCAAGAGCAAATCCTTTCCGGTTTTTGGCATTGTGTGTGATGCAAATGCTGTCGGCTTCGGATTCGTACACAACGGTGTGAATACCGGGAACTTCCCCTTCGCGAAATGCTGTAATTTCCAGTTCTTCTTCGTTGTTGGCTTTGTTGAGCGACCACGTTTTTTTTCGTTCCAGATTCTCCAGAATGCCATCGGCCAAGGTGATGGCTGTTCCGCTGGGTGCATCGAGCTTATGGATGTGGTGTGTTTCTTCCATCCGCACGTCGTAATCGGGAAATTGGCTCATTATCTTTGCCAGGTAATTGCTGAGTGCATAAAAGATGTTTACACCCAAGCTGAAGTTGGAAGCATAAAAGAAGGTTTGCCCCTCGTTTTTCCGGTAGTTCCGGATACCACGGGAACGTTTGCTGCAAAAGCTCTGCGGTAATTCTGCAGAGCACTTTCGGGAGAGGTGAACTCGATGGCGACATCGGCGCTTTTGAACTCGGGAGAGTCAAACTTTTCGGGTTCGTTGAAATCGATGGTGCATACAATTTCGTGTCCACGTTGCAAGGCGATCTTTTCGATTTCGTGCCCCATCTTGCCGTAACCGATTAATGCTATTTTCATATGGCTATGTTCCGGTTTATCATTGTCCGCCAGCGCGCATTTATTGCTGACTGCTACTGCAAAGGTATAAAAAAAAGTTGTTCCGTTAATTTAAGGGCGTTATTTGTTCTTAAATTGTACGTGAGGTGTCGGTTCGCTTATCAGCTCGCAAGCTTACAACCATCCTCTTTCCCGATACCATTTTACGGTAGCATCAACTCCCTCTTTTAACCGGTAGCCGGGCTGGAAGTTGAGGTCTCGTTGTAGCGGAGTGGTGTCGCACGACCAGTTCCGTTGCTTCATGATTTTATACTTGTCGGTATTGAAGGCAGTTGTTTTACCCAGCAGACCAAAGATTTTTTCGCTGATGAATGCTGCCGGCTTCATCAACCACAGTGGAACATTAACCCTGAAAACGCGCTTTTTTCCCAGCGTTTGTTGTACAAGGGTATTGAATTCCGAGTCGGTATAAACATCCCCATCGGCTATGAAATACTCTTTCCGGTTGATGTTTTTTTCAATACAGTCGAAAATGATCCTCACCAGGTCACCAACATAGATAAAGGTGAGGACCTGCTTCCGGAAGCCGGCACCTACATTTATTCCGTTTTTTACGGCACGCATCAGGATGAGGTAATCTTTGTCGCGCGGTCCGTATACTCCCGTGGGGCGAAGAATCACATACGGAAATCCGGGTAATTTTTTCAGGTAATTTTCGGCTTTCAGCTTACTTTTTCCGTAAGCCGTATCCGGATTAGGGACACGGTCACACCGCAGCGGAGTGTAGTTTGTCTCGTCGCCGGCACCCACGGCACCCAGCGTGCTCATAAATATGAACAGGTCGGGGACAGCATCGGTTTCGACAAGCGCGTCTGCAAAATTCCGGACTTGTTCGTAATTTACCCGGTCGAACTCTGCTTTGTGAAGAGCCTGGGTAATTCCGGCGCTGTGTACGATGTAATCGAAGCGCCCGTTCCTACCGGTAAAATCCAGAAGCTGCTCTTTTAGTTTTTTCTTGTCGCCGTAGTTTAAATCAATAAATTTGATCCGTTCATCCTGCAAATAAACTCTGTTGCTGCTTGCACGGATTCCCGCCCAGGTTTCGTAACCCAGCTCCAATGCCTTGTCAACAGCTGTGCTGCCAATAAAACCGCTAGCTCCGGTGATAAGGATTTTTTTTTGTTCCATTTCTTCCTAAATTCAATCGCAAATTTAATCATAACAACGCATTTTGAAACCATTTTACCAAAGATATCCGGTAATCCCGTCTTTCTGTTGAAGAGAAACGCCCGAAAAGCGAATATTTTTTGTTACTTTGTGCTAACTAAAACAGCTTTTCGTTGTTTAATATTGTAAACGAAAAAGATCATATGAGTAAAAGAACATCCGTTACAGAGCCCGTATCAAAACCGAAAAAGAAAGAGCTGGAACAGCTCGTTGTCGATTTCCTGACTACAAACAAAGATAAACAGTTTAATTACAAGCAGATATCTGCTGCATTGAATATCCGAGGGGAGGATGGTCGGCGTGTATTGATCAAAGCGCTCGACCGGCTTCGCGATTACGATGTGCTGCTGGAAACGTCGCGCGGGAGGTACAGGTTGAATAACCGCGGACTGATCCTCGAAGGACGTTTTGAAAGGAGGAGCAACGGTAAAAACTTTTTTGTGCCCGATGACGACGCCAATGTTATCTATATTCCCGAACGGAACAGCAAACATGCGATGAACGGAGACCGGGTCCGCGTCCAGCTGCTGGCAAAAAGGAAACGGGCCGATACCGAAGGGGCGGTCTGGAAGTGCAGAAATATTTTGCTTTCCTGGTAATGGACAGCAAGTTTCTAGCCAACGATATATTTATTCCGACGGACGAGCTTAACGGGGCCGGGAACGGAGATAAAGTACTGGTGGAAATTGTGGAATGGCCCGAAAAAGCCAATAATCCGGTCGGGAAGGTGATTGATGTATTGGGAAAGCCGGGAGACAATACTACCGAGATGCACGCTATCCTGGCACAATACGGACTACCGTACAGGTATCCCGGGGATGTGGAAAAAGCGGCGGAGCTGATTCCTGAAAAAATCGACGAGAAAGAGGTAGCCCGGCGGGAAGATTTCCGTGATGTGTTTACCATAACCATCGACCCGAAAGACGCCAAAGATTTCGATGACGCTTTGTCGCTACGTAAAATTTCTCCCACACTGTGGGAAGTGGGTGTGCATATTGCCGATGTAACCCATTACGTGAGACAGGGCGACATTATCGATAAAGAAGCGGAAAACAGGGCAACATCCATCTACCTGGTCGACAGGACTATCCCTATGCTGCCCGAAAGGTTGAGCAATGGGTTGTGTTCCCTTCGTCCGAAGGAAGACAAACTTTGTTTTTCGGTTATTTTTGAACTTAATGAGTATGCGGAGATTAAAAAATCACGCATTGTCCGCACCGTCATAAATTCCGACAGCCGGCTCACGTATGAGGAGGCACAAACCGTGATAGAAACCGGGAAAGGTGATTTTTCATCCGAGATCCTGGTCATGAACAGCCTGGCACAGAAATTACGTGAAAAGCGTTTTGCAAACGGAGCCATCAACTTTGAGCGCTACGAAGTGAAATTCAACCTCGATGACATCGAAGAATTCATGCTTTTGGCCAACAGGACGGTGGCCGAATTTATCGGAAAGGTTCCGAAAGGTAAACATGCTAAGGCATTTGTTTATCGCATTCACGATATACCTGATTCCGAAAAACTGGACACCCTGAATGCCTTTATCCTTCGTTTCGGCCATAAAATAAAAACCGAAGGGAACAAAGTAGAGGTGGCAAAGAGCATCAACTCATTGTTGGATAAGGTCCAGGGCCGTCCCGAAGAGAACCTGGTAGAGACCATTGCCATCCGAACCATGTCCAAAGCGGTTTATTCTACCAAAAACGTGGGGCATTACGGGCTGGCATTTGACTATTATACGCACTTCACATCTCCCATCCGCCGTTATCCCGACATGATGGTCCACCGGTTGCTTGAACGTTACCTGGACGGTGGCCGATCCGTTGATCAGACAGAGCTGGAGATGGAATGCAAGCACTCTTCCGATATGGAACAGGTGGCAGCCAATGCCGAGCGCGACTCCATCAAGTACAAACAGGTGGAATTTATGGCCGACAAAATCGGGAAAGTGTACGACGGTGTTGTTTCCGGGATTACGGAATGGGGTATTTACGTGGAAATTAACGAAAACAAATGCGAGGGTATGATCCCTATCCGTGAACTGGACGATGATTTTTACGAACTGGACGAGAAGAATTACCGCCTGGTCGGCCGTCGCACTAAACGTGAATACCGCCTCGGACAACCGGTTTCCATACAGGTTGCAAAAGCCAACCTGGAAAGGAAACAACTGGATTTTGTACTGGCCTAGTTCAGGCCTTTTTGAAGAACGAAGTCTTGCTGAATGCGTGCTGGAAAAAGACCGGACCTTGAAATTCGGTCTTTTTCCATTTGGAAGGATCCTGAAGCTCGGGAAAAGGGGCAAGGTAATAGCTCCTGTCGGTATTGTCCACAATCAGGTAACCTCCTTTTTTCACATGAGGAATTGCTCTTTTCACACAACAGTTTCTAACCCTTCCGTCCACAACGACCAAATCGAAATATTCTTCCGGAAAAGTATCAATTGCTTTTACGTAGTCTTCGAAGGAGAGTCCTGCTGATTTTTTATCTTTCGATACAAAATCGTCGGGGTTCCGGTAGTCCCTTTCGTTGAAGTCAGCAATAGGCTTTCCCGCGATTTCCTGGATACTTACGTTTTTTAAATCCAGTTCTTCGATTTTCTTATTCAAAAAATCTTTCCAGTCCGGATCGTGCTCAACGGTGTGCACCTGTTTGCAGCGTGAAGCAAAAAACAGGGTGGACCCGCCCGACCCCCATTCAAAAACGCTCATGCCGGGCCGGCATGTCGCCGAAAGAAAATCAACGGCATCGTAGGTCATCCAGGGCGATCGGCGGCTCAGGGTGGTATCGTCCGATTTTTTATCTTTATACCAGCGGCTGAACTGTTTTATGTGCGATAATGTCTTGTTGTTTAATGCATAAACCATCGCGAAGCGAACATATAACAAAAATTCTTTCATTTTTTTTCTTTTTTTTTCTTTTCGAACCAATGCTCAATCTCTTTCAGCATCTCCAGTTTAAATAGCTTACAGAGAAGAATGTATGACGTGCCCGTGATAACCAGGTTGAGGAGTATAAAAATAATGTTGTTCCCTATTTTCACTGTAAGAAGGTAGGATACGGCAGAACTGGCAATTGCCAGGAGTAAATATGGACCCGCATCTTTCATCAAGTGAAAAAGGGAATACCGGATTAGCTTTCCCGTCAATACTACAGAGATAAGCAGTGAAATAACCATGTAGATTATCCAGCTAACAGCTAAAGCTGTGATCCCACGCGGAAAAAGGAGAACAATGAGTACAATCAGCAAGGTCCCTTTTGCCACCTCAATACCCAGGAAGTACCTGGAGTTCTCCTTGGCTATAAACAGCTCCTGAAAGATATAAATAAAAGGAGAGAGCATTCCGGCGAACGTGAGAATTTGAAAATAGGGAACTGCCGGCAACCATTTCTCTTTGAAAAGGAGGTGAAATGTTGGTTCTGCAATCACAATCATGGTAAGTCCGATAGGAAATGAGAGGAATGCTATGGATTTTATGATCTTACTCACTACCCGCTTTAACCGTTCCGTTTGTTCGTTTATCTCCGATAAAATAAGCATTGCTACGGTACGAAAGGTGTTTGCCAGTGTAAGAAACGGAATGTCCTGGTACTTTTTTGCCTGATTGAAGTAAGCCACCTGGTTTACCGTAGTTGAAATAACCGATGCGGACAGCAATTTGTTGCTGAAAGCGAAAAATGCGTCCAAGCTTTTTCTGCTGAAACGGGCGATAGGTCGCCAGGGGGAGTAGATCCACAAAAAAAGGGAGCGGAAAAAAGCGTAGAGAAGCGTCTGGGCTACCAGTGCCCATACGCCGTACCCGGCAATGGCCATTACAACGGCCACGATATCGGAAAAGAGGAGTGCCAGTGTGTTCACCTGGGTAAGCCCCTTGAAATTGGCTTTTTTCGTGAGAATCGTTTGGTGGATTAAGCCAAATGCGTTAAAAATGAGCGATAAGAACAGGATTCGGACAACGCTTGTGATCGCGGGAGCATGGAACATCTTTCCCAGCAGGGGTGCGGTAAACAAGAAGAGCAAATAAAGGACAACGCTCAGTGAAATGTTGAAATAAAAAACAGTGGCGTAATCCGTTTGCGTCAGGTCTTTCCGGTTCAGAAGCGCTCGCCCGAATCCGCTGTCGATCAGGATGGAGGAAAATGCCACAAAGACCGCCAAGGAACCAACCAGTCCGTAATCTTCCGCGGCAACGATATTCATCAATATCAGCATACTGGCAAAGTTGAGCATCTGCTGCCCAAACTTATCGAGAAAGCTCCAGAAAAGAGAGACGGTAGTTTTTTTCTTCAGGGCTGAATCTGCCATATCGGGATTAATTTATGCAAAAGTAAAGTTTTTTTCAGACAAAAGAGTCAAGAGCCAGGAATAAAGACTTTTTGTCTATGCGTTTATCCGTTCATGGTATAATTTTTGTACCTTTGATTACCAGTACTCCATCAACGTCCTGGTTCTTGGCCCTTTTGTCTGAAAATCTTTTACAAGAATGACTTTTTCCGAAGAAATAAAGCAATATGCCCTCTCGCTGGGTTTTGATGCCTGCGGTATTTGCCGTGCCGAAGAGAGCGAACAGGAAGTCCATTACAGGAGATGGCTCTTGGAGGAATGTCATGCCGGAATGGGTTATCTGGAAAGAAATATTGATAAACGAATGGATCCCAGGATGTTGGTTGAAAGGGCAAAATCAATTATCTCGGTTGCGTTGAATTACTTTCCCCACCGTTTTCAGCATGAAGATGCTCCCAAGTTTGCTTATTATGCTTACGGTGAGGATTATCACGATATAGTCAAAGGGAAGCTCAGTCGGCTTTTCGATTTCATAAAGCTTCGTTTTCCAGGGGTGTCGGGGCGTTATTTCTCAGACTCTGCTCCAGTATTGGAACGTTTCTGGGCGGCACGTTCCGGATTGGGGTTTGTGGGCAAAAACACGTTGCTGATCATTCCCGGAAAAGGGTCTTATTTTTTTCTGGGAGAGCTTATTGTTGATCTTGAACTGGATTACGATTCGCCCGTATCACAAAATTGCGGGAAATGCCGTCGTTGCCTGGACGCCTGTCCTACCGGAGCCATTGAAAAACCGCACTGGGTGAACGCCCGGAAGTGCATATCGTATCAAACCATTGAAAACAAAGGGGAAATTTCGCCCGAAATTGTTCCGCGTTTAAATAACAATGTATACGGTTGTGATATCTGTCAGATTGTCTGTCCCTGGAACAGGTATGCCCGGCCGCACAACACTCCCGGTTTTAATCCTTCGGATGAATTTCTGTCGCTCGATTACGAGAGGCTTCAGGAGATGGATGAAGAGACCTACCGGCGAATTTTCCGGAGATCGGCGGTAAAAAGAGCGAAATTTGCCGGATTGAAAAGGAACGTCACTGCCTTGAAAAGTTCTCAACAAACCGGGGGTGAGATTTCGCTGTCTGAAAACGAATCTTGACCTTCGCCTCATTTATCACCAAAAAGTTGAATCATGCGAAACCCATCTGTTTTGGAACTGCTCTCTTATGGAGTGGTAAACATCATCCGCCATCAACTTGAACAAAAGGGTGTCAGACATCATTGGACGGGACTTACACGGACTATGTCCACGCAGAAATCAGTGGCAACTGCGGCGATGAATAAGTTGGGAGAGAGGGTTGTATTCCGCAATTGCTCGATATTGGAGAGCAAAGCCGTTGAAATACATAATGCCCTGAATTATAAATATCAGCCATTAAAACGACGAAAAATTTGTACTTTCCAAACTTATCCGCCTAACCATTCATCATCCTGTACAGCAATAAATTTGACCTAATGTGTGGAAGGTTGGGTTAGGCAAAATGAGTTAAATAATGAGTAAGTCTTTTGTATCCAGATAATTGGTATGCATTTGGTAGTAAATCCAAATTGATAAAAGCGATTAGAAGTTCAAATGACCCGGAAAATATTGACTCCTTATTTACCACTTAAATACTTGCGCTAGATTCTTCCCGGCTTGTTTGGCTGTAGCAGAAAATAAGATTTCAGCATAATCAAGTCCGTCTGTTAGGAAGCCTTCCTGAGTAAGTTGCTGCGGTATTGTGTCGTTTTTATTGAGAGTTGGATCAATCCATTGTAAATTCCAGCGGGTTTGATAGATGACGGCACGCATCAGTAAAGGAGGCATCCTGCGCACATCTGAGAATTCGAAAGCTTCTCCCATTGTAAGGGCATTTGAATTTCCTGCATGACGACGAGGTTGACTTGTTATGCCCGAATGGCGAATGAATGTAGTACTTCCGGATTGTACACCTTGAGGATGTGATTTGACGAATTTATCAAAATCTCCCATTCCCGCGAATTTTAATTGATAATTAAATCTGATTTGTTGAGCTGTGATTACTAAATCAAATTTATTTACACGAATTAGTGAGTCTAATGCCTTGGCGGATAGTTTCTCTGTCAACATCTGTATATTCGCCTTTCGAGGCAGACTCTCTTTGAATGAATTGAAAAACAGATGGTTATAGTACCTGCTTTCTATTAAGGAATCTATACTTATGGAATCATCGGAATATATGAGCACAGGTTCCTTAAACGGAGATTCCATCTGTATGTCCGTACCATCCATGACCAATACGTTCAGTGACTTAAGCGAAATTTTCTTCATTGCCTCCACTCCTTTCCACACCTTCTCCTGATTCCCTCCTGCATATTGTACTGTTAGCTGATCCCGCACAAGCGCCTTTTTGTTGGCACAGCTTCCCCCTGCTATCATGATGAGAGGAAAGAGATAGATAAATAATTTTGTTTTCATATTGGACGAATTTTTAATGATTTCTCACCAAGGTTAATGACGAGTTCAAGAGTTCAATGCCAAAATTTGAATAGCGATAGTTAACATATAAGTAATGCTCAAAATTACTAATACACTGATTATTTGAGAAAGTGACTTGGAAATTTTTAAACATAGGTTGATTGTATAAATAAAATCTAATCCGATAAGGAGCTGATGTAGTGTCTAAAGATCCGGCACCATAAATTTCTTGTTTTCTCCCATAACTATCAAGTTCAAAAAATCGTATTTCATTAATACTCATGTATTTTTCTGTATTATAAACATCACCATTATAATCATTTAATACTAAATCAAATGCATCACCATTTGTAGATACTCTTTCTATTGAATAATTTAGATATTCTTTATAACACTCAGTTTCCGAACCAGTTTCAGTTTCACCTGAAGCTTTTTTCGAAAGGCTACCAGATTCTCTACAAGAAGAGCAGTTATAATTACTACATTTGATAGACCAAGTTGCAGTGTAACTTTCAGAATAAATATTTTCTCGGATTTCCCCACTGTTATATCCGATCATTTGATTTCCTGATAATCCGCCGGCTTTATATGATAGGGTTACCGGGTGGGATACAGGGTCTTCTGTATATCCAGACCATGCGATGACAAATTCATTAAAGAAGGAATCATGATATACGGTAACCATTGGTAAACAACCATAACAATAAGCAAAAGGTTGAATCGTATCATTATTCTCAATGGTGAGATATTGATCCGATTCAGACAAGTCTTGGCTTGTCAATAAATCATTACT
>JALHIE010000015.1 GCA_022840285.1 Porphyromonadaceae bacterium
GTTTTTGAATGTCCAGGCTATTGCAGCTGCTGCATCTTCTATATAGGCGGGTGCCTTAACTTTTGGTGAGAGCCGGTAATTAACGCCGATGATGCAGGTGTTTTTATGTTTGAACCCGTCGGGAAGTTCTTTCTCCCCGCTTGTTAATCCGCCACCGTGAAACCAAACGACGGTGGCAAAATTTTTTTTGTCGGTTGGATAGTAAATATCGAGAACACAACGTTCCCTGATGTATGCTTCTGACTCCATCTTTGCATCATCGTAATAGGGAATATTCCTGATGATTCTGTAGTTCGTTTCCTGCGCAATACCACTCAGTGAAGTGCTGATTAACAAAAAGATAAGAAGACCCTTTTTCATTACCAATTATACATTATGAATTGTTAATTATGAATATTATCTTGATTAGAACACCCATTCTTCGTTTTGGGGAGATGACGTATGTGACTTACCTGTTCCGAAACTCAGTAGCCGGCCTTTTAAATCGAAAGACAGCCATCGATCGGAAAGTTGCAGTTCGGAACGGTTGGTGTAGAAAACCTGTTTGGCCTTAAAATTGGCCAGTTCAGGAAGCAAATCGTACACATCCTCAACAATCATCCCGGGTTGCAGTTGATCCCATCTTTCACTGAAGCCATTTCCTGCCAAGGCAGTAGTCATCCGTATCATATCGTCTGCGTGGCCTAAGTAATCGTTTCTGGCTTCTTCGTTCTGGAATATTTTTATCACGTACGTACGTTCGCTTTCATCCAGAAGATAATTGGATTGAAACAGCTGCACGTAATTCTTATACCGGTACCTGCCGAGTGTCTCACGGACAAAAGCCCTGAATTCCCATTCAACATCCGCTTCCGAAGAATTCACATCCCACCGGACGGTTTGATAGGCCACGTCATTCTTAATTTTTGCGACCGCTTTTCCACCGAAAGTCAACGTTTCGCAACTGATTAACGAAATAAGCATCGCACCTGAAACGATGAGTTTAAGAATTGTTGTTTTCATCTGCCTTTGCTCAGTAATTTAAGGCTTACGTTGAAGCCGATGGAAGTAAAGAAAACGGTCACGTACATGTTTATGGTTAGGGTCATTGCCGGAAAAGTGTGGGTTAGAAGTTATCGGGTGGGGTGCTCAGGGCGGTTATGGTAACCTCCTGAATACAGTTTCGATGTTACGTGTTTGCGGTCTTTTCGCTTGAGCAATCCGAAACGCAATTCATTCTCCTCCACCCATATCTGCGGTTTCAGAAAGGCTTCGTTTTTCCACAACAAGGGCGAAGGGGTGATGCGTCCGTCTGTCATAACGGTCCATTTCTCCACTTTTCGGGTTGCAATACCTTCGTATATCTTGTCGAGCAGTAAATTGGGATTGTGGGTTTTTATGATGATAGCCATGGGAACGGTTATTCTTGTTGATTTTTATATGTCTCAATCGCTGTTTTTACATTTCCGTGCAACAGGAGCAGGTTCTTGGCCTGCAGGTAGGATAATCCGAGTTCATCAACAATCATCCGGGTGCCCCTGTCTACAAGTTTTTGGTTGGTCAGCTGCATGTTTACCATTTTGTTGCCTTTGACCCTGCCCAATTTTATCATTGTGGCCGTAGTGATCATGTTTAGCACGAGCTTTTGTGCCGTTCCTGATTTCATTCGTGTACTTCCGGTAACGTATTCAGGGCCGACAATGGGTTCAATTTTGATCTCGGCTTCCGCAGCCACGGGTGAGTTTGGATTACAGCTTATTGAGCCGGTGAGAATTCCTTTCTCCCTTGCTTTACGCAGCGCACCGATAACATAGGGCGTGGTGCCCGATGCTGCTATGCCCACGAGCGTGTCGTATTGGTTGATTTTGTATTCCATCAGCTCTTCCCAGCCCTGGTCGTAGTTGTCTTCCGCCGCTTCGACCGGATTGCGCAAAGCGGAGTCGCCCCCGGCAATCAATCCGATAACGTATGTGTCGGGCATCCCATATGTAGGGGGGATCTCTGATGCATCCAGCACGCCAAGCCTTCCGCTGGTCCCTGCACCGATATAGAAAAGTCGTCCGCCTCGTTTCATGCGTTCCACAACTCCGGTAACAAGTCTTTCTATTTCGGGAATGGTCTTTTGCACAGCATAAGCTACTTTTTGATCTTCCCGATTGATCTCGGCAAGAATTTCGGAAACCGGTTTCTTTTCCAAGTCGTCATAAAACGAGGTTTGTTCAGTTATCTTGATGAAAGTCATGAGGGTAACGTTTACGAGTAAAATTTCACTAATCCTTCAATGGGCGATTGTTCTATTTTTCCGGTTTTTATTCCTTTTTCTACGGCAACCTCACGTAAAACACCGGAAAAATACCAAGCGATTGAGCCCACAAAATTAACCTTATTTTTTTGATAATCATATTGCATAACGTTTCTGTCGAAGAAATCGGAAAAGCTCCGGGCGACCATAACGCGGATATGCGGATCTTCAATATGTTTCAGCAAGAAAGGAGATAGCCCTGCCAGAAAACGGCTGGGGAAAGGTTGCCGGTATACTTTGTCGATAATCGTTGCCTGATTGAGGCTGTATTCGGCAAGAAATTGTTCTGTTATCCTTTTAGGTAACTGGTTTTTCAGTACATCGCTAACCAGTTGTTTACCCAACGCTGCACCGCTTCCTTCATCACCCAGGATAAATCCGAGTGGAGCCACCTGCTTGATAATACCGGTACCGTCCCATTCACAGGAGTTGCTTCCGGAACCAAGGATACAGGCAATTCCTGCCTCGTGTCCGCAGAGGCTGTGTGCGGCGGCCATCAGGTCGCTGTACACATGGATTGCATCGACGGGAAACGATTGGTGTATGGCGTTTCTCACAAAAGCAATTTTTTCCGGGATACAGCCTGTACCATAGAAATGGATCGATTGAACCTTTTCTTTTTTCAGGAGAGGATAAGCCTGCAGCCGGATCTCCTCTGCCATCTCCTCCTCGGTCTGATAGACCGGGCTGATTCCTTTGGTAGTAAATTGCTTCAGGGTCTCTCCTCCGTGTGTCAGGCACCAGTCGGTCTTGGTGGCACCGCTGTCAGCGATCAGTATGTTACCCCCTGATTGTGAATGATCCATGTTGATTGATTATTTACAGGTTTATATGTATGTGACTTTTACGACCGGAACTGAAATATTATTGCCAAAGATACAGCAATAATTCGAATCCTGCTTTCACCGATCAGGAAATAAGGATCATTTGCCAGTCTCTTTCCACGGTATTCGTGTTTCAGGTGGTGTTACCTGTTACATCTAAAATCGCATTGTATGTTTTGAACAAAAAACATGCAATGCGGTGAAAATTCAAACCCGATATGATTACCGTGGATGACTAGGTTGTGGCAGTCGGCAAAGGCCTATAAGGCTGCTTTCACTGAATCAGCCAAGGGTGTTGTAGGTCTGCCAATCAATGTGGAGAGTTGACGGGAATCATCAAACAGATCCCCTTTCGAAGCTGAAACATCCCAGCTGGCGATGGCAGATGCAAGTCCTGCGGGAATCTCAAAACTCTCCAGAATTTTGGTATATTCAGCCTCTGTCAGGTTTCTGTAGGGGATGTTTTTACCGGTCTGGTTTGAGATTTCGGCTGCTAAATCGGTCAGTGTATAATAATTGTCTCCTGCTAATTCGTACACTTTTCCCTTGTGCGTTTCATCGGTTATAGCCACTGCTGCTGCTTCGGCATAATCGGCACGGGCGGCAGATGAGATTTTTCCTTTGCCGGCACTTCCGATGAAGGCACCTCCTGCCAGTGTGCCCCCAATGGAACCGGTGTAGTTTTCGGTATACCAGCCGTTGCGAAGGATAGTGTAATCCATACCGGAAGCTTTCAAAGCTTCTTCCGTCGTCATATGTTCCCCTGCAAGATTCAGTGTGGTGGAGTCGGCATGTAGCAGGCTGGTGTATACGATCCATTTTACACCGGCCTTTCCGGCTGCCTCTATCGCATTGAAATGCTGGCTGGCACGCTGACCAATTTCGTTGCTTGAGATAAGTATCAGCCGGTCTATTCCGGCGAGTGCTTCGAGCATCACTTGAGGCTTGGTATAATCAAAGGTACGTACTTCTACACCCAGTGCAGATGCTTTCTCCGGTGTGCGGACAAGCGCTACGATATTTTCATTGGGAACTCTCTTTTTTAATTCTTCCACAACAACGTTTCCCAATTGACCGGTTGCTCCTGTTACTGCTATTTTCATTTGTTTTATTTTTTGTAATATGTTTTTACTTCAGGACCAGTTTGATGTCCAGCGTGAAAATGTCATCAATTACTTTGTCGCCCAAGTCGTTAAAGAATGATTTGGAGCCGTAACGAACACCAAACTTCGAGCGGTCGACTTTCAGTTGTGTCGTGTACACACGCTCTTTTCTGGTTACCACGAACGATGCCTTTTCCGTCTTTCCCTTGATTGTCAGCAAACCCGTGACGACGGCTTTGTCCGAATTAAATTTACCCGCACTGTTTATTTTAAACGTAGCGGTGGGGTAATTGTTTACACCAAAGAAATCGTCCGATTTCAAGTGATCCACCAACTGCTTGTTGTAACCTGCATCTTTCAGGTCGTCATTCGTGATGCTGTTCATGTCGATCACCACATTTCCGCTTACAATCTCACCGTTTTTTAACTCGAAAGTTCCGCTCTGTATCTGAATTTTTCCATTGTGAGAGCCCCCAATTTTTTTTCCGGTCCATAGAACCTGAGATTTACTCAGGTCTATTTCACTTTTTTGTGCCCATGCCGATAAAATCCCTGCTAATAAAATTATTACCAATAAATTAACTCTTTTCATACGTTTTTTGTTGTTTGTGGATGAAACTTCTCAGAGCTGACTGTCCGTTTCAACCGGTTTAATTTTGAATTGTTTTTTAATTATCACGACACAAAGGTAGCATGGTACCGGGCTTCCGGCACTTGATCCATGGTAAGAAATGAAATTGACCTGTGTTAACTTCTCCTTCTGATGCGGCTTAAACTTTCCGGGGTAATACCCAGGTAGGATGCAATGTAGATCAACGGAACCCGCTGAAACATAAGGGGATGCTCTTTCAGCATGTCGTTGTAACGATCCATGGCCGTCTCCCACATGTTTGCATTGAGTCGTTTCAGTGCGTTGATGTACGCTTTCTGAAAAAGGATGCGAAAATATCTTTCCAGCTTGGGCACTTCTTCGTACAGCTGCTCCAGTCGTTGAAATGAAATACGCAGCATCTGTGTGTCCTCCAATGCCTCAATATTGTACTTGGAGGGTGTTTGAGTGAAGAAACTCTCCAGGTCACTGATCCAGCTATTGTCCATCCTGATCTGGTAGATGTGTTCTGTCCCTTTTGAATCGATATAAAAAGAGCGCAGACAGCCTGTGGTAATAAAGTATAAGTATTTGCAGGTTTTGCCCGATACCAGCAGATCTTTCTTTTTCCTGATGGAACACGGTTCAAAAGCAGATAGGATAATTGACTCATCTTCAGGAGTTATTTCCGTCCACTTTTTAAAATAATAGAGCAGCTTGTTATCTTCTGTCATATGGTTTTCAGTCACCAATCATCTGTATCATGCAATAAACAACCGCTTTTTTGAAATGTTCATCGTCAGAGACCCGCGGTTGACACGGGTTGCGAATGAAAAATGCCTGTCTGCGTCATTACCGTCTTGGTAAAGATTTCAGGATATTGTCCATATCCCTTATTGATTCGCATTGGTCATTAGTTTGTTTCTCTTTTTTTTGATCTGCCAAATTCGGGATCCACTTTCATGAAAGGGATCAGCACCAGTGTGGGAATCGTGAGGAGCATGATCAGGATAAAGAAATGCTGGTATCCCAGCTGCTCCTGTATCCATCCTGCGGCCATGCCCGGCAGCATCATCCCCAGGGCCATGAATCCCGTACATATGGAATAATGGGCTGTTTTGTGCTCACCCTGAGAGAAATAAATCAGGTAGAGCATATAGGCAGTAAATCCGAAACCGTACCCAAACTGTTCAACAGCTACCGCTGCGTTCACCCAGATTATGTTTTCGGGTTGATGGAATGCAAGGTAGAGATACGCTGCATTGGGAAGGGTAATGGCCAGTGTCATGGGCCATAGCCAATACCTGAGCCCCTGGCGTGAAGCTGCAATTCCGCCGATGATTCCGCCGAGTGTAAGGGCGATCACTCCAACCGTGCCATAGGTGATGCCAACTTCAGAAGTGTGTAGCCCCAATCCTCCTACCTCCCGGCTGTCGAGTAGAAAAGGCGATGCCAGTTTGACGAGCATCGCTTCAGCCAACCTGTACAGTAGCATGAAAGCGATTGCCAACCCTATCCCTTTTCTTGTAAAAAAAGATTGGAAGGTATTTCCAAATTCTGTCAGTACTTCCCGGGGCGTGCGGGCTGACTTTCCGGTATCCGTATGCGGGTAGGGCAGAACAAAACGGTGATAGACGAAAAATGCCAGGAAAAGCCCCGCCAGAATAAAGAAAGTGAGGCTCCAGGCATAAGGAATCCTGCCGGTTGATTTTTCCAGGAATCCTGCCAGCACAACCAGTAATCCCTGGCCGGTGATCGAAGCAAGGCGATAGAAAGTACTCCGGATACCCACGAAGAAAGATTGCTGTGAATCGTCCAGCGCGAGCATGTAGAAGCCGTCTGCCGCAATGTCGTGTGTGGCCGAACTGAAAGCCATAAGCCAGAAGAAAGCCAACGATGCCTGTAGATAGAACGGTGTGGGGAGGGTAAAGGCCACTCCCGCCAGCCCGGCACCAATCAACAGCTGCATGGAGACGATCCACCACCGTTTGGTTTTCAGGATATCTACAAAGGGGCTCCAGAAGGGCTTGATTACCCAGGGGAGGTATAACCAGCTTGTATAGAGAGCTATCTCCGTGTTGGAGAGCTCGAAACGTTTGTACATGATTACCGAAACGGTCATTACGGCTATATAGGGGAGTCCCTCGGCAAAATAGAGTGTTGGAATCCAGCTCCAGGGGGAGCGCAGTGTTTTCTTCATGTTTGTTGTTGTTTAATATTTCCGGTCGATCTGTGTGTGGGGAAAATAGTGACGGAGGATTGCTTCATGGCTATAACCCTTCTCCGCCATCAGGGCTGCGCCTATCTGGCACAATCCCACACCGTGTCCCCATCCGGCTCCGGTGAACGTGAACTTTTGGGGGATCCCCCCGTCGTTCTCCTCTGCCGTATCCACCACGAATGCGGCGCTGTAAAGGTGTGAGGGGGAGAGGGTACGCCGTATTTCCAGCTCCTTTCCGATGATCATCACGCGTTTTGTCCCGATGATCCTGAGCCGGAGTATGCGTCCCGAGGTACCGCGCTCGAGCGGTTGCAGGTCGATGATCTCACCGTAGTCCGTGCCGGAGCGCTCCCTGATCAGCCGGCCGAGCTCCTCCTGAGAGTAAGCCACTTTCCAGCGATAGAAGTCGGCCGTCTCCCGGTCGTAGTCATTCAATACCTGCCTGAGCACAACAGCATCCTGCGTGTTGCAGAAAGCGGGAGGTGCTGAGCGGATCCACGCTCCGGCCTGCTCTTCAAGGGTGAGGTCGGGCAGGGAAGCGTTGTCGGTAAAATCTGCCTTTCCCTGCAGGTAGGGATGCGCGATAGGTTCCCACACATTCTCGAAAGCCTCTGTCACCCCGCCGCAGCATTTCGAGAAACGGGCGTCGCAAATGGTCCCGTTATAGGTGAGCACTTCGCCGTGTGTTTGCACGACAACCTGTTTCACCAACGGCGTCGATTGTTTAGTAACTCCTTGATAACGTTGACAATGATCATCGGAGCAAACATCGAAATTGAGGTGGTCTTCCCGGTCGTACCATCGGACGATTTCGGTAGATGTAACGAACGAGGTATTGTATTTTTTCCTGATCAACTTTTTCTTTTGAATCTGTGCCAGGAGCCAGCTCCGGGAAATTACCGAATGTGCTTTCAGCAACTCTTCCGAGCTGGTGGCATTCATTTCTGACGAAATAACGCTCGTGAGATAATCTTCCAGTGAAACAATGTTGATGGCTGAAATAGCATCGTTTTCCACGATAAATTTCAGCGCGCCCAAAAAAAGTTGATTTTCTTTCCGTTCCCAGTGAAAATTGACGCCGATAATTACATTTTTCAGTTCAAAACTATCTTTGTGCGGACGATCTGTTTCGAAAGAAATTTCATCGTATAATTCGCCATTGAAGAAAATCTCTCCATCCGAAAACTCAACCGAGTAGTCGCCTGGCGCATATTCTTTTCCTTTAAATTTATAAGCTGTCAGCAGTGAAAAGCTGATCTTTGGCTGTTCCAGTAAAATGCCAACATGAATTAACGGCTCGTTTATTTGCGATTTTTTCTGGCCTGTATCTCCCATGTTCTGATCCGGTCTTTATAGAGGTTATGTGTATTCATCTTCGCAATGTCGAGCGAGGCGTCGCTGTTATCTTCCCAGCGGCGGCAAAGGTAGAGCACGTCGTAGATCCGTCCGATCCGATAATAGCGAGAGATGTTCAGCCCCAGGGCATAATCCTCTCCGTAGCTGGTGTTGGGTACCTTGATTTCCCGCAGTACCGGCGTATAGAAAGCCCGTGGAGCACCGAGGCCGTTTATACGCAGTGCGTTGTTCCGTCCGTTTTCGGGAGTCCACTCCCGGTGGTCGATGATGCCGGGAGGGATCATCTCCATGTTGAAGTTGGTCATCCGATAGGTCCCCACCACCATGGCGCACTGCTGCTCGTAGAAAGCATCGACAATCTTTTGCAGAGTGTCCTCTGCGCTGTACACATCATCGCTATCGAGTTGCACGGCGAACTTACCGCATTGTGCGTGGTGTACGCCCATGTTCCAGCATCCGCCGATACCCAGGTCGTCTCTCTCCGGAACGAGATGTATCAGCCGTCCGTCATTTTTAAACTCCGCAATGGCCTCCGTGGTGCCGTCGGTGGAGCAGTTGTCTATGACGATCAGGTTAAAAGGAAAACCGGTTTTTTGTTTTAATACCGAGGTGATGGCGTCACGGATGGTTTTGATGCGGTTGCGCACCGGGATGATGACCGATGCCTCTACCGGAAAGGAGCCTTTGTTAAACTCAATGTTCCGGAATCTAGGTTCCAGGTATGCGCCCACATCTTTCAGGTGCTGCGTGCAGGCCTGTTCCATTTCCAGCTGCACCTCCCTGTTTTTGGGATCCACGTAGTCGAAGATTTTTTGTCCCGAGGTACGTGTATCTTCCTCCACCTCTGTATAGAGGAACTCGTTGACATGCACCAGTGGATACTTCTGCGACACCTTAAGCCTGAGGTCGTAGAGCCCGGCATAAGTATATTCTCCTGCTTTCATCCTCCGGGCGGCTTTCTTCAACGCTCCGGCACGGTAAAGGAGCAATGAGCCGAAATTGAAGTCGTCGCGCAAACTGCCCTCCTGGTAGTCGATTACCGGATGGTCGCTTTTTATACCCTGGATGTTTGCGTAATAATCGGAGTAGACCATCCCTGCACTGCTGTCCTCGGCAATGCGAATCATCCTTTCGAGTGCGAAGTGGCCGGGTTTCAGCAGGGTTGGCTTCCGATAGATCAGCGTATAATCGGCATTCGATTCCAATGCGATCTTTTTTACCGTGGTACTGCTGTGGAGGGTGTCGATAGGGATGGTGACGCATCCTTTTAGTTTTTCTTTGTTGTTCTCCGGTGTGAGCAAAAAAATCTTGCTGATTGACTCGGACTGTCTGAGCTCTTCCACTGTTCTTCTGGCCTGTTCCGGCTCGGAGAAGAGAATAAAGGCGTTTATTTTTTTCATGCTTTCCTGCTGCTATGACTCTTTTTTTCTGGAACAGGACAGGAAAGTATAATCATAAGGAGGATTGTCATTCGAAAGATGTCTCTCTTCACCGGTGATTTCCCATTCATTGAAATCGATCTCCGGGAAAAAAGTATCTGCATCGTCAAAGGTGTGATGGATACGGGTGAGGTAGAGTTGGGTTGCCAGATACAGCGTGGAGCGATACAATTTTCCGCCTCCTATGATAAATACCTTTTCCTTATCGCTGCAACGGGAAAGCGCTTCTTCCAAAGAGCGCACCACCGTGCATCCTGGATAGTTTTCGGGTACATCAGAGGTAATCACGATATTGGTGCGGTTGGGCAACGCCCCTTTTGGCAGTGACTTATAGGTTTTCCGGCCCATAATCACGGTATGTCCGGTAGTGATCTTTTTAAAGTGCTTCAGGTCTCCGGGTAGATGGCAGAGCAGATCACCGTTGCGGCCAATGGCATTTTGTTCATCGAGAGCAACGATGATGGCTATGGTTTGAGGATTGTCTGTCATACGGCTACTTCACCTTTTATGTGTGGATGCGGATCGTAATTCACCAGTTCAAAATCGTCGAAACGGAAACTGAAGATATCCTTCACATCGGGATTGATCTTCATCCCGGGCAACGGACGCGGTTCGCGGGAAAGTTGCAGCTTTACCTGCTCCAGGTGGTTAAGGTAGATATGGGCATCGCCAAAGGTGTGGATGAAATCTCCCTCCTCCAGGCCAGTAACCTGGGCCATCATTTTCAGCAGCAAGGCATAGGAAGCAATGTTAAAGGGTACCCCCAGGAAAATATCGGCGCTGCGCTGATAAAGCTGCAGGCTTAGTTTCCCATCGGCTACGTAGAACTGGAAGAAAGCGTGACAGGGTGGAAGGTTCATGTTGGGAATATCGGCCACGTTCCATGAACTTACGATGATGCGGCGAGAATCGGGGTTGTTTTTAATGGTGTTGACCACCTGAGTAATTTGATCGACATGTCCCCCGGTGTAATCCGGCCACGAACGCCACTGGTAACCGTAAATATGTCCCAGATCACCGTTTTCGTCTGCCCATTCGTTCCAGATGCGTACACCGTTGTCGTTCAGGTATTTTACGTTGGTATCCCCTTTCAGAAACCACAGCAACTCATGTATGATCGATTTCAAGTGAAGTTTTTTGGTGGTGAGGACAGGAAAACCATCACTTAGCCGGAACCGGCTCTGATGTCCGAAAATACTGATGGTACCCGTCCCGGTACGGTCATCTTTTCGCACACCTTCGTCCAGTACGCGCTGGAGCAAATCTAAATATTGTTTCATTTTTGATAAAAGAGTTTCACGCAAAAATACAGGTTTATTTTCTTATCTCAAACAGTATTATCCGAAAGATTTCCGGATAAAAATTCAAAAAACCAACCTCATCAAAATTAGTCGTTGATTTTTTCCACGCAAATAAATTTTTACAAAACTAAATCGGTGTTGGAACGTTAAATAGGTATCTTTACAAAATATTTAATCAAATCAACAACATGGATTTATCTGAATTATTGAGCGGCCCCATCGGACAAACGGTTATAAACAATGTATCCCGTCAGTTGGGTATGGATGAAGGAGAGGCGGCAAGAGCTGTCGGCGTTGCCTTGCCTGCAATTTTGGGTGGATTGCAAAGAAATGTGCAATCCCAACAAGGTGCGCAAAGTCTCGATAGTGCCCTGGGTGATGACAGGCATGACGGAAGTTTGTTGGAAAATCTCGGTAGTCTTTTAGGTGGAAATGCTCAACTTGTCAGTCAGGATGGCAGTAAAATTCTGGGACATATTTTTGGAGACAGCAAACCGGCTGTTGAGCAGGGAATTTCTCAGAAGACCGGGATAAGTCTACAAAAGATCGGTCCACTGTTGGCTCTTCTGGCACCTATTGTGATGGCCTATCTGGGAAAGGAAAAGCGTCAGACCAATACCAACGCCGGCGGACTTGGAGATCTGTTGGGCGGTTTATTGGGCGGTGGGCAGTCCCAACGACGCAGCGGAGGTGGATTAATGGACATGGTTGGAGGCTTGCTGGACAAAAACCGGGACGGTAATGTACTCGATGATATCCTGGGAATGATCAAATAAATCGCCTGATCCTGCATTTTTTCCGTAAAAAGTCCTGAATAAGGACTTTTTTTTGCTTATTTTTGGAGCAATTAAATAATTGCTTTAAAAAATACGTTTTAACTGTTAAACGTATGCAGTTTTTTTCAGTCAATGAATCAAGAAAAAATGCTTAATGCTTACGCTTATGAAAAGAAATCTCATTACTTCCTGTATGGCCGTTATTCTCTTTTTGGGAGTTGCTTTCGGTACTGCTTCCTGCTCAAACAACGATGATCTTACTGAAACGCAATGGAAAGTTATTCCCATATTGATAAAAAAAACCGATTGGGTATGGAACGCTACAGACGGTCAATACGAAGCCATTGTAAATTTACCCGAGTTGACTCCGTATACCTTTAACGAGGGAGCTCAAATTGCTTACATAAAATTCAATGCTTCCACCAAGGCTCCCCTTCCGTATTCTAAATCGTACTCATACGATTATACCGGAACCGACGGTAAAACATATACCGGATTTTATACCGAGCATATAAAATGTGATTTTCAGGTAGGTAGCCCTTCTACGGTAGCTTTTTATATTGAGGCATCCGATCTGGAAAGGGTGGATGATTATCTGGAAGACAGGGAATTTCAGGTAGTGTTGATCTGGTAAAAATTGATAGATATGAAAATAAAATTGTTGTTTGGCTTATCGTTTTTTTTTCTTCTTCTTACGGGACTTGCCTGTACAAGTTCTCCCTCGCAGGATTACCTGGATGAGTATGAAGTGCAAAAAATGATTGAGGATGCAATCAGACAGAATAATGAAAAACTTGAATTTACCCAGTGGAAAATTGTAAATATCACTGCCAAGAGAGCAGACTGGGTGTGGAACGAGGATATTGGCAGGTATGAAGCCATATACGACCTCCCTGAATTGACGGAGTTCATTTATGAAAATGGTGCTCCTCTCGGTTATGTTTTTATCGGTACTCAGGGCGTAGATGAAGTACAAAAGCTTCTTCCGTATGTCCATACTTACTCTGAAACTGATGGTGATGGGAATACCATAACCTATACGGAAACAATTAGTTGTGATTTTCAGTACGGTAGCCCGAGTACAGTTGCTTTCTTTATACAGGCTTCAGACCTCTTTAGGGTGGATGATTATCTTGCTGACTACAATTTCCGGATTGTGTTGATCTGGTAATTATTTAAACAACGGCAGTGCATCTGCTACAATGAACGAACTTCCGCCGATGAAAATAAAATCGTTTTCGTCGGCGTTTTCTTTGGCTGCATTTACGGCTGTTGACACATCTTCGAAAGTGTTTCCTTCCAACCCGAAGGACGCTGCCTGCCTGGCAAGCGTTTCTTCGTTCAACGCTCTTTCTACCGATGCGCGGGTGAAGTAGTAGATGGCCTGTCGAGGCAACATGGCTAACACCGACGCGATGTCTTTATCGTTGACCATTCCAAAAACAACGTGTAACCGGTTGTGTTTTTCCTGTTTCAGTTGCTCCACTATGTATCGGATCCCGTGTGCATTGTGTCCTGTGTCGCAGACAATTTTTGGCTTCTCCTGCAGTACCTGCCAACGCCCTTTCAACCCGGTTAATTCCGCAACCCGGGCGAAGCCACTGTAAACCGCTTCTTTCGGAATCCGGTAACCGGCTTTTTTCAATTCGGCTACTGCCGCCAGGACTGTTTTTGCATTTTTCTCCTGAGCGAAGCCACTTAGCTTGTATTTTAAATCGGGGTATTCGTGTGTGTTTATTATCCATTCGTCGTCAGCCCTGTGAGCGGAGAAATCGTTTAAAACTGCTTCGGCAAAAATGATGGGTGCATTTTCGGATACCGGCTTTTTCTGTAGCGATCTCGGGTAATGTGTTCCCGAGGTACTGCATGTGGTCAAGCCCGATATTGGTAATGACGCACAGGTCGGGCGAGATAATGTTGGTGCTGTCGAGCCTGCCGCCCAGACCTACTTCAACAACGGCTGCATCTACTTCTTGCCCTGCAAAATAAAGAAAAGCCATTTCCATCGTCAGCTCGAAGAAAGAGGGCATCACCGGCTCAAACCGTTCACGGTATTTCTTCACAAAATCAACCACATACCGTTTGGGGACCATCTCCCCGTTTACCCTGATCCGTTCACGAAAGTCTACCAGGTGGGGCGAAGTGTACAACCCGACTTTGTAGCCCGACTGTTGGAGGACGGCTGCCAGCAAATGCGATGTGGATCCTTTGCCGTTGGTTCCTCCGACGTGAATGGTTTTGTATTGTTGGTGAGGGTGGTTGAAAACGTCATCGAGCCGGAGGCTGTTTTCCAATCCGGGTTTGTAGGCGAGATGCCCGATGCGTTGGTATTCGGGCATCCGGGTGTAGAGGTATTCCAATGTTTCGGGATAGGTCATGCTCATTCTTTCAATTAAAAAGCTCGGACAAATTTATAAAAAAATGCACTCAGCGAGTGCATTTTTTTATAAATCTCGTAACGCTGGATTCGTTTAATTCTTCAGTGGAAGTACGGAATATTGTCTCGAATAACGCAGCTGTTGATCAACATAATTTTCGTTATAAGAGATCGTTACATCAGTCACTTTGCCGCTTTCATCGGTCACCAGCTTATAAACCGGATTTACAAAACCCTTGTAAGGAGCCAGGTCCAATCTGGCGTAGCGTTCCAGGACCTCTTTGTGCAACGCCTGATTCACTTTCACACCGTACGATTCCACGAGTTTTTTCCCTGCTTCGAAATCGCCTTCCGATTTGATGCGTTGCACTTCCGAAAGCAGCTTGCCGAACAGATCGCGCAGTTTCGCATAATCGTTTACCACAATAAATGTTTTGCCGTCTTGTTGCTTCATCTCCACTACGTTTTCGGTTTTTCCGTTTTCGATCACCCAGTTCGATATAAGGGCGCGGTTGCGCATGTGTGCCTGTTCAATGTCTTTTCCAGGCTGGATGCGTGTCAGTTGCGTCATGGCGCCGTTCATGATGTATTTGTAATACTCGGCTTTGTATGCTTCTGCATCGGGAAGAAGTCCCAGTTCCACCATTTTCGCGTCGCCCAGGTAATACAAGGCGAAGAGGTCGGCTCTTGCCTCCTCCAAAGGAGATCCATAGGCCTTCAGCGCATCGCCGTCAACACCGGGAAGTAGTTTGCCCGATCCGTGTCCAAGGCATTCGTGCAAGTCGGTGTGCAGGTTATCGGTCAACGAACCGTATTTTTTCGATAGTTCACGTTCGGCATCACTCCACATGAATTCCTCGTTGAACCCGCTTCCCTGAGCCGCATTGTCGTAAGCTGATGTAATGTTGTCGATAGTCACCGATTTTGATCCGTGGTCGCGGCGAATCCAGTTGGCGTTGGGAAGATTTATTCCAATGGGGGTTGCCGGATAGCAGTCTCCGCCCAGGATAGCTGCCGTGATTACTTTTGCCGATACACCTTTGACCTCTTCTTTTTTAAATTTGTCGTCAATGGGTGAGTGGGTTTCAAACCACTGTGCGTTATCGCTGATGAGTTGCGTACGTTTGGACGCTTCTACGCTTTTGAAGTTCACAACGGATTCCCAGGTTGCTTTCATTCCCAGCGGATCGGTATAGGTTTCGATAAAACCGTTGACAAAATCCACGTGTGAAACGGTATCGGTTACCCATTTAACCGAATAATCGTCGAATGTTTTCAGGTCACCCGACCTGTAATAGGAAATCAACGTATTGATGATTTCTTTTTGCTGTTCATTTTCAGCGACACCGGCTGCTTTCTCTAGCCATCCGACAATGCGCTCAATGGCTTTGTCGTACATTCCGCCCAACTTCCACACTTGTTCGGATACAACGCCGTCTTTTTTTACAACCTTGCTGTTTAATCCGTAGGAAACCGGCGTGAGGTTGTTCGGATCTTTCATCCCGTTGTAGAAATCTTCTACCTCTTTTTGAGTTACCCCCTCGTAGAAGTTCACTGCCGATGTTGCTACGATATCGGCTCCGGAAGATTGGTTCATTCTTTTAGGCATCACGTTGGCGTCAAACATCACCGGAAGAATTTCCTTCAATGTTTCATCGGCTGCCATTCCGTCGCGGAAAGGCATGCGGCCGGGATCCACTCCTTTTACGATCGACACGAAATAATCCTGCGAAAATTTAGGCATAATTTTGTCTTCGGAATAGTGGTGGTGGATGCCGTTTGCCATCCAGACCTGCTTCAAGTAGGTTTCGAAATTTTTCCAGTCCTCCGAGGATTTGTCGCCCATGTAATTTTCATAAACGCCTTCGCATACCCTGCGAATAGAGAGGTTGTACCGGTTGTGCTGGTCGAATAGGATATCGCGACCTTCCAGAGCAGCCTGAGACAGGTAGTAGATCAATTCTTTCTGCGCTAAAGGCAAAGTCTTAAATCCGGGAACGTAATAGCGAAGTATTTCCACGTCGGCAAACCGGTCGACTTTGTACTGGAATGTAGAATCCGGCAGATCCGGTTCAGCAGATAGCTGCGAGGTTTCTGACTTGTTGCCTGTACAGGCAGCTATCAGAAAAAGGGTTGATAGCATAAAAAAAACTTTTTTCATTTTTATTACAGATTTGTTTAGTGTTTGGGTGCAAAGATAATAAATTTAACTTCACAAATTACACGTAAAAACGGTGGTTTTTGCTGGAAAATTGTAACTTTGAACTTCCGAAATGATACCTTGTTTGTAGTCTTCCGGTCTCTAACGGTTGAATGCTGAATTATATGATAACACTGCAACTGATAAACCCGAAAAGTATTGCCGTGATCGGTGCTTCGGAAAACATCGAAAAACCCGGTGGAAAAGCTCTCCATAACGTGAAAAATGGAACGTTTGAGGGGAATCTCTATGCTGTGAATCCAAAGCACGAAAACATTCAGGGTATACAGACCTTTAAAAATGTATCGGAATTACCGCAAACCGATCTGGCCATCCTCGCTATTCCGGCCGTTCTGTGTGTCCCGGCAATAAAAAGCCTGCTTGAAGAGAAAAATACCAAAGCTGTCATCGTGCTTTCTGCCGGTTTTTCTGAAATGGGCCCCATAGGCAAAAAGTTGGAGAAAGAGATGGCACTCCTGGCCGATAAGCATCAGGCATCACTGATTGGACCCAACTGTATCGGAGTCATGAATCCCTATCATCAGTCGGTTTTCGTCTCTCCCGTTCCAAAAATGGAGTGGGGAGGCACAGCACTTGTTTCCAGCTCCGGAGCTACTTGTGTTTTTATCCTGGAATCGGCATTGAGCAAAGGGCTCGCTTTTTCCTCTGTATTCTCGGTAGGAAATGCAGTTCAAACCTGCGTAGAAGATGTAGTGGAATACCTGAATGAAACGTATGAGAAAGGCAAATCGCCTCAGACAATCTTGATGTACATCGAAAGCATCAAAAAACCACAACTCCTGCTGAAAAATGCGCGGGAACTTATTGCCAAAGGTTGTCGCCTGGCTGCTGTAAAATCAGGAACATCCGATGCCGGAGGCCGTGCTGCTGCCTCCCACACGGGTGCTATGCTGAATTCGGATATGGCAGTTGATGCGTTGTTCCGGAAAGCAGGCATTGTCCGATGCAACAGCCGTGGTGAACTGACGGCCATGGGGGCTGTGCTCCAACATCCCAAACTAACCGGGAAACGTATAGCTATTATCACACATGCCGGAGGCCCCGGGGTTATGCTAACGGATGTTCTTTCTACCGGAGGGATGAAAGTGCCCCGCTTATCCGACGAGCTGATGAGGGATTTGCGTGACGAACTGTTCGAAGGTGCCTCTACTGCCAATCCAATAGATATTCTCGCGACGGGGACAGCCGAACAATTGGAAAAATGCATCCGTTTTTGTGACAGCTTGGAAAGCATTGATGGAATTGTGGTTATTTTTGGTAGTCCGGGATTGTTCTCCAACATTGATGCTTACCGGGTAATCCGTGAACAACAGAACAGCTGCCTTAAACCCATATATACCATACTGCCATCTATCCTTAACGCTAAGGAAGAGATGGATCAATTTGTAAACGAAGGTGGAGTATTCTTCGAAGATGAATTTGTGTTGGGAAATGCGTTGCTGAACGAAAGCCGGTATGTTGCGCCTGTTGAGGAGAAAGAGGCAGGAAAGCTAAAAAATGAAAAGGAAATTAAAGCTTTATTAAAAAGTAAAAAAGGGCTGATAGATAGCAGTGTGGGATTTGAATTATTGGATCTAATGGGTGTGAGCCGTCCTAAAAATAAATTCATTTCAACGGAAGAAGAAGCGATAAATGCGGCACAGGAATTGGGTTTTCCGTTGGTAATGAAGGTGGTAGGCCCTGCGCATAAATCAGATGTAGGGGGCGTTGTGCTGGATGTGGTAACCCTGGATGCCGTTAGAGAAAATTTCAAACGGTTGATCGGAATAAAAAACGCTGCCGGGGTAGAAGTTTGCCAGATGGAACGGGGACTGGAAGTACTTATCGGTGTGAAAAAAGAGCCGGGATTCGGCCATATCATTACGTGTGGCTTAGGAGGGATTTTTGTTGAAATCCTCAAAGATATCCAGTACACGTTAGCACCCGTCACACGGACGGAAGCGTTGCGGATGATCCGTTCGTTGAAGTCATACAAGCTGATCCAGGGCGCCCGCGGAAAAGAGGGCATAAGCGAAGAAGTCTTCGCCGAAGTGATATGTAAAGTATCCGACCTGCTGGCACTTGTTCCCGAGATCGAAGAGATGGACTTGAATCCGCTTATGGGGCGGGGACATCATCTTTCGGCCGTGGACGTGGTGATCAAAATGTGACGGAAAATGTCGTTTATAACCCTGTTGTTTATTGCTGTTTTTCCTTTACAAGCACAAGAACCGTCGGATAGTGCCGGTTCCGTTTCTGACGATGGTTTGCACAGAATTCATTTTGTTTTAAACGGACAGATAACCGGATGGGAAACAACGCAACTCTCCAATCCGGTGAATTGGCAGCCTGGTTGCCGTTTTTTGCCTGTATTGCTCGGAGACTTTAGTTGGGGAGAAAACTCAAAACTCGATGCTGAAGCATCTGTCCACCTCTACGGACTGTTAAATTTTACAGGGTGGGATTATATCAATAAGGAAGGAAAACTAAAACCTTACCGGGTTTGGTTACGCTATTCGGGCAAAAACTGGGAGCTGCGCGGCGGTTTGCAAAAAATCAATTTCGGTACGGCCCGGATGTTTCGTCCGCTGATGTGGTTCGACGCTATGGATGTACGTGACCCGTTGCAACTGACAGACGGCGTGTACGGCATTCTGGGCAAGTATTTTTTCGAAAACAATGCTTCCGTCTGGCTTTGGTCGCTGCTTGGAAACAAACGGCCAAAAGGTTGGGAGTTAATCGGCAGTACCCGCCGTCGTCCCGAAATCGGTGGGCGATTTGAATTCCCGGCTTTCGCCGGTGAAATGGGCGTAAGTACTCATCATCGAAAAACAGATGTGCACCAATTGTTGCCGGATGTTCCGGAGAATACGCTGCTGGACGAAAACCGTGTCGGACTGGATGGGCGGTGGGACATGGGGGTTGGCTTATGGTTTGAAACCAGTTTTACCCGGTTGCGGAAAAATAATTACAAGATGGCACTCCATCAGGATGCCATAAACGTAGGGATGGATTACACTTTTCCGTTAGGAAACGGATTGGGGTTAACGGTGGAGTATTTTCGTTACCATACCGGAGATAGATTTATGCGAAAAGGTATGAACCTGAACGTGATTGGAGAAATGTTCTCGTATCCGGTCTCGGTTCTGGATAACCTGACGGCAATGTTTTTCTATGTCGGTAACGATTTGAATATGTGGTTGAACTATATCAGCTGGGCCAGGACGTACGATAAATGGAGTTTTTATCTGATGGGCTTTTGGAATCCTGAGGTAAACTTGCCGTTGGGCGGGCAGGTAGGGGGCAAGAATCTGTTTATGGGAAAAGGCATCCAATTAATGGCGAGTTATAATTTTTAGAAATTGTAAGACGCAACATGCGGTTTCTTACGGTGAAAAACTTCGATAAAGATAAAAGCACTAAATTTATGGACAGCAAAAACAACTTGATTGTTGATGTTAACGGACTGGTTAAGAGGTTTCCGATAGGATTTTCAGGATTCTTTACGGCGCTGAAGGGCATTGACTTAACCGTATCGGAAGGTGAGTTTATGGGCCTGGTTGGGCCAAGCGGTTCGGGGAAAACCACGTTTTTGAACATTATTGGAACACTCGATAAACCGTCGGAAGGTCGGGTAAACGTGTTGGACAAGAACGCAGGAACCCTTACTCCCAGGCAAGCTGCACAGCTGAGGAAGGAGGAAATGGGTTTTATCTTTCAAAGTTTCAACTTGCTGCCTGTTTACACGGTTTTTGAAAATGTGGAGTTTCCGTTATTATTGCTTAACCTATCTTATGGGGAACGCAAAAAACGGGTGATGGAGACGTTGGAATGGCTGGGATTGACCTCGAAAATAAATTCCCGACCGCCTCAATTATCGGGAGGAGAGTGTCAACGGGTGGCGATTGCAAGGGCGATGGTAAAACGTCCGAAACTGGTATTGGCTGACGAGCCGACTGCTAATCTGGATGCTGACAATTCGCACCGCATTCTGAAAACCATGGTGAAACTGAACGAGGAACTGAAAACCTGTTTCATTTTTGCCACGCACGATGAAAAAGTGATCAGCTACCTGAAGCGGATCGTACATTTGGAAGATGGCCGTATTGTAAAAGATATCAGCAGTCAAAAGTCGGAGTTACAATAAGAAAAGTGAGGTATGAAAATATTGAAACTAGTCTTCCGAAATCTCATTGGCAATGGACTGAAAACGTGGTTGAACGTTTTTGTGCTGTCGATTGCGTTCGTGTTGATCATTTTTATGCAGGCGATTTTGCAGGGCTGGGATAGGCAGGCTATGTCCGATACCGTAAAATGGGAAATTGCCGACGGTCAGTATTGGAATGCGAATTACGACCCGTTCGACCCCTTTACGTTGGACAGCGCTGTGTCGATTATCCCGAAAGAGCTTGTCAATCAATACGAAACCGGACAAGTTGAGCCTGTCTTGATCGTTGCCGGCACTATTTATCCTTCGGGCAGGAGCATGCCGGTGTTGATGAAAGGCATCCGCGCCGGACAACAATTGCTGGAGCTTCCCACGTCGTTGTTGATGAACCCGACTGACAGTGCAGATATCCCGGCAATTATCGGATCAAATATGGCACACCAGTCTGGACTGACGGAAAACGACATTGTAACGCTACGGTGGCGCGATGCCAACGGTACTTTCGAAGCGCGGGATATTCGCATTGCCGGCGTATTCAGAACATTTGTTCCGACGGTAGACGCTGGGCAGATCTGGCTTCCGCTTGACATATTGCAGAAGATAACGCTGAATTCTGGTAAAGCCAGCCTTCTTGTTAAATCGAAAGAGGTGAGCGTCGTGCCGGTTGACGGCTGGAATTTCAAGGACGTAGATGAACTCACTCGACCGCTGAGGGAGACCTTGCGATCAAAAACCGTTGGACAAAGCGTTTTTTACGTGATCTTCCTGTTGTTGGCTTTGCTGGCTGTTTTCGATACGCAAACGCTTTCCATCTTTTATCGCCAGCGCGAGATCGGCACCTTTGTGGCCCTCGGAATGACTAAAAAAGAAGTGATGGGTTTGTTTACGCTCGAAGGGACCATGAATGCCATCCTCGCCATCGCTCTCGGTGCCGTTTACGGCGTTCCCATGTTTCTTTATTTTGCTGTAAACGGTATCCCGATGCCATCCGGCACAAGTGATTTCGGGGTTGCCATTGCCGACAAGATTTATCCGGCATTTCCCCCTAAACTTATTATCGGAACCATCCTGTTTATTATTTTAATCACGGCATGGGTAAGCTATCTCCCTGCCCGGAAAATTGTAAAAATGAATCCGACCGATGCCATCAAGGGGAAAATACAATAAAGTAAACATCAGCTTTCAGAAAATTAGCCATTAGACTTCTGTCAGCGAAGCGGTCTGACACCTGGCATCTAATAAAAAAACTATGATAAAGTTTCTGTTAAAAGGATTAATGCGGGATCGAAGCCGGAGCCTCTTGCCGGTTGTTGTTGTGACACTGGGGGTGATGATTACCGTGTTCATGCATGCTTATTTGAGCGGTGTGCTTGGCGAGAGTCTGGAAAAAACGGCTAATTTCACCGAAGGTCACGTAAGGGTGGAAACGAGGGCCTATGCCGATAATTTTTCGCAATTGCCCAACGATCTGGCGCTTGTAGGTGTTGATACGTTGGAAAAAAGACTTGAAAGGCTCTATCCCGAATATAATTGGGTGCAGCGGATTGATTTCGGAGGGTTGTTGGACGTGCCTGATAGCTCGGGAAACACGAAAATGCAAGGCACGGTGATGGGAAAAGGCATCGATCTACTGCAATCGGATGGTGAAGCCACCCGGATGGAACTCAAAAAATTACTGGTGAAAGGACGGTTTCCTTCCAAAGCCGGAGAAATACTGGTCAGCGATGAACTTTTCGAGAAATTGTACCTAAGTCTGGGCGACGAGGTTACATTGATTTCTTCCACCATGTTTGGCGAAATGGCCATGTACAATTTTACGGTGGCCGGTTCGTTGCATTTTGGAGTAAATGTACTCGACCGGGGAATGATGATTGCCGATATACGCGACGTGAAGGCAGCCTTGAATATGGAGGATGCTGCGGGAACCCTGCTCGGTTTCTCTAAAAACAAGTTGTACAACGATAGACAAGCTGTTGCGACAAAAACAGATTTCAATAAACGGTATGAAAGCGACGAAGATAAGTTCGCACCGGTGATGTCTTCCCTTTCGGACAACGGCTTGATGGGTTTCTCTTACGCTTTTATTAAAAATATGGCGGGATTCATCATTCTGGTTTTTATTTTTGCCATGTCTATCGTACTTTGGAATGCCGGTTTAATTAGCGGCTTGAGGAGATACGGTGAGTTCGGACTGCGGATGGCTATTGGCGAAAATAAATCGGAAATTTACAGGTCGCTTATCGGGGAAGCTGCATTGGTAGGAATTATCGGAACTATTTTCGGTTCCATGCTGGGATTATCGGCATCGTGGCTTATGCAGGAATACGGCATCAACGTGGGTAGCATGATGAATAACTCATCGTTGATGATTTCCGACACGTTACGAACACAGATAACTCCTTTCACCTGGTTTATCGGGTTTATTCCCGGAATTTTTTCGACGGTTATTGGAGCCATGTTGTCGGGGGTCGGGATTTATAAACGACAGACGGCTAACTTATTTAAGGAGTTACAGAATTAATGGGTAGCCAGGGCAAAATGAGCCGTGCGGAAACGGTTATCTGTAGACTGTGTGAAACCGTGAGGCAGGGATAAAAAGATTTAACAACACTGAAAACATTCAAGCAATGAACAAAAAAACGATAGTAATATTCCTCTCTTTTTTCAGCCCGTTATTGTATGCACAGAATTACCCTTCGGGAAATTCCCTGTTGGACAAGATAGATGCCAATATGTCGTCAGAGACAACTATCATGACGGCTTCGATGCAGGTGAACAGTGCACGCGCCACGCGCACCATGACGTTGAAAACATGGATGGAAAGCGACAAGAAGGCCTTTACCGAATATCTCTCGCCGGCAAGGGAGAAAGGAACCAAAATGTTGAAACTCGATAATCAACTGTGGCTTTACTCACCATCGATCGACCGCACCATCCAGATTTCGGGGCACATGCTGCGTCAGTCGGTTATGGGAAGCGACTTGTCTTATGAGGATATGATGAATGATACACCAATGCAGGAGCAATACAATGCCGTGGTTACCGGAGAAGAAACAATAAACGGCAGAAAATGTTGGGTGGTTGAGATGACAGCACGGATAAGCGACATCAACTATTACTCCCGGAAATTGTGGGTCGATCAGGAACGGTTTGTTCCGCTCAGGATGCAACTGTTTGCCAAAAGCGGAAAGCAATTGAAAGAGATTGCTTTATCGGATATACGGCAGATACAAGGACGTTGGTATCCGATGAAAACAGTCTATAAGGATGTGCTGAAAGATGGAAAAGGAACGGAGTTCACCGTAAGTGAAATTTCGTTCAACCCAAGTATTCCCGGGAATGTTTTCAATAAATCGAACTTGAAGTAGAACCATCAGTAACACAATGCCGCCGCTCCCAGAATTCCGGAATGGTTTAGTTCCGATCCCACTATCTTCAGGTTTTTGATGGAATTGGGGTAGGGAAAGTCGATCAAATGTCCGTACATCGATTCTTTAAATAAAGGAAGCGATTTGGCAATGGCGCCTCCGAAAATAATGGCCTGGGGATCGACGGTAAGAACGATCATTTTTACCAGTACGGCAATATGCTTTCCGTACTCGCGCATTATTTCTAATGCCTTTTTATCGCCTTGTCCCGCTTTTAGGGCGACTTCATAACCCGTTGTACCGTAGTTGTTTGTGAAGAAAAAGCTTCCGCAATATTGCTCGAGGATACCGTCCAGGTAAGGCATCTCTCCGTATTCCCCGGAACCGGTATTGGCGTCTTTCAATAATTTACCCTGCTGAATAATTCCGCCCCCGACGCCGGTGCCCAGCGTAATTCCCACGAAGTTTTCGAACTGCCGGCCGACTCCGTAAATACGTTCACCCATAGCAAAGCAGTTGGCGTCGTTATCGATATGGACCGGCACGTTGAACTCCTCCTCCAACAGCCGTCTCAGTTGGACTTCATCCCAATCTTTGATGTTTTGTACGTGGTAGACGATTCCCTTTTTACGATCCACGACGCTCGGGACGCCAATCCCTACGGCATGGGTTTTATCGGTTTTCAATTTGCGGATAACGTCTTTCAGCACAGTTAAAGTAACTTCACCGCCTTCCGGCGCCCGTGTATCGGCCACCTCTTCCTTCACCAGGTTTTGCCCTTCAATTAAACCGCCTTTTATGGTGGTTCCTCCCAAATCAATTCCGATGATCTGTTTCATTGCGTTGTTTTTTGATGGTTGATATGTACAAAACTAAACAAAATTGGTGAATTAAACTATAACGGTGCAGAATTTCCGTGTATGCTGGTGGTTGGCGTTCAATCTTTCGGTGAATTGCCGATAAATCTGTCGAAAACGGCCCTGTAGCCGTTTACCATGATTTCCCACGAATAATGTTTCCGGGTAAATTCTTTTCCCTGTTCCGATACTGTTTTTAGTTTTTCCTTATTCGAGAGTAATTCATGTATTTTATCAATCCATACGGAAGCATTTTTACTGGGCAACAAACAACCGTTCTTTCCATCAGTCACTGCGTCGGTGATTCCTTCAATGCCGGATGCGATCACAAAAGTCCCACGTATGCTGGCTTCCAACGCTACTAATCCAAACCCCTCAATATCGCCCGGAACGCTGATGTTGGGCATAATAAACAAATCGGCGAGCGAGAGAACCTGTAACAGATCGGAGTAGGGCAGGCTACCCAGATGAAAAACATTATCCTGTAGTTTCAACTGTTCTTCTACTTCCCGGGTATCGGACGCCGAACCAAGCATGAGTTGGATATGACGGTTAATCTCACGGGGCATAGCCTGCCATGCCTTTTCAATAAAAGAGGTTTTTGTTTTCAAGGGACCAGCCATAAGCAGGCAGATGTCCTTGTTAAGATTCGGCATGACGCTCTTTAGAAACCACGAAAACCCTTTTCTTTTTACCGGTCTTCCCAACACGACAAGAATGTGTTTATCCGCTACATCGATTCCAAAATCACGTTGAAGTTTTTTAATTATCCCTCTATCAAAAGGGATATCGGCCATATTACTGTCGACACCGTTCCTTACTACATACGTTTTTTTCTCGTTGAATCCCCTTCGAAGACATTCGTTCCGGGTAGCTCGGCTTACGCACACCGCACCGGCGAACTCCGATAGTTTCGGCACCAGTTTTTGTTGAAAGAAATCGAGTGGAAATGTTATATCCAGTCCGTGATAGGTGACGACAACCGGGATATTTGTCTGTTTTCTCAGCCACAAACATGCGACTCCCATCGATCCGTCGTTTAGGTGAATAAGCCTGATATCCGGATTTTCCCTCAACACGGTTAGAATTCTGGATTTCAGTTTTCCGAACCATAAAACCTTGTTTTCCCCGTTTTTATAGGCAATGACGTGTGTTTTGTAATGATCGGACAACCCTTTTATCAATTCAAAACTTTGTTGTTCCATTCCGCCGATCGTAGGTGGATACTTATGGGTGATACACAGTATTTCAGTCATTTATATAAATTTTCTTTTGATTGTTTTTAGAAACAACGATGGCAAACATACCGGCAACACCCAGCCAGAACAGTTGACGTGATCTTCTCATTAACGTCACAACAAGCCAGACCTCATTGGCGTACACACCAATGGTATCTAGCATCACTTTATTTCCATATTCTTCTACTCCTATTTGTCCGGGCACGACGGCGCCGACGGTTTTAAAAAAGATCACACCCATTTCAACGGCTACCGCGTCGGGAAATGCAACCGGAACAGACAACATACGAAGGACTATGAAGAACTCCAGAGCTCCAAACAGCCATTGCGCTGCTGACAAAAAAAATGCAGATATAAAGCTTGTCTTCCTGTAACGAAAAAAATCAGATAAAAGTTGGTTTATCTCGTAGATGTATGCTACCGATTTATCGGTAATGAAGGAGAACGCTTTTTGGAGTTTTAGCATTTTTGCCATTTTCCCGAGATAGAGATTTTTGTGTAAGCCCAGTATCGATAGAAAAACGGCACCCAGGCCGATGGTTATTACTCCCGTTAAAATGCAGGCAGACAATTCATCACGACCTGTCTTGCTGATGATAATATAAATCGTGGAAATAACAAACAGGAAGATACCCGATAAAATAACCAATGCTCTGGACAACAGAATGGAACTTAATCCGTCTTTTTTATCAACTCCTTTTTGAAAAATATAAGTTGCTTTTAACCCGTCGCCCGCGATAATACCCGTTGGATTGAAAACGGTGAGCATTTCTCCGACATGTTTAAAAGCAAACAACTCGGGAAAAGTTATTTTCCCGAGTCCTTTTCCCAGGCACAACCACCAGGCAACCGTTGACGAAATGTAGGCAAATGTGGAAACCAGGAGAACGCCGCCAATCATGACGGGCATTTCCAGCACATATTTCTTGAGCTTCACGAAGTCGATGGTTGTGATGAACCTGCCGATAAGCATAAATACAATCACCAACAGGACGGCAATAAAGTATGTCTTGTTTTTCTTGATAAAGCGAAAAGTGTTCATTCCCTGTTTTTAAAAGAACCGTGAGCCAGTTTTCGCATATCGTGGAAATATTCTTCCGCCAGTCTGTCCCAGCTTAACGGCAAAACATATTCATAACCTGCCTGCTGCATTTTTTCCCTGAGTTCCTTATCGTTGAGCAGGATTTTTATTTTGTCAATGTATCCGGCGGGGTTATCCGGCTCACACAAAAAACCGGTAACTCCGTCTTTTACCAGCGCCTGAGACCCTCCCCCGTTGGCAATCACCGGGACACATCCGCTCGACATGGCTTCTACTACCACATTTCCGTATGTTTCGGAAATGGAGGTGAAAACAAAAACATCGCACGATGCATAAACGGTTGCCAAATCGTCGTGATTCAGAAATCCCAGAAAAATGGCGTTTTTCATCCTTTGTCTAGCTATCCCTTCGGCCACGCCATTTCCGGCAACAATAAAATTTACCGCCATACCCCGGGCTTCCATCTCATCGTAGATCCCGAACAGTGTTTCCACGTTTTTCTCCCAAACCAGCCGGGATACGAACAGGATGCACGGATTATCGTTTCCGGTAAACTTTCTTATAAAACGGATATCTCTTTTTGACGGATTAAACAAATGAGAGTCTATCCCCCGTTGCCACAATTTCATCACGTTTTTGGAGATTCCGTATTCTTTCAGCTCTTCCATGATCTTCACGGTGGGCACATAAACCACATCGCACCGGTTGTAAAACGATTGATACATTTTTTTTACCAGTAACTCGGCTGGTTTAATAACGAAAGGCGCATACTTGAAATAGTACCTCATGTAGGAAATAAAATGGGTATGGTAAACGGATAATACCGGTTTGTTGTTTTTTTTCGCGTAATTTAATCCGAAAAAACCGAGGGCGGAAGGGGTAGTGATATGAAATACGTCGGGATTGAATTTAGACAGTGACAGCCAAAGTTTTATTTTTCTAAAGCGCGGCACTGCCATTTTGTAGCTTATGTTAAACGGGACCCTTACGGCGGGGATTCTGATGACGTTGTGTTTAAATGAGTGTTTTGGCCGCATGCCCGTATAAAATGTGTATTCGAATCCAAGGGAGGGAATTCGCTCTATCAATTGATACATCGTTTTTATGGCTCCGTCAAAATCTTTTGTTAGGATGTCGGCGAAAAAAGCGACTTTGACTACCGCTCCAAAACTATTTTCCATACCAACCCATACAACTATATTGCATTATTTACCGATACAAAAATAATTCGTCTTGATCGATGGAAATAATATATCGGGTTACATTATTGTTAAGTTTTCAGGCCGCAGGCTCAAGTGGATTAAACGGTGTCGGGAAAATGAATAAATTTACGGTTTGTGCAAACCTTAAATCGAGTTATTCGTTATAGTCTGTAGTTTTACATTTTAAGATCATTCTAAATAATTCACTTTCGCATGTTTTCTGACGAAATGAATACAGCTAAAGATAAGACCTTATGATTTTTGAAGAGTTCAATCCATCGGAAGATAAGATACTCAGAATTATCGATAACGATGGCCGTGTTTTACGTCCCGACCTGTTTCCGGAAATATCCGGCGATACTATTGTGAAAGCCTGGAAAGCCATGCTTTTTGAACGGGTAGCCGATGAGATGGCCGTATCCTTTCAACGGCAGGGACGCATGTTCACTTATCCTCCCAACAAGGGCCAGGAGGCTATTCATATTGCTGCTGGCAACGTGATACGCGAGAACGACTGGCTCGTTCCTGCCTTTAGGGAGGTGGGGCTGATGTTGGCCAAGGGTGTCACAATGAAAGAGATTTTCCTGTATTACAACGGCAATGAACAGGGGAGTAACTTTAAAAATGCTCCTCGGGTATTGCCCATAAACGTTCCTATCGGCACACAGTTGCCCCATGCCGTTGGGATAGGATATTCCATCAAATACAGGAAAGAAAACGATATTGTGTTTACTTATATCGGGGATGGTGGTACGTCGGAAGGCGATTTCAGTGAAGCGTTGAATTTTGCCGGGGTGTGGCAGGTCCCTGTTGTATTTACCATACAAAACAACCAGTACGCTATCTCCGTTCCGGTATCTACGCAAACCAAATCCATAAATTTAGCTGTTAAATCGATAGCGTTTGGCATTCCGGGCATCAAGGTGGACGGAAACGATTTCTTCGCCATGTACCTGATCTACCAAAAGGCATCGGAACATGCGCGAACCGGTAAAGGGCCGGTGCTTATCGAGGCACTTACGTACAGGTGTGGTGCCCATACCACTTCAGACGATCCCACCCGCTACCGGACAAAAGAGGAGGAGGCAGCGTGGGAGCTGTCGGACCCGTTGCTCCGGTTGAAAAAATTTATGGAGCGGAAAGGAATATATAGGGAGAACGAAGAAAAGCTGAGGGAACAGTATAAAAAAGAAGTGGAGAAGCAGTTTCTGGATGCTGAAAACGTTGCCCCGTATGCTTTGGAGGATGTGTTCAATTACATGTATGTGGAAATGCCTGACGATTTGAAAAAACAGAAAGAAGAATATCAACAATTTTTAGCTTGGAAAGGGAATCGGAAATGAGCGTAATGACAATGGTCCAGGCGATCAACAATGCATTGGATATCAAGCTTGCCGAGGATAACGATGTTGTGGTTTACGGGGAAGATGTAGGAGTCGTGGGAGGAGTATTCCGGGTAACCGAGGGGTTGCAGAAAAAATACGGAGTCGAGCGTGTATTCGATTCGCCTCTGGCGGAGTCGGCTATTGTGGGAACAGGAGTGGGAATGGCTCTCTCCGGCTTACGACCCGTGGTGGAAATGCAATTCGAAGGGTTTTCCTATCCGGCATTTAACCAGATAATCTCCAATGTGTCGCGCATGCACAACCGTTCACGCGGAAGGTTCAGGATTCCCATGGTTATCCGGTTTCCCTACGGTGGAGGCATCAATGCCATCGAGCACCACTCGGAAAGCCCCGAAGCACTTTACAGCCATATTCCCGGTTTAAAAGTAGTGGTTCCCTCAACGCCGCACGATGCAAAAGGGTTGCTGATATCGGCCATAGAAAGTGACGACCCGGTTATTTTTATGGAGCCCAAACGAATCTACAGGGCCATCAAACAGGAGGTGGCCACCGGGAAATTCTCCATTCCCATTGGAAAAGCCAATGTGCTTGCCGAGGGTACAGACGTCACCGTCGTGGCTTTCGGAGCAATGATTCGTGAATGCCAGCGGGCAATGGTCATGGCGAAAGAGGCGGGCATATCGGTGGAGTTAATCGATCTCCGGACGATCTATCCCATCGACAAGGAAACCATCCGGAATTCGTTGCAGAAAACAGGCCGGTTAGTGGTTGTGGCAGAAGCGCAGCGATCATTCAGCGTGGGTTCGGAGCTGATAGCCATAGCCAATGAGGAGGCTTTCCTCTACCTGGAAGCACCTCCCAGAAGGGTGATGGGTTTTGACACCATTATTCCGTTGGCGCAAGGTGAGAAATATTTTATGATAACGCCCGAAAGGATTTTTTATGAAATAGAAAAAACGGCTAGATTTTAAAAGTGATGTCGTGTCGCGATAAAACAATAATTCACCCTTAGGCAATTATGCGAAGCAAAAAACACCGCAGGCAAATTGCAATTAATGTTCAAACCATAAATGATTAAACGAACTTAAATGAGGTATATTTTTAATTTTCCCGATATCGGAGAGGGACTCGAAGAAGGAACCATCCTGGAATGGTACGTTACGAAAGGACAGGCGGTAAGTACGGGCGATTCCTTGGTGAAGATGGAAACCGACAAGGTAGTAGCCGATATTCCGTCACCGAAAACGGGAACCGTCGTTGCCCGGTTTGGAGAAGTGGGTGATGTCATAAAAGTGGGCAGCCCGCTGGTTGAAATTGAGATAGAAGGTGTTTTTGCGGAAGAGGCTCAAGCCGAGTCGAAAAGGGAAGTTGATCCGGAGCCGGAAGAGAAAGCGGAAACGGTGGTGGGTACGATGGAGACGGCCTCGCGAAATGCTTTTTTGCCTGCGAGCAGCGAAGGTACAACGGAGCGGCCACCCGCAACGGATAAGCCACGCCGAAAAGCTTTGTCAACGCCCGTTGCCCGGGCTATGGCTCGGGATTTGGATATCGATATAAATGAAGTCAGCGGAACAGGTCCTTCGGGGCGGGTCACCAAAGCAGATGTCGAAAACCATAAGTCCGTCAGGAAGCCATCCTCTCTCCGGGTTTCGGAGCAAGAGGCTGATGAGGTAACTTACGAGCCCCTTACCCAGATCCGAAAGACCATCGCCCGGAACATGATCCAGTCCAAGCACAACGCTGCCCACATGTCGTTATTCGAAGAAGTGGAGATATCCGAACTGGTAAGGGTCCGGGAGAAGTACAAGGTGAAATTTGCCGAAAGAGGGGTAAAGCTGACCTACCTCGCCTTTATTGTAAAGGCTGTCGTCAATGCCCTCAAGCAACACAGGCAGTTAAATTCGCAGATCGACCTGGAGAATGACCGGATGATCTTCAACAACCGCTATAACATAGCGCTGGCCGTGGACACCTCTGCCGGACTGGTGGTTCCTGTCATTAGGGATGCTGACCGGTTAAGCATTTTTGAAATCGCTCAACGCATCGACGAAATATCGGAAAAAGCCAGAAAAAGGGAACTTACCCTGGAAGACATGAAAGGCGGAACATTTACCATTACCAACTACGGCTCCATCGGCGGAATATTTGCCACGCCCGTGATTAATTATCCGCAGGCAGCTATTTTGGGAGTGGGCAGGATCCTGAAAACTCCCGTGGTGAAAGACGATGCCATTGTCGTAGGCCATGTCATGGCACTATCGCTGTCGGTTGATCACCGTATCGTCGACGGGGGAGAAGTTACCCGGTTTATCAACAAGGTAATGGAATATCTTGCCGATCCCGTGGCGTTACTGATGGAATGACACACCCTGTTTGAAACACAAAACAACTTATAGTATGGATTACGACGTATTGATCATCGGTGCCGGGCCATCCGGTTATGTAGCCGCCATCCGGGCGGGGCAGGTGGGCTTGAAAACAGCTGTCGTGGAAAAACAGTATATCGGGGGAATGTGCCTCAATTGGGGGTGTATTCCCACAAAGGCTATACTGGAAAGTGCGAAGAGGTTTAAAAAACTGGGAGAGATTGCGGATTTCGGCATTGATGGGGTAGATACCGGTAAAATTGCCTTTAACTGGGGCAAGGTGAAGTCAAGGTCGAAACGCATCACACGGAAACTGACGGCAGGGGTAAATTTCCTGCTTAAGAAAAACGGTATTGAAGTGATAAGCGGAACCGCCCGGATAGGTGCAGACCGCTCTGTGTGGGTTGACGATAAAAAAATTTCGGCAAAGCACATCATCATCGCAACCGGTTCAAAGCCGAAACCGATGGGCGATGCATTCTCCAATGCTCCTGTCGTCGAAATGGAAAACCTGTTCGAAAGGGAGGCTTTTCCGGAGAACATTGTCGTCACCGGTAACCACATTTCCTCGGTCGAGATGGCCCAGTTTTTCAGGCTTATCCATAAAAACGTTACGCTGGTTGCCAACAGCGGTTACTTTCTGGACGGATTGGATGCTTTCCTTGTCGAGTACATCACGAAGAAACTGGCATCCGATAACATTGAACTGATCACGGATGCCTATCCGGAGAAATATGCGGATGGAGAGCTCATCGTTGGTGGTAAGAAAGTAAAATGCGACCTGATCGTTAATTGCAATTCGCGCAAGGCGGTCATTCCGGAATGCGAAACGCCCTTGCAGCTCACCGAACGCGGGTTTATCAAAACAACCGATGATTTCCAGACCAGTATAGATGGCGTTTATGCCATCGGTGATGCCGCCGGGAAGAGTTTTCTGGCGCACATGGCTTCGGCGCAGGGGATCCACGTCATAAACACCATAAAAGGGATACAAGCCCATTTTGATTACTCCACTTACCCGATAAACATGTATACCACGCCCGAAATCGCCCAGATCGGGATGACGGAACAAAAAATAAAGGAGGAAGGTTATGACTACAAAATAAGCGAGTTTCCGCTGTCTGCAAACGGAAAGGCACTGATTGAAAACAATACGGAGGGACTCATCCGGATGCTTTCCGACAAGAAGTACGGACAGGTCCTGGGAGTGCAGGTTGTGGCTGAGAATGCTACTGATATGATTGCCGAAGCCGGCGCATACCTGAAAGTCGAGGCCACGGTTTACGATGTGGCTCATACCATTCATGCTCATCCTACCGTTTCGGAGATATTTTTCGAAGTCGGTTTCGATGCCATGGACAAGGCCATCCACAAGTGAAAGGAAGAGAAAAATTTACTTCCAGAGAACAATTCCTCCCCTGAGGTTATAAACGGCAGGAAATCCTTTTTCCGCCAACACCTTGGCGGCATACATGCTTCGTGCCCCGCTGTGGCAGAAAACGGCCACCGGACAGGATTTATCGAGTTTTTCTATTTCCTGCTCAAAACTCCCCGACGAAACGTCCATTAACCGGGCTTTGTTTATGGTGCCTTGCGCATATTCCTGAGCAGTCCGGACGTCGATAAGCTGAACATCCCTACCGGCGATGATCGTTTTGAAGTCCGCGGGCTTAAGGGATTGGATTTGATTTTTATGTTTTTTAAAGAAAGAAAAAACGGCCATACTTATGAGAATCATTTAAAAATTTTTCGTGCTATGCTTTTAGTCATTTTTGACGGATTAGGGTTTCCGTTTCACATCAAATGGCGGGCTATTTGAAAGAAAGGAAAATTTGAAAAGGTGAAAAACTCCCTTAGTCCGAATTTACAACCGATTATTGTCGATTTTCAAGGGAAACCCGCATTTCGCATTTCCTGCAATCGAACGAGAGTTTTAATTTGTTCTGTTGGTTGACCAGGTAGAACGGCTCCCGAAAACCGGATTTCTCCTTGGTTTCACGCGGACACCAACCCAACGCGAACTTGATGCAGTGCCTGGTGAACATGAGTGGAACGTTTTTCTGCTGAACTTGTTCAAATGCGGGTTGTAAAATTTTCGTCCGGTGTTGTAAGTAAAAAGAGCGGCTGTTGGTGTTGGAAACGTTGCCCAAGTAGGTGAGCTCTTTTTCGGGATAAGCGTGCGATGTGGGTTGGTTCGGGTTACGCTCCTGCCGGTAATTGATTTTTCTGACCGATAGTAATCCTGCGATCAGTTGTTTGCGCCATTCTCCCAGTAGGGAGGAGGGAATGAACCATTCCTTGGAAAAGCGGATGTCGATGGATTTTATGCTGAACAGGGTATTTCCGGTTTTGGAGAGCTGGACGCGGATATTTTCCTGTTGCGGTTTTTGTGCGGCCTGCTTTTCAAAAGCCGCCGAAAACGTGTAGGAGTGGTTGTCCTCGTCAGAGATCTGCAGGACGAAGCCGGCAGGGATCTCCCGGATAACAACAGCCGCTGCAATTTTTCGCTCCGCCGTTTTTTTGGTTAGCCGGTTTTCAAAGTCGTGGTCGTAATTTCTATACACCTTTGTTCCCGTGCTAAGGCCGGGCATTACAGCCGGAAAAATCCTGCCGCCTTCCGAGCGGTTTACGCGAAAACCGTTTAACCCGTCTTTATCCGTAAAACACAATCCGTCACCGTTGTTGATGACGAGTGTTGTGCTTAACGAAAGCCAATTCCTGTTGACGGTTTTTACCGTTCCCACAAATTCGCCGATGGATTTGGGAGATTCGAAAGATTCGATATCGTGTTGCCTGCCGTTGAAAAAATAGTGGGTAAACCCCCGGTTAAAACTCTTCGATAAATTGGGCGTAAAATCGACCTCGCTTTTTCCCGATGAAGCCCGCACATACTCCGGCCGTTTCCTGAAAATGCTGTCCAATTGCTGCCGGTAGGCGGCGACTACGTTTTTTACATACGTAACGTCTTTCAACCTACCTTCTATCTTGAGCGATGAAACGCCGGCATCCAGCAGCTTTTCGAGGTTGTCGTACTGATTGAAGTCTTTTAGGGAAAGCAGGTGAGCATTTTTCCGGATAATGCGCCCATCGGCATCCTGTAAATCGAAAGGTAGCCGGCAAATCTGTGCACACTCTCCGCGGTTGGCGCTCCGCCCCGTTATGGCGTGGCTGATGTAGCATTGCCCGCTGTAGGAAACACAGAGGGCGCCGTGAACAAAAACCTCCAGCGCAACGCTGGTTTGTGACGAAATTTCGGCTACCTGATCCAGGGACAATTCCCGTGCAAGCACTACCTGCGTGAATCCCGAATTCTCTAAAAACTGCACTTTTTCTACGGTGCGATTATCGGTCTGCGTGCTGGCGTGGAGCGGGATAGGAGGCAGGTTAAGTTGCAAAATACCCATGTCCTGGACGATAACGGCATCGACGTGTATACGGTATAACTCCCGGATGAGTTTCTCCACCTGTGAGAGTTCGTGGTCGTAAAGGATGGTGTTCAACGCAACATACACTTTGGCGTTGTACTGATGTGCAAATTCCACCAACCCGGCAATGTCTTCAATACTGTTTCCAGCAGCCATCCGTGCACTGAATCCCGAGATACCTATGTAGACGGCATCGGCGCCGTGAAGGATGGCTTCTTTTCCAATCTCCTTGTTTTTGGCAGGGGCGAGAAGTTCAACGATTCGTGGAGTTTTCATCTTTCCATTCATCCAGGCGGGGTCAAGTTAAATCCCCTAACTCTTTTATCTTTTTTAAGTCAAACGGAGTTGCTTGATATACAAAGTAATTAAGCCAGTTTATAAACAAAAGGTTTGCATGGCTTCTCCACAGGACAACCGGTTGTTTTTGCGGGTTGTTGTCCTTGTAATAGTTTTTGGGAAACTCCACCGAGTCCAGCCCTTTTTGCATATCACGCGTATATTCGTTGTGTAGCGTGAAGGGTGAATATTCGGAATGCCCGGTGACGTAGAACTCACGTCCACCGCGGGAGGTCACAATATATACCCCTGCTTCTTCGGACTGAGAGAGGATGGTCAGTTCGGGGTGTTGGGAAATCTCCTCAGCGGAAACCGTCGTGTGGCGACTGTGTGGAGCGAAGAACTCGTCGTCGAATCCGCGAAAAAGCGGGAACGCTTTATCGTTGACGGTATGTGGAAAAACTCCAAAAATTTTCTTGTCCAGCGGATATTTCCGGATGCCATAAAAATGATACATCGCCGCTTGTCCTGCCCAACAGATGTAATACGTGGAAGTTACATGCGTACGGGCCCAATCGAAGATTCCGGTCAGCTCCTGCCAATACCGTACCTCTTCGAACGGCAATAGTTCCACGGGTGCGCCGGTAACGATAAAGCCGTCGTAATAGCTTTCTTTTACTTTAGGGAACGTTTTGTAAAACGTCTGCAAATGTTCGATGGGTGTATTTTTAGGCGTATGGGATTTTAATCCCAGAAACTCAATTTCCAGTTGCAGGGGAGAGTTGGATAGCAGCCTGATCAAATCGGTTTCGGTAGTGATCTTAAGCGGCATCAGGTTGAGGATAAGTATCTTCAACGGACGGATATCCTGTGTGGAGGCACGCAGGTCGCTCATCACGAAAATGTGTTCCTTGCTCAGGATCTCTATGGCTGGGAGTTTATCGGGTAAATTTACGGGCATACGGTTTAATGTTTACTTATGTAATTATTTCTTCTTCACACTCCATCCGAATTTTCCGATATGTTCGCCCAGTCCGTAATAGTTGCCGTGCGAATAGGCGAGGAGCCTGGCGTTTTGCATGTCGAATTTCCCGGTTTCTGGATCGAAATACTTGTCGTCTGCCTGCACGTTTACCACATCGGCGATAAACATGTCGTGCGATCCAAGCGAGATGATTTCCTTTACGCGGCACTCGATACAGAGCGGGGATTCTTCGATGACGGGAGCGTTCACCGCTACAGCTTTTGCGGGTGTTAATCCCGTTTCATGGAACTTGTCGTGATCTTTCCCCGAGCGTACTCCACACCAGTCGGTGGCGTGAGCCAGCTCCTCGGTGGTGAGGTTGATCACAAACTCCATGTTTCGTTTGATGATTTCGTATGAATACCGTTCGGGACGGACGGAAATATAACACATCGGCGGATTGGTGCAAAGGGTTCCCAGCCAGCTGACGGTGATTATGTTGTATTCGTCGGGATGGCTTCCGCACGATACCATTGCCGCGGGAAGGGGATAGATCAACGTTCCCGGCTTCCAGTTCTGTTTCATTTGTATATTGTGTTACCCGACAACTACTTCAAAACGATTTCTTCTTTCTTGATTTTCAATTCGCAATAGTGGCATTGCAACACCACTTTTTCTTTGTCTACCACTTCGAAGCGTGTTTTCATCGGTTCGTTGTTGGTGATGCATTTCGGGTTGTTGCATTTTACAATTTCGATAATTTCATCGGGGAGCGTCACTTTTTTCTTTTCAATTACTTCGTAATCCCGGATAATGTTCAGGTTGACGTTCGGGGCAACCAGCGCGATGCGGTTTATCTCGTCTTCCCTGAAGAACTTGTCGGAAACCTTGATGATTCCTTTTGCACCCATCTTGCTGCTTTTTAAGTTATTCCCGATGGTGATCCGATTATCCAGCTTTTGAAGCTGGAGCAGGGCAACCACCTTGAACAGCTCCCGGGTCGGAATATGGTCGATTGCCGTTCCGTTCTCCAGTGCCGCTACTTGCAATTCTTTTCCCATCTTGTAGGTATGTTATGATATTTTACTTTATTCAATCCAGACGGATATCCAACAAATCACAGATGACAGCCTGACGGGTATAGACGCCGTTTTCCGCCTGCTGAAAATAATAGGCTTTGGGATTCTCATCTACATCCTGATTGATTTCTTTCACGCGCGGGAGCGGATGGAGTACTTTCAGGTTATCCCTGGAGTCGTTCAACATTTCATTGTGCAGGACATAGACGTTCTTCACCTTTTCGTATTCCATCAGGTCGGTAAAACGTTCGCGCTGAACCCGGGTCATGTAAAGAATATCAGCGGAAGCAATGGCTTCGGATGAAAATTCGGTATATTCCCTGTAGGGGATGTTCCGGTTATCGCAAAACAATTTGTACTTCTCGGGAATTTTTAATTCCTCCGGCGCCACAAAGTTAAAGGACGGATGGAAATGGGACAATCCCTGAATGAGTGAATGCACGGCACGGCCGTATTTCAGATCTCCCACGATAGTAATGGTGAGGTTCTCCATCGTCCCTTGCGTCTCGTAGATGGTGAACAAGTCGAGCAGGGTTTGCGTGGGATGCTGGTTGGAGCCATCGCCTGCGTTGATGATCGGTACCGGTGAGATTTCCGATGCATAGCGCGCCGACCCTTCCAGGTGGTGGCGCATGATAATGAGGTCGGCGTAGTTGCCCACCATCATGATGGTATCTTTCAGCGATTCTCCTTTGGTGGAGCTGCTGGTGGCTGCATCGGAAAATCCGACAATCCTTCCCCGGAGCCGGTTTACTGCCGTCTCAAAACTTAAGCGTGTACGCGTGGAAGGCTCAAAAAACAGTGTGGCGCATACTTTTCCCTGCAATAAATCGCGGTTGGGATTGGCTTTGAACGCTGTAGCTGCTTTCAGTATCCGCAGGATATCTTCTTTGCCGTAGTCGCTGATATTTACTAAACTTTTGGCTTTCATATGACGTGAGGATTTACATCAAACTTCCAGATCCACATCAAACAAT